>JBOFCS010000124.1:0-4195 GCA_051646185.1 Mycobacteriaceae bacterium | reverse complement strand
GCTCACAGAAGGGCCCAAGCCAGAAGCAGAATGGGGAGACTAATCCACAGCGGAACGCGCTTTAGGTTAATCTTTCTGTCGATGATGGTAACCAGTGCCGCAGCACCGAAAAAAGAAAGTACGGTGACAACTTCCATATAACCCCCAAAGGCCCGTTACTGGGCCTTAACTTTTTCAACGGCAATCAGCGCTGCGATCCACTCAACGCCTTTCGCTGTGAATTTGCACTCATTGAAATTATGGCCATTATCGGCCACACCAACTCGAGACTGAAAGCGCCCAGCATCGATGTGATTTGCGTAAGCGGTAAGCTTTCCTTTCAGGTAGTACATGATCTTCTGCTCTTGCAGAAATTCACGCAGCCAATTCTCTTTCACGCCAAGAGTTTTGGCAACCTGACGGAATCCAAACAGGCCGGAAGATTCAACGAACTTGTCAACGAACTCAGCTTTTGGTGCTGCAATTGCCAATTGCTTCTCGGCGATCAGAGCCTGTTCTTTTGCATCTGCCCATGCTCGAGCTGATGCGATTGGATCATTGAAATCTGGCAGCGCAGGAGCGCTTGCCTTTTCTTCCAGTTCAGCCCATCTATCAACTAGTCTCGCTGTAAACTCGGGGCTATTCTGAGCAACCAGTACAATAGAGTCACGCTTGTTTAGCCGGTATTCAGTGTAGGTTTGCTTGTTTTGCTCGTTAACATAGGGTGTATCGGCGAGCGCGACACCCCCATTGATCAGTGACTTGCTGACCAAGTAATTTGCAGAGCCCTTTATGTGATGATGCTGCTTTCCAAGCAATTCAGCAATCTCACGGGTTCCCATTGTCATTTCGCCATTTAAGGACATTAGTTGATTCATGTTCGCACCTCTGGATTGAGTTTGTTGCCCACATCTCTGTGGGCGTCCGATTGGTCTTATTGGCATTGCCTTTCGGTAAGGTGCTGCGGATTTGTTGTGGTGGCAGGCACTGATCTCCTGCATTTTCGTATGTTAACCCGCGTCACGAATGGAGGTGTAGACGTTGCAAGCAACGCAGCGGCCCTCGAAACTACACCACCCAGCGAATCAGACTTCGCATTCACCACACTTAAATACTAGCATGATGCCCACTGGCGTCAATACTGTTATTATACTCAGGTAACGTTACAGGAGATCGTCATGACAGCAAACATATTAGTCACATCGCCGTATCAGCCATTTACAATGCCAAAAAAGTTTAGCGCAGTATTCAGTGGTTACGTGTGGTGCGGTGTGGTAGATAAAGATCCGCAGCAATACCCAGTGAAAGTTTATGTTGTAAACGAAGACGGATCTCGAACTGAGGTTTCGCAGCCACTTCGCACAAATGCCGGCGGGTTTCTTGTATATAACGGGAATCCAGCCAATTTTGTTACCGATTCAAATCACAGCCTGCTAGTGCAAGATAGTAACAAAGGTCAAGTTTGGTATGAGCCAGACATGTCAACAATTGACCCTCAGACCGCGATATCAATCCTTGGCTCGCAATCACGAGAGGCGCTGCGCAGATCATATGCAGAGGCTGGCTTTAATCTTGTTCCTGGTTCTTTTGAACTCGGGGGAACACTTGCAAACATTAATGACGTTCTACTACAGTCCACCACCGGGAGAGGATTCACCGGCCCTGCTGGTGAGGTCCCACCAGGTTCAGTGCCCTCTAGTGATTCTGGGTTTGCTGATGTAAGCACGCTTACACGCGTAGCGTCCCCAAACTTCACACCATTTGCGTCCCTGTCAGACAAAGCCATGTATATGCTAGGCAGAGGAATGCCATTTAACATGAGCAGCGGGATATTTGTTTTTGAAAAGCCGGTTGTGCTCCCAAATCAGCCTGGAACAATTCCAGCTATAACAGGGCAAGGCAATTCAACCAAAGTGATTCCTGGATTCGACAGCAAGACGGATTCAGTTTTCCAGTTTAAAGGGTCAGGCCCATCTGATTTCATCCGCGGAGTCGAGATCGGCGGATTTGAATGGCAGAACCCAAATAAGTACAGCACTGGTATAATCGACATTTATCAGTGCCTTCGCGGGTGCACTATCCGTGATATTACCGGCTTTTTTGCTCCAAGAGGTATTCGCGTAAAGAACAGTTACGGCGCAGGAAAAATAGAAAACATTCGCTTATACCTGTACGACACAGCAGAGTTTAACCATGACGGAACCTATGGGGTTATATGCGAGAGTAACGCTGTGCACGGCGACACTATTGAGACAGTTGGCGGGTACGAAATCGGGCAGCGGTACTATGCTGACTCACTAAGCCTCACCAACTACAATAGCGCCGGAGCAGACGACAGTCCGCGCAACATGATCAGAAAGGCACTAGATATTACCGGTCGACAGGTGGTTAATTTAAGCTGCGGCTATATAGAGCGCCCTTTTGTTCCTAGCGGTACTAACGTCAACGATGTTGTTATGGTTACTATATCTGACACTGACCAACTTAGCCTAGACGGGATTAATGTCGGAGCAGGAAGCATTTTAGTTAAGAACACCCGTGGGCGAGTTGACAATTTATTTTTTGGTACTAACTCAAACTGGATTGCTTATGATGAGCGATGCGAAATCCGTGAAGGGTTAATTACCCACTACAGCGCATCGTCACCTAACAGACCAATTACCGGAAGTTTTTGGGGTAAGCACTCCTCAGGGAAGATTACTAGAGAGGTAAATTATAACCCAGCAGGATATATTCCCCTGCCATATTTCAAGTCTCCGTTTTTATTCTCAACGGACATCCCTGATTATAGGGGCCTAGCTACAACAACTGCGGCTAGCGTATTGACTAGGGATACAGAAAAGGGCGCTTGTTTTGAATATACGGCGCCTCAGTATCAGGGTGGAAGTTTCTACATTACAGGGCTAAAGCCAAGTAGGTATTACACCGTGATGTTTCGGCTTGAGAGTGTCGGGGATTTTAAGACGTACATCATTCCAGAGACATTTAGCCCACAGGTCAGTGATAAGCCTGCCACTTTTTATGCAAAGGGTAATGGTAACGACAACCTATGTTATGTGGTTATGACGTCTACAGTGTCAGGCGCTATTGGATGCCGAATAGTTCACGATAACCCTTCAACGTCCGTATTTAGAGTTTACTCAACACAAGTGGTTGAGGGCGTGGCAACTGAGGATGTTTACTCAGATGTTTTTGATGTTGGGGTTAATATACTGAGTACGCCTTACAAAATTCCTGTTGGTAGTGTCGGTAATTACGGAATAACTGTAACTAACTCAAGTTTGGTGGCGTTGAGTAATGCTCCGGATGGACGGTTACGCGTAACAACCACATCGTCAGCACAGGGAATACTAGTTACAGTATCTGCGATGCAAGGGCAGCTCGTGACATGTAAGGCTGTTGTAAGTGATGCGTGCTCAGTTACGTGCGTTTCTGGATATAAGGATCGATTTAGATTGAGTGATAATAAGTCCAGGGGATATGGTCTAATAGAGGCTAACGCATATGTGAACTCCGGTGATGTTTCGTTTAGAATATCAAAAGATGCTGCTGGAGTTTTTGATGTTTCATCTATTCACATATATGTAAAATAGTGTTGACTATCAGGATCGGAAAACTACTAATCAGATGAAAACAACTTACTGCTATTTCAACCAAGACACGATGGTGTTAGAGGCTAATTTTAGTAGCAAGGAACAATGGCTGGTGACTTGGAATCAAAGCAATCGCATACGATAGGAGGCTACCAGAGAAGCGCTAAGCGTTGTTTTTGTTACTACGTAAAAACGTGAAAACATAGCGCAATATACATAAAATACCCGCACACGGATGTTTGAGCGGAGACATAAATAGAAATTAAATGCGATTAATAGTATGAATAAAAAAGCCCCTCAGTTAGGGGCTATTTCTTCTCTAGGCATTCAATGTATCTAATCAGGTCTTTAAGCCCTTCATCGGAGATTAGTATCCCCGTTTTCATCTCCGTTGCGTCCACTTCCGGAGTCATGCACGGACTCTGATTTGCGCATCCGGCCAAACTTGCGCTCCCAAGCATCGCGAGGATTATCATTAATCCGTTCAGCTTCACTTTTTGCCTGCTTGATTTGAAGTGCTTTTAGGATTGCCGCCAGAATTTGAACTATTGCCTTGAGCATTCTTTGCATTCCCGAAGTTGAAGGCTAGGAAGTCAACAATCTTGCGCAGAAGGTTTACGATT
>JBOFCS010000123.1:0-15966 GCA_051646185.1 Mycobacteriaceae bacterium | reverse complement strand
TCAGGAGTTCAGTCTTTTTGCGGTACTGAGCGCATCAGAAAATTGTGTTATCAGCCAATCGATCTCAGATTCAGTGATTACCAAAGGTGGGGCAAATCTTAAGGTAGAACGCTGGGTATCTTTAACAAGAACTCCACGCTCTTTGAGTAGTAGACTTATTGTTTTACCCGTTCCTAGTTGGCTGTCGATATCGACTCCGGCCCATAAACCTTTACCCCGAATGTGGGTCACGCCTTTCCCTAGAAGCTCGGAAAGCCTGAGGTGCAGGTACTTTCCGAGTCTGGAAGATTGTTCTTGATACTGCCCGCTGGCAACGAGGCGTACGACGGTAGTGCCAACGGCCGCTGCCAGAGGGTTGCCGCCAAAAGTGGAGCCGTGCTGTCCTGGTTTGAGAACTCCCAGGATATTTTTGTTGGCTACTACAGCAGAAACTGGGAGTATTCCTCCGCCCAGGGCTTTGCCGAGTACATAAATATCGGGGACAACATTCCAGTGTTCGCTGGCGAAGGTACGGCCGGTTCGGGCCAGTCCTGACTGGATTTCATCGCAGATAAGTAGTGTGTTTGCGTTGGTGCATAGTTCCCGGACTGCCGGTAGGTAATGGTCTGGCGGAACGATAATCCCAGCTTCTCCTTGGATGGGTTCTAGGAGAACGGCAATGGTGTTGGCGTCAATAGCTGAACGCATTGCTTGTATGTCGCCAAAGGGCACTGGCCGAAAGCCTGGGGTAAAGGGTCCAAAGCCATCTCGGGCTTCTGAATCGTCAGAGAAGCTAATGATGCTGATTGTTCTTCCGTGGAAGTTTCCTTGGGCGACAACAATATTAGCGTTATCTTCTGATATTCCTTTTGTTTCCTTGCCCCACTTGCGGGCGACCTTCAGGGCGCTTTCTACTGCCTCGGCCCCAGTGTTCATTGGTAACACTAGGTCTTTCTTACAGAGCGCAGCTAGTTCGCTACAGAAGGGCGCTAGCTTATCGGAGTGTAAAGCCCGGCTTGTCAAGGTGAGTTTCTGTAGTTGTTCTTGGGCACTGCTGATGATCAGTGGGTGACTGTGTCCAAAATTGACTGCTGAGTAAGCGGAAAGGCAATCAAGATACCGTTTGCCGTCAATATCGGTTATCCATACTCCGCTGGCGGAAGTGGCGACTACTGGTAGCGGAGCGTAATTATGTGCAGCGTGTGCATCCATCATTTGGATGTGCTGTTCGGTGTCTAAAATTGTTGTAGGAGCTGTAGTCATGATCGAATCTCGAGTGTGCAACATTTTACTCCGCCGCCGCCTTTGAGGAGTTCTGAAAAATCAACGGGAATTGGATTATAGCCCTCATTTTTAAGTGTAGAAATGAGATTTATTGCACCGCTGGACAATATGACATTGTATCCATCAGAAACGGCATTGAGTCCAAGTACCTGAGCATCTTCAGTGTTTGCGATAAGAGCGTCTGGATAGAGTTCACGCAGTTTTTCTTGGCTCGCGAAGCTGAAAGCATCTGGGTAGTAAGCGATGTTGTTATCATCGAGCACTGTTAGTGCAGTGTCGAGATGATAGTAGTGTGGGTCAACAAGTTCTAAAGTCACTACCGGCATATCAAAAAATGCACTAACTTCATGGTGCGCGTCAGGTTCGGTGCGGAAACCGGTACCGGCAAGGATGCGGTTACTGATGACCAGGAAGTCACCCTCACCTTCGTTAATGTGTGTGGGCGAATGGACTGGGCCTAGGCCGATACTTTCCATCCATTGGAGGTAAGCCGGGGCTTCTTGCGCGCGTTCGGGATGCGTGAACTGCACTCCCATAGTTCGTCCGTTGATGATTATTCCGCCATTGGCTGTGTAAACCATGTCAGGAAGGCCGGGAACTGGCGGAACAAGATCCACTGTGTGGCCGAGGTTGAGATAGATGTTTCGGAGGTTTTCCCATTGTGTCACAGCAAGATTGGCATTAACTGAGGAGTTAGGGTCCATCCAAGGGTTAATGGTATAGGCGACGGTGAAGTGGCTAGGGCAAGTCATGGCGTATCTGCGGTTACGCGGTGAACGTGTGGCGGTGGCTGAAGTAGAAGGCATAAATGCAACGCTATAAGCTTGCTATCAAACAATCAATTGCTATTTATTGTCAATAAGATCTTAATATATTGTGTAAAAATAACTAAAACAGCGATTTATTGTGCAGAAGGAAGTCAGTGAATAAATTAGATGATCTCGACGAGCAGATTTTACATGCCTTGGTAAAAAATGCCCGAGCAACTTTTGCTGAGATTGGCACCGAGATTAATCTCTCAGCTCCTGCAGTAAAGCGACGAGTTGATCGGCTCGTAGCCTCGGGTGCTATTCAAGGTTTCACTGCCGTGGTGGATCCCTCCGCACTGGGCTGGACCACTGAGGCCTATGTACTGGTGTATTGCAAAGGAGCAGTATCGCCAGGGGAACTTCAGCATTTCTGGGAGCCGATTCCAGAGGTGGTCAGCGCATGTACGGTAACTGGACAGGCAGATGCAGTTCTGCGGGTGTTGGCCCGTGATGTGCAACATTTGGAGCGGGCTTTGGAGCGAATACGCGATGAAGCCGATATCGACCATAGTGAAAGCATTATTGTGCTTTCTCGCTTGCTCGATAGATAGAAATCATTAAATCCCTAGAACTTTCTTCTTTGGTGGGGACCCAAAGAAAAATTGTTGAGTTAGCTCTGGTAGAGAAAGAGGTAACGGTGGTCATCATTAAATAAGCTGAGGGAGCAGGGTGTGCAGGCGCAGGGAAAGATGGTCATTGTAGGTGGTGGTTTAGGTGCCGTCCGTACTGCTGAGGAGCTACGTAGGCAGGGTTATTCTGGATCCCTGAGGATTCTAAGCGCTGAAAATCATCTTCCATATGATCGGCCACCGCTATCAAAGGATATGATCCAGGGTAAGCATCCAGAGCTGGAACTTAAATCAGCGGCTTTCTATCAGGAAAACAATATTGAGTTATCTCTGGGGGCAAGGGCAGTGGGGCTTGATAGTGAGCAGAAAGTTGTTCTGTTAGAAGATGGCACCAAGGTGCTATATGAGAACTTAGTGATAGCCACGGGCCTTAAGCCGCGCAAAATTGCTGGATTACCAAATCTTTCCGGAGTTTATGACATCCGTTCCAGGGATGATGCGCAAGCAGTGCTGACTGCACTTCCTGGGTCAAGAAGAGCGTTGATTGTGGGAGCGGGTTTTATTGGCTGCGAGGTTGCGGCAAGCCTGCGCACGCATGCTATTGAGGTGACAATCATTGAACCACAAGAATATCCGTTAGCTTCAGTGCTTGGTCCTACGGTAGGTTCGATTATCGCCAATCTGCATAGAACTCATGGGGTGGATGTCCGCACCGGAGTTGGTCTGGAATTACTCGTTGGTAGTAGTTCGGTTCAAGCTGCCCAACTTACTGATGGCTCGAGGGTAGAGGCAGATCTGGTGGTAGTTGGCATTGGATCGATTCCAGTTACTGATTGGTTGCAAGGGTCGGGGATTGCACTTGGTAACGGGGTGTTATGTGATAACAACGGGAGGACATCGATCGATAATGTATGGGCCATTGGCGATGTAGCTGCATGGCAAAATGATATTGGTAGTTCAACGGAATCACATAAACGAGTGGAGCATTGGAGCAATGTTGCTGAGCAGGCACAGATAATGGTGCCTGCGCTTTTAGGATGTGAAGGTCCGAGCATTGCCGACATAGTACCCTATTTTTGGAGCGACCAGTATGACGTCAAGATTCAGGCATTAGGCAGACCCGAGCCCGACGATGTGGTGCATGTTATTAGAGAAGATGAGGGAAAATTTTTAGCTTACTTCGAGCGGGAGGGAAAGCTTGAGGGGGTTGTGGGGATTGGGTTGCCAGCGCAGGTGATGAAAATGCGTGCACAAATCGCCCGTAACGTTGATATAGAAGAGGTTGTGGGGAATCTCATCTAACTCATACTTGCGGTAATGAAATACAGTGACCAGCTGATTTCGGGTATTCTCCCATTCCGTATATGTAAGTTGCACTTATGGGTTTTCGGGTACGGCTTCTTCCTTACAGCTCAGGTTCCGGAGTAAAGACTACTGATCTCTTGATTGTACTGTTGGTTAATTCCCTTTCTTTTTAGCTTTAAAGTAGGAGTCAAAAACTCACCACCAGGCTCCCATATGTCGGGTAAAATTTTGAAACGCTTAACCTGTTCGACTCTTGCTAGATTCTCGTTTGCGTGCGCAACGCAGCGCAATACCTCTACTTCAGTTGAAGGGTGTGAAAGCAAAGTTTTAACATCAAGTCCCTTGAGATTAGCTTGTGAAGCGAACTCGAGTAGTGCATCGGGGTCAAGAGTGAAAAGTGCAGTGACAAAGGGTCGTTGATCTCCAATGGCAACTACTGTGGATGCTAACGGACAGTTAGCTAAGATGGTGTTTTCGATATGGGTTGGGGACATATTTTTACCTGAGGAATTAATGATTAACTCTTTTTTTCGGTCTATAATTGTAATGAATCCCTCGTCATCAATTTTTCCAATATCGCCGGTGGAAAACCACCCCTGTGAGTCAATGACTTCTGAGGTTGCTTCAGGATTATTACGATAGCCCTTCATGATCATCGGACCGCGAACAAGTAGTTCACCATCAGCGGCAAGGACAATTTCAGCGCTTGGCACTGGAAGTCCTACTGAGCCAACCTTTATCCTATTAGGATAATTTGTTGTAGCTACGGCGGTTGTTTCTGATAAACCCCATGCTTCGTAGATAGGAATTCCAAGGCTTAGCACAAACAGTAAGACTTCTGGTGGGACAGGAGCAGCTCCAGATACTCCGATACGTATCTGATCTAGACCTAGCTTGGTACGAATTTTCTTAAGTACCAATTTATCTGCAACAGTATGTTTAATTTTTAAGGAATAAGAAAGTGGCAGGCGGTCAAGTTCGGCTTGAACTTTATCATTACCAACTTTTAAGGCCCAGTTTGCTAGGTTACTTTTAAAAGTGCTGGAGTCATTGGCAATTGATGATTCAATTCCCGCCTTCAGTTTGATCCATAATCTTGGTACCCCCATAAAAACTGTTGGGCGCACCCGGGAAAGTGCTGTTGCAGCTAACTTTGCATCCTGCAAAGTAGTTATTTCTACCCCCCAGAGCAGGCTGGAGTATTGAGAAAGCATTCTATTTGCTACGTGAGCATCTGGCAGATAGGAGAGGACACGATCCTGGGCTGTGATTCCACCAAGAGCATCGACAGTAGTGGAGTTTGCTATAAAATTTGCATGGGTCAGTTCTACTCCCTTCGGTAGACCCGTAGTACCAGAGGTGTAGACGATAGTTAAAAGATCTTCAGGCTGGACTGATTTCCAAGTTGCATCAAAATTGAACCCAGGACTGGTCAAGGATTCAAGCAGATTGAGGCTAAGTGTTCCTTCATGATCATCATCTATGCAAACTATCGTGTCAATTTTTTCTTTGCACAAACTGATAGCATCTAATATTTTTGCAATAAACTGTTTCTCGCAAAAAACTATTCTACTTTTAGAGTCGTCTAAAAGATGTGCAATAATTTGGGGAGGATTAGTAGGATATATCGAAAAAGGTGTTGCAGCGCTGTGTAATACAGCAGTATCTATTAGATGAAATTCCGGTCTGTTTGTCAGCATTATTGCCACCGTGTTACCACGTTTAAGTCCGACATTAGCCAAGCCTGCAGAAATTTTTTCCACTCTTTTGCCGTATTCACTCCAGGTTATGCAAACCGAATCATCTACAGTTCTTAAGGCAACTTTGTCAGCGTAGGTTGAAACATTTTTTTGGAAAGTTTCACATAAGGTTCGTGCTGGGGCAGCAAAATCCGTTGACATAGTTTCTCCACTGTAAATCTAGATTTGGCGATATGGCTGAATCAGATGGGTAATTGAGCAACCGCAAGAAAGTATTATGCAGAGCATAGCTAGAGACTCTAAATCTACTTCAAAGCGACTACAACAGTAGAAGTTGCCATAAAGTTGATACTTTAAGACACTCTGTTAGCACCCGGCTGGCGCTCACATGGTGGTTCCTTCGCTTACTAGTTAATGTTTGTCAAAATGCGAGGACTTTTTTTGATAGAATTTGGGCGAGTGCCCTTTCCATTTGGTGTAAGCATGAGTGAATGATGCTGCTTCGGAATACCCTAGTTTCCGAGCAGTTTCGTTCACTGTATGACCACTTTCAAGTAGTGAATCCGCTAGCTGAGAGAAGGTATCTTCAACGATGGAACTAAAGTTTGTGCCCTCGGATAAAAGCCGACGATGAAGTGTCCGAGATGTTAGCGATAGTTCCTTTGAGATGGACTGCAATGAGGGCTTTTCTTGAGACTTTTCTATCAGGATTCTTCTGACTGCTCTTGTTGTACTATTATTTTTTCTACGATTCCTAAGGAGTTTTTCGCAGTAGTCTTCATGCAGCCGAAAAACTGTCCTGTCGGGCGAGGGCATGGAACTTGCAAGAAATACTTCTGGAATGTGAAAAGTGTTTTTTCCTAAACTTTTTAATACAGAAATATTTAAGTATTCAATTTCAAATAACTCAGAAGGTAAGTTGGACAAGCTAGTACGAACCTCTATCTGGTTTTCCAATGAGATAGATGACAAAATAAATTTGACAATACGAAAAAATGCAGCGGTATCACGCTCAAACACATTACTGCGTACATCAATGGGTGTTCCGGTATCTTCAAAACAAAGTATGCAACCACCGGGAACCTCACTAATTTGTGGGTTAAAAAACCAGAGTCCAAGTGAGCTATAGTTGCAAAAAAAGTCAAGGGCAACACGGACTGTTTCTGCTGATAAAATCCCGTAGCCCAAGGCTCCGGTGTCTGTTATGTTATATAGCTGCCCGGCTTCTTTTCCTACGCTTACTTCAGTTCCAAGTTTTTTCTGTATATTTCGTAGTATCGAGAGTTCATCTTCGGCTCGTATTTCGTACCGTGGATCGTGGATCATTGACTCAGGTATCATTACTCCTGTTAAGCATTCTTCAGCACATAATCCATGGCTCTTAGCGACATTGATGAGATGGCGACTTGCTGCAGTTGTCCTTAGCAAATCCCAACTTTCACCTTGGGGGGGCTGCATTTTTGTTTCCTTACCGAGATTTTTCACTAGTATCCATAACGCTTTATGCTCTATAAATAGTTAATGATATTCAACCATGTTGGATTGGCTTCATACCTTAAGCTTAGGTCGCGAAGTTAAGGTTAGTCAGCAGACTTAGGCGGATGTCAGTTTATATCATCATTTTGTCAGTATTAGCCATGTTAAATTGAGGTAAAGAACATGGAAGATTACCGCTATGACCGAAGTTAAAGAATCACTCACCACAACGGAGAAGGCTGTTACTAGGGTACGGAGTGCTCTGTCATCTGGTCGTGTACTCGCGAAAGGGACATACCGTGATCTCCTGATGGTTCCAGCGGTGCAAGCTCCTCCTGGGGTATGGCGTACTACCTTCGATCCTTCCCTATCTAAAAATGTTGCAAATCCATTTGCAGACTACGAAATACTGCGCCAGAAGAGAGTTGCTGTTAATGAGGAGCTGAATGTATGGATGCTTACGAGGTATGAAGATGTCTCTCATGCAGTGAAAAATACTGATATTTTTTCCACTGAAGATGGTCTTCCGATTAGATCTACGCCCTTTCCGATGATGTTATTCAAGAATGGAAAAGAGCATGACCGGCTTCGGGGAGCTGTTGAGCATAACTTTTCCAAGTCTGAATTGGGCTTTCTTACTGAAAAAATTGTAGACTGCACCAAAGTGGGTATTGAACGATTACTCAAAGGTGAATCAGTCGATATTGTTCGTGAGTTCACTGAAATACTGCCGTCCACCATAATCTCCAGCATGCTTGGTCAGACCTTGCTTTCAACAAGTGATTTCAGAAAGTTATCTGAAATGTTAATGGTTGGACTAAAAAGTACCACCATGGTTCAGCAGCTAAAATTTCTCCTCAAAGAACGTAAAAATCTTGCGCTGCTTGAACAGATGTGTGAGCTAGAATTGAAGCGTAGGAAGCTAGTGCCTTCAGATGATCTTTTTGGGAAAATATGGAGAGCGGTTGACTCTGAAACCCTCAGTCGGTATGAATCTTTTGCAATGGTCATGATATTGCTGATTGCCGGTAACGATACAACAACAAACTTATTGGCTATGCTGCTTATGAAGATGGCCGAAGATCCCGAGTTGTTTCATAAAATGAAACAGGATAGAAGTCTTGTATCAGTTGCTGTAGAAGAAACAGCTCGGTGGGGTGGTCCTGTTCAATGGTCTTCTCGTACAACAACAGAAGATGTTAGAATTGGGGAAGTAGTGATCCCTAAGTATTCTCGAGTAATGCTATTTTATGGGTCAGCAAATCGGGATTCAACTAAGTTTCCTAATGCAGAAAAGTTTGATATAGCACGAAAAACACAAGGACATATAGGTTTTAGCGCAGGACTGCACTTCTGCTTAGGTGCACAGCTAGCCAGACATGAAGCCATCACATCTATAAATTTTATTCTCGATCAAGTAGATGGATTGGAACTAACTGGACCAGTTGAGTGGCGAACCATTCCCTCTTTCCGGGGTCCTTCCTCTGTTCCTTTACGTATGCTTTAGGTTGACTCACTTTAATAAGTGCATCTTTACGTAAGTAATTCAGTCACAAGTAAATTAAGGTGTTTGATGAACAACATTAATAATAAAAATAAATTCCGTGGATGTGTTGCTATTACCGGTGGAGCAAAAGGAATAGGTGCTGCTACTGCCTTAGCTTTTGCACAGGCAGGAGCCAGCGTTTCTATCGGAGATATCGATGAAAAACTTGCTCAAGAACTAGCTGCAAAAATTGGTGGTGGTGCAAGAGGATATTTTCTCGATGTTACAGACCCTGAAAGTTTTCAAACATATTTAGATAAAACGCAATCTGATCTGGGTTCAGTTGATGTTTTTATTAACAACGCTGCAATTATGTTTACTGGGGCATTTGATCAACAGACCCCTGAGTCAATATCACGTCAAGTCTCAGTTAATATTTCGGGGGTTATTACCGGTACGCATATTGTAATTAAGCAGATGTTGTTACGGGGCAAAGGATGTATTGTCAACGTGGCTTCAGCAGCTGGGAAAATAGGTGAGCCAGGTGCTGCTGTTTATTCCTCGACTAAATTCGCTGTTGTTGGATTAACAGAAGCACTAAGAATGGAATATCGAAGTAGCGGAATAAAATTCACCTGTGTAATGCCTGGTCTTGTGGAAACAGATCTTACCTCAGGTATTGATAACACTACGGTGGTTAAGGCGCGTCAGCCTGAAGATGTGGCCCGTGAAATTGTTCGTGGTGTCATTAAGCAGCGTGATGAAGTGTTTGTTCCCCAGCTTGTTGGAGTGCTCTCCAAAGTTAATTCTCTTTTACCCAAAAAACTTTCGATGTATTTTCTTAGAAAAATGGGTGTAGATCGTCTAATGCTTGATAGTGCACATAGCCCTGGCCGTATCGACTATGAGACTCGTATATCTGATTACTAGATACAGATTATGGGGTTATAAGATACGGTGCACTCTATTCTACTAGTTGTCTGCTCACAATGTCTCAGTCTTGATTAATCAAATAGTTGACAGTAGTTGCTATGTTTTTGAATGGTTGTAGAGCAAAATTGATTTAAAGGTTTCAGTTTTATGAAATTTATTGAAAATGATTATCTTATTTGGAATCTAACTGTAAACAGGTGAAAGATTTAGTAGTAGTCAGATTTCAAATACATTTAAGGAGTGCGTGTTATGAGATTTCTTAAGCCAAGACCATGGGAATTTGAATTAGTAGAATTTCAGACTAAGCCCAGGATGGAGCGGCTGCGAATACTTGCTCAACAATGGGCGCTCAACGGTTCTGGTATGCCTTTAGCTATCCCACTTTTATATTTGTCAAAAATCTCGATTTTTTACATAGGTATTGGACTAAATATTATCGGTCTAACATCACCTGATTGTGGCCCTATATGGACATTTCACGAGTGGTGGACAAACCCAATCGTATGGCAAAAAATTATTGTCTGGACAATACTTATTGAAGTTTTAGGCCTAGGAGGGGCTTGGGGGCCACTTATGGCTCAATTTAGGCTGAGTCCAACCGCAGCTTCCAATTGGTTGCGAGTCGGTACCTATAAAGCCCCACCTTGGCGGTGGGTGCCACTTACTCGAGGCAACCGTCGTACCTTATTCGATATCCTCGCCTATTCTGCTTTATTGATTAGTCTTATCGTTCTATTGGTATCACAAGGTCAGGTTACAGTCTATGCAACGCAAGATGGGGCGGAGCATTTCATTGATCTTTTAGCGCCAAAATTACTTTTAGTTACTCTTATTCTATTAGTAGTAAATGGTTTTAGAGATAAGTTAATATTTTTAGCTGCTCGGGGTGAGCAATACTTTCCCGCGTTGGTGATATTCGTGATATTTCACAATAGTTTCCCCGACATGGTGATTGCTGGAAAGTGTTTGATTGTTGTTGTATGGGTTGGAGCAGCTATATCTAAGTACGGTATCCACTTCTCAAGTGTGATACCTGTGATGGTTAGTAATGCTGATTGGATCGCGTCAAAAACACTAAAAAAACTGAATTATCGAAGTTATCCAGAGGATTTGCGTCCTTCAAAAGCTGCATCTTTTACCGGTCATATACTAGGGACATTCCTTGAATTGGTTTTTCCCTTGGTATTACTTCTCACTGTCAACAAGGAAATAGCTGTAGTAGGGGTGGTTGCGATGGTCGCAATGCACATCTTCATTATCTCTACATTTCCTTTGGCAGCGCCACTGGAATGGAATGTTGTATTTATATTTTTAGCAGTGTGGTTGTTTGGGATGCATGGATCCTGGCAGGGCTATGCACTCTATGACACATCACACCCCTACGTTATGTCTTTGATTATTGCGGGACTTTTATTCTTTCCAGTACTGGGGAATTTTCGACCGGATAAGGTTTCCTTCTTACCGTCGATGCGACAGTACGCGGGTAATTGGGCCACTGGTCTATTTGCCTTTGCGCCGGGCGTTGAAGAAAAAATAGGGAACAAGTTTTGTATGGCTTATCCCTTGCAATCAGAAGTTTTGGCAAAAATGTATGGGCAAGCTGAAGCAGCTACATTATTAGATAGTTTTCTTGTTGTTCGGATGATGCACAGTCAAGGCCGGGCTCTTATGTCTTTGATGATGCGAAACCTGGGTGAAGAATTTGAAAAATATGAAATGCGAGATGGGGAACTTTGGGCAAATAGCTTGACTGGTTGGACTTTTGGTTGTGGTCATATCTTTAATGAAGACTTGATTAGTGAGATACAGGCTCAATGTCAATTAGAACCGGGTGAGTTAGTGGTAGTGCTGATTGAGTCACAGCCTATTCATCGTTATCGACAGGACTACCGAATTATCGATGCCGCACTAGGGCAGATTGAGTCAGGCTGGTTCGATCCGCGTGACTGTGTTAATGAACAACCGTGGTTGCCTAATGGACCAATTTCGGTAAACATCAATCAGTGACTCTAGGTTCTACAGTGATAAATAATTGTTCAAACTAGTTGAGCAGGAGTAATTTAATGGTCAAGGCGATAGTTGTTGGTAGCGGACCAAATGGACTGGCCGCAGCTATCAAACTGGGGCTTTCCGGGATAGATGTTACCGTTTTAGAAGGTCACAATGTGGTTGGTGGTGGCATGCGCTCCTGCTTTCCTACGCTTCCTGGTGTGCTTCATGACGAATGCTCAGCTTTTCATCCATTTGCTACTCAATCCCGTTTCGCCAAAGAAGCTAATTTATCTGAATTAGGTTTGCAATGGGGGTTCCCTGAAATTCAATACGCGCATCCCTTGGAAGGGGGAGTCGGAGCTTCTGTCTATCGATCTATCGAAGATACGGCGAGCCTTTTGGGTGATGATGCCAGGTCCTATAAGCGGTTATTCACCAGTATGGCTAGTGATTTTGATCGTATCTCCGAAAATCTATTTGAGCCCATCATGCAAATCCCGAATCATCCTCTAACCTTAGCAAAATTTGGCCTACGAAGCTTACTTTCAGCACAGATGGTTGCCCGCCGTTGGGAGGGTGATAGTGCGAGAGCATTATGGGCAGGCGTTGCTGCTCATGCCTTTCGGCCTTTGGACTCCGGAATGTCTTCTGCTGTAGGATTTTTGCTTGGAGTAGCAGCACATAGATATGGCTGGCCGGTAGCGATCGGTGGTTCTGAACGGATCGCTGATGCAATGAAAAAAAAGATTACCAGCCAGGGTGGGAAGGTTGAAACTGGCGTTTGGGTAAAGTCGATTTCCGAATTAGAAGATGCCGATATCGTTTTGCTTGATACCACACCTGCCGCTGCTGCTGACATACTGGGAGAGCGGCTGAACCAAAGTGTTGCAAAAGCATATCGAAACTTCAAGCATGGTCCTGGTGCTTTTCAAATTTCTTTTGCAGTTGAAGGAGGTATTCCCTGGACATACCTTCCGGCTCGGGAAGCTGGAACAGTACATGTAGGGGGAAGTTTTGAAGAGATCGCGTATGCAGAGAAGATGGTGACAAAGGGCCATATGCCCAGCAATCCCTTTGTCTTAGTAGGACAACAGTATGTGGCTGATCCTTCTAGACGATCAGGTTCTATTTGCCCGATTGATGCTTATGCTCATGTGCCACAAAGATGGTCAGGTGATGGAACACAAATAATCTTAAATCAGATCGAAAGATTCGCTCCGAAACTAAGGGAGCGCATAGTCGAGATTTCATCACGCTCCGTACAAAAAATTTCAACAGACAATCCCAATTTTGTTGGTGGAGATATTTTGACTGGGGCAAATATGCCAAAACAGTTATTGTTCAGACCACGTATTTCTTTGAATCCGTACAGAACTGGCATTAAAGGCATCTATCTTTGTTCAGCTGCTACAGCGCCAGGGCCAGGTGCGCACGGTATGTGTGGTTACAATGCTGCTCGAACAGCATTGGATGATTTGCGTTGAATAAATATTTAGTTACTGAGCGTAGAGTGCACCTACCTAAGCGAAAGATCATCATGAAAAATTTTATCTCACAAAAGCTTAGATACTTTGATGAGAGAGTTATTCAAAAACGACAAGTTGCTCAAGAGAAGATTGATACTGCAGGAGTGGTTGCAGGTTCACTATCTTTGTCTGTCTTGGAAGGGGACTTGTTGATAGCCTATGGAACACAATCAGGAAACTCGGCGGACATCGCAGCGAATATTAAAAAAATAGCAACAGTTTGTGGGTTCAGTGTCAGATGTGTTCCTTTGAATAATGTTGAAGTAGAGCAACTTACGTCTTTCAATGAAGTTCTATTTATAGTATCCACTTATGGTGATGGTGATGAACCAAGAAGCGCACATAAATTTTGGGAAGTAATTTTTGATGAGAAGGTCAAAAGCTTAACTGGCTTAGATTTTTCCGTATGTTCCTTAGGCGATTCACGTTATGAGTACTTCTGCCAAGCTGGAAAAGATCTTGATAAGAGACTTGCTGAACTGGGTGCGCATCGGATTTATCCACGTGCTGATTGTGATGTTCAATATGAGTCTTCGGCAAAAAATTGGGTCAAGGGATCTTTATCGGTTTTATTAGCGAAGGAGGATAAAGACCCAGCCCCCTTAATGGCAAGTCTTAGTGAATTTTTCGGTGATGTTTCTACTGGACTTGAAGAGGTAAAAGCTACTGCTCAGTTCACCGGGGAGGAAATTTCGGGCAAAGGGGCCGAAAGTAAAGTTAGCCATTATGTATTGAGGGTAAAAGAGGACTTTCCTTATAAAACTGGTGATGCTATATCTTTAATTCCGATCGGTAATGATGAGCTGGCAGATAAGTTAATTGCGGAAATAAATTTTACGTTTGATAATCCAAAATTTCAGCAAGTGGACCTACTAAAAGAAGAAATAAAGACTAATTACGATATAACAAAAATTACTCGAATCCTTCTTGAAAAAGTTGCTGCAAGCATAGGAGACTTAGGTCTTATCGAAGCCTTGTCCTGCGATGATCGTGTTGGTATCCAGCAATGGTGCTATGGCCGTGATGTTCTTGATGTCATTGAGCTATCTAATGTTAGAGAGTGGTCAGTAAAAGACTTTCTTGAAGTTCTTGCTCCACAGCGGGAGCGTACTTATTCTATTTCTTCTAGCCCACTAGCTTTCCCTAATGAAGTGCATCTGACTGTGAAAGCAGTGCGTTACCAGTCAGAGGGACGTTTTCGTGGAGGTGTGTGTTCAACATATTTAGAAGATCATTTATCTAAAGGGGCTTTAGCTGAGATCACCTTGGTAACGAACGAACATTTCCGACTTCCCTCAGATAATTCTTTGCCAATCATCATGATTGGACCCGGCACTGGTGTTGCTCCGTTCAGAGCATTTCTTCAGGAAAGAAATAAACTTTCCGCGACAGGGAAAAACTGGCTCTTTTTTGGCGCGCGATACCGCACTAAAGATTTTCTCTACGGAAATGAATTTCTTGATATGGAAAAATCTGGTTTTCTGACAAAGCTAAGCGCAGCCTTTTCACGGGATACAAGCCACAAAATCTATGTGCAAGATTTGATTCGGGAAAACGGTGAAGAGTTTTTTTCTTGGTTAGAATCTGGTGCGATTGTGTATATCTGCGGAGATTCTTTGTCCATGGCTCCCGCTGTTGAAAAGGCTATCAGCGATGTTATAGAAACTTTCGGCAAACGAGATTCGAATAAGTACATGAGCGCATTGCGGGAGCAGGGGAGACTCAACTTGGATGTTTACTAAGAGATTTTACTGAAACATATTTTATTCAAAGACGTTCAAGTCGCACTGACAGAAATTTGTATAGAAAGGTAGTTAAGTATGCTGAATCCGGTAGTGGTAGCTGGTGTGGGAATGACGGCATTCGCAACACCAAGTAGGAGTGGTCCCTACGATGTTATGGCGGTCGAGTCTGTTCGAAAAGCTCTGAAAGATAGTGGAATAAATTACGAAAAAATTCAACAGGCCTTTGTTGGTTATGTTTATGGAGATTCCACATCAGGCCAATCTGCTCTTTATCAGGTAGGAAAAACTGGTATACCAGTTTTTAACGTAAACAACAACTGTTCCACCGGATCTTCGGCACTTTTTTTGGCTAGACAGGCTGTAGCCTCTGGCATGGCAGATTGTGTTATTGCCCTTGGATTTGAACAAATGAGAAAAGGGGCACTAGCCTCAGTCTGGGATGATCGTCCAAGTCCTTTCGCTAAATTTGATATGCAGACTTCACATTTACAAGGGTGGAATGATGAGGCTCCCATGGCCGCACAATATTTTGGTGGTGCTGGTCAAGCGTATTGTGATAAGTATGGCATGAATAAAGAAGTATTTGCGAGAATAGCTGTTAAGTCTCGCCAGCATGCTAAAAACAATCCGTATGCAGTTTTTCGCGATCAACTTACTGTTGAAGAAGTTTTAGCATCACCACAAATTTTTGGTCCGCTCACTCGCCTACAATGCTGTCCACCAACCTGTGGTGCAGCCGCAGTAATCTTGTGTAGCAAAGATTTTGCTAAAGCTCAGGGTATTAACGCTACCGTAGAGATAAAAGCACAGACAATGACCACTGATACTATAGCGAGTTTCAGTACTGACATGATGAACCTAGTTGGATATGACATGGTTAGTGCTGCAGCACAAAGTGTTTACGAGCAAGCCGGGGTTGGACCTGAGGATGTTAATGTAGTTGAGCTTCATGATTGTTTCACTACAAACGAACTTATTTCCTATGAAGCCCTTGGCCTTACGGCTCCGGGTACAGCTGAAAAATTTATTTTGGATGGTGATAATACTTATGGTGGACGAGTTGTCACCAACCCATCTGGTGGCTTGTTATCAAAAGGCCATCCGCTTGGAGCCACAGGGTTAGCTCAGTGCTCAGAATTAGTATGGCAACTACGTGGGCAGG
>JBOFCS010000107.1:0-6589 GCA_051646185.1 Mycobacteriaceae bacterium | reverse complement strand
CCCGAACATGATCAGGACCATCAGCCACAATCACCACATGGCGATCTTCTAGGCTAATGTCAATGTCAGGCACACCCACACCATCAATGAGTAGCGGGCTTTCGCTGCGAATAAATTCGATTGTATTTCCCGAGAAAGCTTCAAGATGATCAACTAAACCAGTCTTAGCTTCAATCATTGAATCAGAAATTTCTTCTTCAGTCTGCTCGACCCCTTTAACTAAACGCCGTTCACCGGTATAAAGGCCACCATCATGAATACGAATTTTTGCGCCATCTTTAACTTTTTTAAATACTTCCTCACCCACACTGTCAATGAGTGCTATTCCATTAGCCACAATAACCTCGGGACCAAGGTTGGGGTAACGACCAGAAATTGACGGCGAAGCATTGACAACAGCAAGTACGTCCGCGGCAACAAGTGCATCAGCCGTCACCCGATCTAAGTCAAGCTCGTCAATAATGACAATATCGCCAGGGCCGACCCGGCGAAGCAGCTTTGCCGTGTTGCGATCAACCCTGGCAATCCCACTAAACCCCGGTAGGGAGTCGGAATTCCGAGAAAGCAATGAGGGCATTTTCATGCCTCGATGATGTACCGTGCCACGCACGTGGTAGTGGAGGCGCGCCGACATTATTGGCTCAGAAGTCGCATGAGTCACATCGATAACAGATTTTCATTACCTTAACGCTCCGCCTGTGCAACCGCCAATAACTCCTCAGCATGAGCACGGCCAACATCGGTATCATCGAGTCCAGCCAGCATTCGCGCCAGTTCCACCACGCGCTGCTCAGCATTAAGAGTTTGGACCCCACTAGAAATAACCCCATCAGCAGCATCTGTCTTGTCCACCACAAGATGGCGATCAGCAAACGCGGCAACTTGCGGCAAATGGGTCACCACAATTACCTGATGACTTTTTGCCAACCTCGCTAACCTCCTCCCGATCTCTACCGCTGCCCGACCCCCAATGCCTGCATCCACCTCATCGAAAACCATCGTTGTCCCCTTATTCGAAGCAGCTAAAACCACTTCAAGAGCCAACATCACCCGGGAGAGCTCGCCGCCGGAAGCTGTACGACCGATGGGAAGAGCCTCAGCTTTGGCGTGCGCCCCCAACCGTAGCTCAACGTCGTCAGTTCCCGCCGAACCCGCATGCAATAACTCGCCATCCACATTCAACGCAGCCAGATCCCCTTCACCTGCAGGCCGTGGCGACACAATGACTTCAAGTCGAGCTGAGCCCATTGCTAATCCCACTAATTCCGCACTAACATCAGCAGCCAATGACTTAGCTGCTTTCACCCTGGCTGCAGTAAGTTTTTTAGCAACTACAGCCAGTTCAGCTTCATGTTTCAATACCGCCGAACGTAATTCGGCCACAGCTTCGGCGGATACATCCACTGACGCCAATCTAACTCGCGCTTGCTCCGCCCAATTAATGACTCCATCAATATCTGAAGCATACTTGCGGGTCAAATTTTTTAATGCCGACTGTCTCGTGAGCATAGAGTCTAAAGCGCTTGGATCTGAAGGAAGCTCAGAAAGATACCCAGAAAGCTCAGAAGCAACATCAACAACTACAGCAATAGTTTCAGCAAGCCGAGGTAAAATAAACCGCAATTTCTCGTCATCGGTATTTTCCAGAAGCAAACGCGCAGAACCTAATAAATTCAATGCTCCGCCGTTATCTTCAACATCACCACCCACCAGGGCCAGATGAGCTTGCACTGCCGCACCCCGCAAAGAATCCAACTCGGTTAAGCGCCTTATGTCCGAATTAAGTGTAATATCCTCCCCTGCAACAGGATTAACACTATCGATTTCTTCAAGCGAAAAAGCCAGCCGCTCTGCTTCTTGAATCAACTCACGCCCCTTCTTTGTCCGCTCATCTAACTCCCTTTGCGCAGCAAGCCATTTAGTTCGGATTAATCGATATTTTGCGAGGAGCACATCGACCTTTTCTCCGGCAAAACGGTCCAAAGCTAATCGCTGCTGATCTGCCTTGAGTAACCTAAGCTGGTCATTTTGACCGTGAACTGTCAACAAAGAATCAGTAAAGCTCGCTAACATTCCCACCGGAACACTTCGCCCACCCAGATGCGCCCGCGATCGACCGTCACGGGTGACACTTCTGGCCGCAATTATGGTGCCGTCTTCATCAGTTTCAGCACCTGAGGATTCCATAACTGAAGCTACTTCAGCCTGAATATCCGAGGCCATCTCATCAGTACTAAATCTACCTTCAACTACTGCACGTTCACTACCAGTACGCACCCGACTAGCGTCTGCCCTTGACCCGCTTAGTAAATGCAGACTGGTGACCACCATAGTTTTCCCGGCCCCAGTTTCCCCAGTCAAAACCGTTAGACCCGAATCAAACTCAAGATTAGCTTCGCAAATAACCCCAAGACCACTGATGCGAATTTCGTTAAGCACTTCTACTACCCTCTCCCCCGCCAGCCGGTAACCGGCAGAGCAAATTTATGAACCAATCTGTCAGCAAAAGGTGCTGAATTTAAACGCACCCATTGCACCGGAAATTCACCTCTCACAATCTCGATTCGACCACCAGCTGGCACCACCAGCTCTCGTCGTCCATCACAGAACACCACTGCATCATGTCCATCCGCATCAATTTCTATTGCAATTAAGGACTCCGGGCTGGTAACCATAGGCCGAGCAAATAGAGCATGTGCATTACTAGGGACCACCAATAATGCTTCGAGCTCCGGCCACACCACGGGTCCACCGGCAGAAAAGGCATAAGCAGTAGAACCTGTTGGAGTAGAGACCAGTACACCGTCACAACCAAAGGCAGAAACCGGCCGACCATCTACTTCTACAACTACTTCTAGAACCCCAAATCTGGTTCGCTTCTCAATGCTGGCTTCATTTAACGCCCAGCCTTTCCCCACAATCTCACTGTCAACTCTGACCAACACATCCAAAGTCATCCGGCTTTCCACTTGATACTTTTTATGGATAACTTGGTCAAGGACCTCGTAAAGATGTTCCGCTTCAGCTTCAGCTAAAAAACCAATACGCCCCAGATTGATACCAAGAACCGGTATCTCAGCCGATCGCGCAAGCTCTGCTGCCCGCAAGAACGTGCCATCACCACCGAGCACTAGCACTATTTCGCAACCAACTGCCGCAACATCACTGGCATCGACCACAACTGGATTTACCCCGACAGCCTGAAAAAGTTCCTGATTCATCGGCACTGGAACTGATGCCTCGGTATTGAAAAATTCATGGGAGAGAATACGAAGACCAATGTTGTTCTTACTCAGAATATTTGCAATTTTCTGTACAACACCCCCAATTTCACTTCGACCGGTATGAGCAACAATAAGAACCTCACGACGATCGGTGCACATAGCCTCTTTGTTCCCCGAATTATTCATTGTGGGCCCTCCAAAACCGCTTTCCGCACCAGTTCCTCCATATTGACTTCACCATTGTCGCTTATCTGTCCGACCATCGGACTACTCAACTGGCCACTGGACCTAAGCCACAGAAAATATTCAACATTGCCTGATGGTCCCGGTAATGGACTTGCCACCACACCCTTAGTCATTAACCCAAGTTCAGCAGCAACTTTAGCTACCTCAACAACCGCGTTTACTCTAAGTTCTAGATCACGAACAACACCACCAGAACCAACACGGTCTTTACCCACCTCAAATTGAGGTTTGACCATCGGCACAAGATCCGCGCCGACACCGACACAGTCCGCAAGGGCAGGAAGAACCAATTTCAACGAAATAAAAGATAAATCAGCAACTACCATATCGACAGGTCCACCGATTGTCTGCTGATTAATAGTACGCACATTAGTCCGATCGATCACTCGTACTCGATCGTCAGACTGAAGTCTCCAGACTAATTGCCCATAACCCACATCAACTGCAATAACTTCTTTAGCCCCCTCTGATAACAAAACATCAGTAAAACCACCGGTAGAAGCACCTGCATCCAAACATCGTTTACCGGAAACTGATAATCCCTGCTGGCCAAAGGCAGCAAAAGCACCAAGAAGCTTATGCGCGCCGCGCGAGGCCCATGTTTTTTCATTATCAGCATCTATCACGACCAAAGGGGCACCGACTTCCACTGCCGTAGCTGGTTTAGAGGCAACGGTGCCGCCAATCTTGACACGTCCGGCTCCAATAAGCTCGGCAGCGTGTTCCCTTGACCTAGCAAGCCCACGCCGGACTAGCTCAACGTCAACACGCGCTCGACGAGCCACCTCAACCCTTATCTACAGATTCAAGTGCCGCAACCAAGAGATCATGCGCGTGTTCCAATATCTGCGCCTGACGAACTATCAAATGCCCTGCAGAATCGCTCTTCACCGCGCTATGTCCGTAATGAACACTTGGTTCATCCAATAGCGGTTCAGAGTGACCCAGTTTCGTCAAAAGCTCATCAACTTTTGTACGCAAATGGTCAGGATCAACGCCAGGTCGAAGTTCGGGTCGGTGCTGCCCAGGCAAAGGTATAGGAGTATTCATCGCTCACCAACGCTAGTCGATACTGCGGCATCTTGGTATCACAGGGACCACTTTGATAAAGCTCGTGCTGCTAGCTCATCGAGCGGCACAAACGACTGTCCAGAAAACTCTGGGCTTTGCTGCGCCCAGACTGTAGCAGCAAGTGCACAAACAATCGAGGCATCCTCTGGATTAGAATCAACATTACTTCTCACATGAACATGTGACCGATCAATATCAACATGCCAGTGCAAACTCTTGTGAACTCGCAGCGAATCCGTTGCAGCATTGAGAGCTAACATATCCGCACCAATAAATGTAGGACGCAACTGTGGCTGTGCAAAAATTACCTCTCGCGCAGTACTTACCCCGGTAAGCACCAACAGGCTTGGTAATTTAACGGCATTAGCGCCCTCAATATCGGTATCCAAACGATCACCAATAACTAAGGCCGACTGGGCTTTACTTCTTGTTAATGCATCAATCATCAAAGGGGTTGCTGGCTTACCCGCAACCAATGGCTCCGAAGACGTCGCCGCACATAAGGCAGCAACCATAGACCCATTCCCAGGTAATAAACCCCTATCGGTTGGTAAAGTTGTATCGCGATTCGCCGTAACCCACAGTGCCCCAGCGCGAATACTCAGAGCCGCTTCCGCCAATATTCCCCAATTGGTCTCAGGTGAGTGACCTTGAACAACCCCAACCGGCCTTTCGGAAAAGCTCCTGACCGGCTCCAGCCCAACCAGCCTAAGCTCCTCAGCCAGCGCCTCAGTTCCCACAACCAATATCTTTGACCCGCTTGGAAGTAACTCACTGACTAACCGAGCCGCAGACTGGGCACTGGTTACCACTTCATTAATTGAAGCTTTAAACCCAAGCTCACTAAGATGTTTGGCGACCTCGGCCGGGCTTCGGCTAGCGTTATTTGTGACATAAAACAAACTCTGCGGACTGCCCTCAAGTGCTGCTAATGCACCTGGAATAGGCTTCGCGCCTTGATAAACCGTTCCATCTAAGTCAAGTAATAAAACATCAAACCCTGATCGTAGCGACCTCATGCTTCAGTCACACACCATCGCCTGTCAGCTCTGCAGCCCGTTCTTCCGCATCGGTGTCATCATCGATATCGGCAGCCGCCGAGTTGAGGAACCAAGTCAATCCATCTTTAGTCCGACCAGCAGCTACCAAGGCATCGGCGTAGGCGTAAAAAAGTCGCGCAGCAGTTGCGCCAGTCCGTGCCGGATTAAGATCTTCCGCCTGCAACGTAACTACAGCCTGATCATACTGCCCTAAATCCATTCGAGCCCCTGAGACAACAATTCGTAATTCAGTTGCTTCATCACCGGATAACTTTCGTGCTTCGTCACTGCGCCCCAACTCCACCGCGCGTTCCGGTCGTCCCAACCCGCGTTCACAATCTGCCATCACTGATAAAAGTCCTGAACCACCAGCCATCCTCCGTGCGGCACGCAGCTCTGAAAGAGCTTCTGCCCATTCCCCAGCATGGTAGGCAGCAATACCTGATGCCTCTCGAACTACTGCAATACGTCCCGCTCGCTGCCGAGCCGCGCGTGCATGAGCTAAAGCTAGTTTTGGGTCATCATCAACGAGCTGACCCGCCATTACAAGGTGTCGAGCAACTGTTTCAGCATTTGATTTATCCAAACTCAGCAAATCACGACGGACTTCCTGATCGAGCTGTCGCGCATCAATCTCGTCAGGAAGATCTGGCTCGTCAGGACGGGGAGGCCGACGATCTGAGGCCGCCTTATTAGTTCGAGAAGAATCAAAACTACCTTCACCACCTCTTCGGCGAGCACCACCATCAAAACGATCACGACCTGGCGAACGATGTCCGCCTGCTGACGATTGATTGTGTGGCACAACAATTCCCTTCGTGGATATCTCAACTATAACGACGAAAGGGGACCCAATATATTGGGTCCCCTTTCGGAAGTTGTGTTCGGCGGTGTCCTACTCTCCCACACCCTGGCGGGTGCAGTACCATCGGCGCTGACAGGCTTAGCTTCCGGGTTCGGAATGGGACCGGGCGTTTCCCTGTCGCTATGGCCGCCGTAACTCTATGA
>JBOFCS010000050.1:0-14688 GCA_051646185.1 Mycobacteriaceae bacterium | reverse complement strand
CACAACAGCCACAGAGTTACCACTTGCCATGCGCGCTACCTCCTACCAGTTCTGAGTTATCTACATGACCACTATGGCTGTCATGATTGTTGTCTCCATGAGCTGCGCTACCGTGCCCTGAACCAAGGCTTTCGTCCACTGCAGCCCACAGGATAGGCTGATGAGTCCATTTTTCCGTCAGACGATACTCGGCAACACGATTATGCTTGCTGACAATGGCCAGCAGCCCAAAAATTGCCACCACAGCAGCGGGGATAACAACAAAAATCAGCACTGTCTCAAGAATGCTCACGGTTCAGACCGTAGCTCAGCAGCTTAACGCGGTAGTTAAGCAGGGTGGATAAGTGCGCGTCTGATACGCGCTGTCACCAAGATATCTTGTCCAGACTGGGTCTAATTCTCTGGACAAGGTGAACAATCGCCACTGTTCACCTTGAGGGCAAACCAACGGCACCCGAAGAGTCCAGCCCAGTTCGGACAGCAACTTATCGGCCTTACGGTGGTTACAAGCGCGACAGCACGCAACACAATTTTCCCAGCCATGAGTACCGCCGCGGCTCCGTGGAATTACATGATCGATAGTGTCGGCTTTTTTACCGCAGTAAGCACAACAAAAATTATCACGGTGCATTAAGGCCGCACGGGTCATCGGAACTCGGGCACGGTAGGGCACCCGAACATAGCGACTTAGACGGATGACCGAAGGCGCCTGTACTGAGCTTTCCGCGGACCGAATCTCCATTCCTTCGGAGTCCCCGTGAACTAGTTCAGCCTTACCACAAATCAATAACACCACAGCGCGTCGCATCGGTAAAGCAGTAAGTGGTTCATAGGTCACGTTAAGCAGCAAAACTTGGCGACGAAGCCAGGAGTGAAGTGCAAGTGGGGTGCTGGTGTCGGTACTGCCTTCAGCCGGGGTAGCGACTTGCTGACCATGGGCTGACTCTAAAATTTTGGTTGCGGCCACCTCATTAATGCCAGGTGAGCACGAAGGTAGCGCCCAAGACTCCCGTCTTTCGCGGATCGTCTTAGGCATATGTTGTCGGTATTTCTGAGCCTTTTGACTCATCTCACCTCCCACAGCGTTACTCCAGTGGAACATGAATTTCCTCAGTCTGCACGACAATTTTGGTTGAACAACAAGATTTGACTTGGTGAACTCTGCGTGACGCTATTCTTTTTCGACTGATCTGACCGATCAAACTGCCATCGAATTGCTGAGAGGAGCTTTATATTGATCTTGACCCAATAACTTAATGCTGATAACTTAACGGCGTTCCGTTACTGTCGGCAAATGAGGAAACGATGCTCACAAGACTGACCCGCCGTGTGATCGCCGCCCCAAGGCGAGTACTAGCTTGCGCCCTCGCTTTTCTCCTTTTTTGTGGCATTTTTGGCTCACAAGTTGGTACGCATCTAGCAGCGGGAGGCTTTCAAGATCCGAGCTCAGAATCTGCTCTCGCTGGAAAGATCCTTAATGACACTTTCAGTCGCGGCGGACTGCAGGTAGTACTCAAACTGTCCGACGAAAGTAACAGCAACGAAGCTGACGGCAACATTGCACTCAACAAAGCCGCCCAAGCGCGGGCATTTGCTATTGAATCAGAGCTTAGTCAATTCGATTTTGTCCAAAAGCCCATGTTGTCCCTATGGTCCAACCCACAGGCAGCATCGGCATTGCAGAGCAAAGACAAAACAGCGGGTCTGATCGTAGTGGCAGTTAGCGGAGGAGATAAGGAAGCTGCCGCAAACGCCAAAAAGATTGCCGATAAGTTTACCGGCACCACCGGGGGCATCACTATTCAAGCTGGCGGGCAAGCCCTAGTCTATTCTCAAGTTAATACTCAAACAACCAAAGACCTTACCACTACTGAACTTATCGCAATTCCGATCAGCTTCTTACTGCTCATTTGGGTCTTTGGTGGACTCTTTGCCGCAGCACTTCCTCTTGTTATTGGCATCTTTGCCATTATTGGAACCAGTGCAATTCTGCGTGGGTTTACCGCCTTCACTGATGTTTCAATTTTTGCCCTTAATCTGACCACCGTCATGGGTTTGGCATTAGCCATCGACTACACCCTTTTGATCATTAACCGCTACCGAGAAGAACTGCACTCCGGATTAGCCCGCCCACAAGCTATTGAACGGGCCATGGCCACAGCGGGGAGAACCGTACTCTTCTCGGCAATCACAGTAGCTCTCTCCTTAGTGGCCATGATCATTTTCCCCATGTATTTCCTGAGGTCCTTTGCTTATGCTGGATTGGGGGTTGTAGCACTAGCAGCATTGGCCGCCTTAGTAGTTACACCGGCAATTATTTCCTTGCTGGACAATAAAATTGATTCCCTGGATGTGCGTAAACCTCTACGTAGGTTATTCGGCAAAGCCGAGCCTCGCATCATCAAACCGGAAGAATCAATCTGGTATCGATCCACCCAATTTGTGCTCCGTCATGCCATTGCGGTAGGACTTGCGGTAATAACCCTGCTTCTCATCCTTGGGGCACCGTTCCTGAATATCAATTTTGGCTATCCAGATGACCGAGTGTTGCCACAATCAGCTTCATCACATCAACTCGGTGATGAACTACGACATGATTACGCTCAAAATGCTTCAGCCACTGTGACAATAGTTTTACCCGATACCCAAAAAGCTTCACCTGCCGATCTGCGTAAGTATCTGCAAGATCTCTCCCGAATTAGAAATATCACTTCGGTGATTGGACCCGAGGCCACTTTTATCAATGGCTTAGCTGTATCAGCTGGAGACCCTGCGGCAGTACAAGGAAATTCCCAATTCCTTACTCTCACCTCAACTGTTGACCCTTTTTCCGAAACCGGTAAGGATCAACTTAATGCGCTGCATCAGGTGCCTAGCCCGGCAGGGATGGAAACTCTATTCACTGGCTTAGCTCAGCAAAATGTAGACAATGTTAATAGTATTATCGATCATTTGCCTGCTGTCATTGTCCTCATCGTTATTACTACTTTTATTTTGTTATTTTTGTTAACAGGAAGTGTAATACTTCCGTTAAAAGCTTTGATTCTTAATGTTTTTGCACTTTCAGCAACTTTTGGGGCAATGGTCTGGATATTCCAAGAGGGCAATCTTGGCGGCCTTGGAACTGAGGCCACTGGAACACTTATAGCTAATATGCCCGTGCTAATGTTTTGTATCGCATTTGGTTTATCTATGGACTACGAGGTATTCCTACTATCAAGAATTGGCGAAGAATGGCAGAAATCTGATAAAACCCGGGAGGCAAACGACCATGCCGTCGCCTACGGACTAGCCCGAACCGGCCGAGTAGTTACCACAGCTGCCCTACTGATGAGCATTGTCTTCGCCGGGATCATCGCTTCACAGGTCTCATTTATGCGAATGTTTGGACTTGGACTGACCTTAGCAGTGCTGATGGATGCAACTCTCATTCGAATGTTCCTAGTTCCAGCATTTATGCGTGTGGCTGGTCGGCTAAACTGGTGGGCCCCACCACCGCTGAGGAGGTTCCATAACCGCTTTGGATTACACGATTAACCAACTACGCAAGTAGGTAATTCACAGAGCAGAGAGTAAATTTATCTACGCTATGGCCACCAATAAGCAACCAACCACTAAGCGCCGTTCCCGCTCGCCACGCGGAAGTGGAGCTCAACTGAGAGACGAAATGATCGCAGCAGCAACAGATTTACTTATAGAAAGTGGCGATTCTTCTGCTGTGTCAATTCGTGCCGTAGCTGACCGGGTTGGCGTTACCCCGCCATCGATCTATCTTCATTTCGAAGATAAAGACTCCCTCCTGGAGGCCGTGGTGGCCCACTACTTTGAGCAATTAAAAACTGAGATGCTCACAGCTTGCGCGGATGCAACAACTCCTTTAGACGCTTTTGCTACTCAAGGCCTTACTTACGTACGCTTTGCTCTACAAAGCCCTGAGCTTTACCGACTAGCTACGATGAGTATCTGCAACACCAGTTCCGACGTGGATAAAGTCTTAGGATCCACTGCCTTTGCATACTTTTCCACAACCGTTCAAGAGCTCATGGACATTGGTTACTACCTACCGGGAGATCCGCTACCAGTTGCTCTTGAGCTCTGGTCCGCAGCACACGGCATTGCCTCACTCATGATTGCCAAACCATTTCTACCCTGGGGTGACAAAATTGACATGGCCACTCGAGTACTCCGGTCAATCTGTATCGGCCATGCCGCAACCGACTTTCTTGGCAGCAACTCAGGTACTGCAGAAATATTAAGCTGGGTTCAAGGACAACAGCAGTTACATGCCGAACCACATCCTCGTGAAGGAGACTTACCGTGACCGATACTGAGCAAACATTTTACGATGCGGTCGGTGGGGCACCTACTTTTCTTCGTCTTGTTGCCCGGTTCTACGAAGAAGTCGCCAAAGATGACATCGTTCGCCCACTATACCCTGAGCAAGATCTTGGTCCGGCCGAACGACGAATGCGAATGTTCCTTGAACAATATTGGGGTGGCCCAAGAACATATTCCGATGAGCGTGGACACCCACGCTTACGAATGCGTCATAGTGCCTACGCTATTGGACCAATCGAGCGTGATGCGTGGCTGCGCTGCATGCATGTAGCAATAGCTTCTATTGATGAAACCACTCTTGACAGTACCCACCGACAAGCTCTGATCGACTACATGGAAATGGCCGCAAATTCCATGATGAACTCCAACTTGTAACGTTTCTACGATGGCAAACAAACATAATTAAAGAGATTAGGGCAAAATAGCTAGCTGTGGCCACAAACAACACCGCTAGCACCCCAGCCGCCTCTGAGGCAGTTCCATCACACGCCCCTGCCCGCACATCTCCGACAACCAACTCCACGTCAACAATGTCTCAGCAGTGGTGGAATAGCGCGGTATTTTATCAGGTGTACCCCCGTTCTTTCGATGACTCAAATGGTGACGGTATCGGCGATCTGGACGGGGTAATAGCTAAGCTTGGCTATCTTGAGCTTCTGGGGGTAGATGCACTGTGGCTTTGCCCCGTCACTCGATCCCCTATGGCAGATCACGGTTACGATGTTTCCGACCCACGTGATATTGACCCACTTTTTGGCGGCATCGACGCGATGGAGCGGCTTATTAACGAAGCCCACTCCAGGAATATCAAAGTGACCATGGACCTTGTACCCAATCACACAAGCATCGAACACCCCTGGTTTCGTGCTGCTGTAACCGCAGCACCCGGCAGCCCCGAGCGTGCCCGCTATATTTTTGCCGATGGGAAAGGCCCGGAAGGCAATGAACCTCCCAATAACTGGCCATCAATTTTTGGTGGGCCCGCTTGGACTCGCATCACTAACTCGGCAGGTGAGTCCGAACAGTGGTACTTACATATTTTTGCATCAGAACAACCAGACTTAAATTGGGGTAATCCCACAATCTTTAACGACCTTGCCACCACATTAAGATTTTGGCTTGATCGCGGCATTGACGGTTTTCGTATTGATGTTGCCCATGGCATGGCCAAGCCCCAGGGCTTACCTGATATGGATTTATCCCATAACGAACTACTGCGCAATAGTGACGATGACCCTCGCTTTAATAATAAAGAAGTTCATCTCATCCATAAAAAAATTCGCTCCGTACTCAATGAATACCCACAGGCGATGACAGTTGGGGAAATCTGGGTTCAGGACAACGTTAAGTTCGCCAATTATATTCGTCCTGACGAGTTACATCTTGGGTTTAATTTCCGTTTAGCTGAGACCCCTTTTTCTGCAGAACACATTCAATCAGCAATCCAAAACTCTCTTGATGCCGTGGCTTTAGTTGATGGAACTCCCACGTGGACACTATCCAATCATGATGTTGATCGTGAGGTAACCCGTTATGGCGGAGGACAGCTCGGGCGTGATCGAGCCAGAGCTATGGCACTGGTTGAACTGGCTTTACCCGGTGTGGTGTTTATTTATAACGGTGCAGAACTTGGCTTACCTAATGCTGAATTACCTGATGAGGCACTGCAAGATCCCGTGTGGGAACGATCTGGATATACCGAACGTGGGCGGGACAAATGCCGTGTCCCCATTCCGTGGGAAGGAAACACCCCACCCTTTGGATTTAGTTCACACCATCAAACCTGGCTGCCAATCCCCAGCGCATGGGCAGAACTAACTGTTGAAAACCAGCTTGAAGATTCCAACTCCACTTTATCGCTTTACCGTCAGGCAATCGAATTACGTTCCCAAAGAAAAGAATTCAGTGGTACATCACTATCCTGGTATGGAGCACCCGTGGATTGTTTAGCTTTTCGACGCAATGAAGGCGGACTCATCTGCGTTCTTAATGCCGGTGCTCATCCCACCGCGCTACCCAATGGCACAGTACTTCTCACCAGCTCTCCTTTAGTTAATGGTGAATTGGCTGCTAACTCAGCGGCCTGGTTGGTTTAGCTTTACTTACTTGAGGTTACGGAGATATCAAGCTGTCGACCCCGCCGACGGTACACTGAACCAAAACGAGCATCCAGTCGAAGCCAAGTGTCACTGGCCCGCACCCTCACCCATTCTTTACCACTGGTATCAGTGGAGTCAGGGATGAACCCCATTGCCGTAAGAGCAAAGACACAACGCATCGGAATAGTAACCTTCAGACCATTTCCTTCAACCGCAATAACTTCTTGGTCTAATAGTGACACCGGAGGCCCCACTCCAGCCGAATGCTCTTTGGATACTGAGACTCCTCGTTGCGCCAAATTGATCAGCACTTGCGCTGGTACATCATCAATATGACTGAACCCTTGCTCCGGAGCGAGAGCGCCACGCCAAGCTGAATCTATCGAAAATCCGGGATCAATGGGCTCACCCAAAACTGCCAGTTCCAGCGACTGAAACAACTGATCAGCAGCCACTGTCATATCACTAGGCGAAATTACCCCCTCTATCGACCGTGTAGCTAGAGCATCGAAACCTGTTGCAGCCCAAACCGATAGAAGGCCATCATCTCTTTGATGCAACCGAATAACCGCGGCTTGATCTAGACGCACAACATGACCAATGAAGGACTTAAGATCTGCCCGATGCGCTCGGTCTGGAATATGCAAAGCTCGCTCAAACACGAGTCCAGCTTTGTAAGTATTCACGCTCAGGTGAACTCAATCGCCGTAAACTTTGAGTATCAATATTAAAAGCTACAAGTTGAGTTTCAGCCACTACCGCTGGTTTTGACTCAGGGGCTGCGCTAGCGGCACGAACCTCATATCCTAAAGTAAAGTCAACCGCGCGAATTTTTTTCACCCATATGGTGACCTGCAATGGGCTATCAGTATGCCTAAGCTGCCCCTGATACTTAACGTGGATATCGGTAATGACTGCACCGTCACGCGCCGCTGCAGTGGGAAGATCATCGTGAAAAAGAAAAGGGATACGCGCCTCTTCTAAGAGGGTGACCATACGAGCATGGTTAATATGCTGAAAAGCATCCATATCCGACCATCGAACGTGAACTGGGGTCAGAAAACCTCGTGGGCAATCCTGCCCAGGTTCCCTATCAATAACTGTCATACTGTGCTAGCTCCCTTCTGACGTTGCCCGCTGCGTTCTACAGCTTTCAAAGCGAAGCGAGATTGTCTGGGACATCGACAAGATGTTCGGTAAAAATTTGCCGTTCGTAGTCAGTAAGAACCCTTGATCCATTAGTCGCTAAGTCAAAGCCAACAAGGACACCATCAGCCACCGCACAAAGCACACCTTTTACATCCCGAATTTCATGGCGGATGGTAAATGACGTTGAACCAACCCTGAGAACAGATAGTTCAGCAGTCAGTGGGCCCGAATCATCTGTGATGGGGAGTAAAAAATCGATATCTAGCTTGCGAACAACCATCGCCTGTGCTTCTACTCCCCGAGAATTAAAATACTCTCGGATAAAGTGGATGCGTGCCTCTTGAGTGTATTCAACAAAACGCGTGTTATTGACATGCCCTAAGCGGTCTGAATCACCCCAGCGGACTTCAATCTGGCAACTGTACTTCTTATTATTCATTAGTCCCTCGTGAGTTTTCTGTGAGTTACCCGGTGTGGGCGAGCAGCGTCAGGCCCGAGACGATCAACTTTATTGGCCTCATAGTCAGAGAAGTTGCCTTCAAACCAGAACCACTTGCCTTCTTCGGTGTCGCCTTCCCAGGCCAAGATATGCGTGCAGGTCCGGTCCAGGAACCACCGATCATGGGAAATCACCACAGCGCAACCTGGGAAATTTTCCAATGCATTTTCCAAAGAACCCAGTGTTTCCACATCGAGGTCATTGGTGGGTTCGTCAAGCAGAATCAAGTTGCCACCCTCTTTAAGGGTGAGCGCTAAGTTGAGGCGGTTTCGTTCTCCACCAGAAAGCACACCAGCTGGCTTTTGCTGATCGGGGCCCTTGAATCCAAATGCGCTGACATAAGCGCGGGAAGGCATTTCGTTCTGTCCAACTTCAATATAATCGAGCCCATCAGAGACAACTTCCCAGACATTTTTCTTTGGATCAATACCACCGCGCGTCTGGTCTACATAACTTAACTTGACCGTTTCCCCCACCTTAACGGTTCCACTATCGGCAGCTTCAAGGCCAACAATGGTCTTAAATAAGGTGGTCTTACCTACACCGTTAGGGCCAATCACACCAACAATTCCATTGCGGGGCAGAGTGAATGAAAGATCTTTGATAAGAACGCGGCCGTCAAAACCCTTATTGAGTTTATCGGTATCAACAACAATGCTTCCTAGACGCGGTCCCGTTGGGATCTGAATTTCCTCAAAGTCTAGTTTCCTAGTCTTTTCCGCTTCAGTAGCCATCTCTTCGTAACGATCAAGGCGGGCTTTGTTTTTCGCCTGTCGCGCTTTAGCACCTGAACGTACCCAAGCCAATTCGTCTTTGAGTCGTTTTTGTAGCTTTTGATCCTTCTTACCTTGAACAGCCAAGCGTTCAGCTTTTTTCTCGAGATAAGTGGAATAGTTGCCTTCGTAGGGATACGCACGACCCCGGTCTAGTTCTAGAATCCACTCCGCAACATTATCCAGGAAATACCTATCGTGAGTAACAGCCAAGATAGCTCCAGGATAACTCGCCAAATGCTGTTCCAACCAGTTCACACTCTCAGCGTCCAGATGGTTGGTAGGCTCATCAAGAAGCAAAAGGTCAGGTTTGCTCAGCAGCAGTTTGCAGAGCGCCACTCGGCGACGTTCCCCACCGGAAAGATGTGTAACAGGCTCCTCTGGTGGCGGGCAACGTAACGCATCCATTGCTTGCTCAAGCTGCGAGTCGATATCCCAGGCATCGGCATGATCCAACTCTTCTTGAAGAGTGCCCATCTCTTCCATGAGCTCATCGGAATAGTCAGTAGCCATAAGCTCAGCAATTTCATTAAAACGATCCAGCTTGACCTTGATCTCACCCAGGCCCTCTTCCACGTTTCCGCGAACAGTTTTTTCCTCGTTGAGGTCCGGCTCCTGCAGGAGAATACCCACGGTGGCGTCATTGGCCAGGAAGGCTTCTCCGTTGTTGGGTTGATCTAATCCAGCCATGATTTTAAGAACGCTGGATTTACCGGCACCGTTCGGTCCCACCACACCAATTTTGGCACCTGGAAGAAAATTTAGGTAAACATCGTCAAGCACAACTTTATCGCCGTGTGCTTTACGAACTTTCTTCATTGTGTAGATAAACTCAGCCACAATCCAGCCCTTCTAGCTGCTAAAACTTCCCTAAAAGAGAGTTATTGTCCCTTGCGCGCACCCAGCGCCCGTGCCCTTAGCCTAACAAGGCTTTACTGCACGCCTGCCGAGGTCTGCTTGGTGGGTGAAGATCGTGGGCTTAGTGAGACTAAGCTGCTGCTCATCCCAGTCCATCAGCCCTCGGTTTCTCGATCACGACGAGCAAGTTCGGCAAACATAGCATTATGGGCAGCAAGGTCGGCATCGTGATCGTTATCTGCTGCTCGGTCTACTCTTTTTGCGGTACGGCGATCTGTTTTTGACCATTGCACCAGCAATGCCAAAATAACGAGTACCAAAGGCATTTCCCCGGTCGACCAAGCAATCCCACCACCAAGACGTTGGTCACCAAGTAAATCTGTATGCCAGTGCAGGCCAAGCGAGCGATAAAACGTTTCCCCCAGCACGGTATCCATACTCATCAGTGTGATGCCAAAAAAAGCATGAAATGGCAAGGAAGCAAAAACCATTCCTAATTTACCTACTGGCGGTAAGTTGCGCGGAGCCGGATCAACGCCAATAACTACCCAATAGAAAATATATCCGCTCAACAGGAAGTGGATATTCATCAGCACGTGCCCAAAATGACTATCCACCGCAGCAGCAAAAATTCCGCCCAGATACAGCGCGTAGAAACCGCCCACAAAAAGCACCGATGCCACCAAAGGGTGAGTCACTGCCCGAGAAAAAGGACTGTGTAAGGCAAATAAAATCCATTCCCTGGCCCCGGGAACCCCATTTTTACCCGCAGGGGTCAATGCTCGCAACGCAAGAGTCACCGCTCCGCCTAAAGCCAGAAGCACCGGAACGAGCATGGACAGCAGCATGTGTGCCCCCATGTGCACACTAAAGACCGCAGGAGCATATTTCCCTATTCCCGAAGATGTAGCAACCAAAAGAACTGCACACCCCAATAGCCATGCAACAGTACGACCCGGAGACCAAACATCTCCTCGCACATACAATTTCCGCACACCAAGCAGGTATAACACAGCCATCACGATGGCTGATGTTCCGAAAATAAGATCGAACCGCCAGTCTAATGCCAACCGCTCAAAAGTTGGTGGACCAGCTAAGTTGTATCCCAATTCAACCTCAGGGATAGAGGGATATGTGTTCGGCGGCGGCGGAGGTGGGGTGCGCCCAAGTCCGATTGCTAACCCCACTGTACCGGCAAGGACCAACGCTTCGACCGAAGCGATTTTAAGCAACGGCCGACGGTTACTCGGTTCCGCCATCAACGCTGATAACGCCCGGCGGCGTTGCAAAACACCAAAGCCACCCAAGACAATCAGGGCAATAATTTTTGCCAGAACCAGTCGCCCATAGTGTGTTGTTAACACATCTGAGGGCGCAATGCGGACAATGGCATTTATCACCCCACTTGTTGCCAACACTACAAAACACACTAATGCGATACTCGAAAACCGCCTTGCTGCAATATTATTATTCTGTGCATCCCGACGATGCACATGAGCCACTAAGGCAAATAGCCCACCGGCCCATAGCGCCGCGGCTATGAGATGCACGATCAAGCTGTTTGTCGCCATATCATGCGAACCGCCACTTGACGAATGCCCACTAAGAGCCAAGGGCAGTAGCGATACCACACTAAGGAGTAAAAGCATTGGCGTCCAGGACCATCGAATAATCGGTACACTAATGACTGTCAGCAATAAGGCAATGAGAGCAGTCCAGCGCCAAGCACTTGCTGTTTCTATTTGATCTGCTAGCTCCCAAAGATTTCCTATCCGAATTGCGGTACGCAACGGCTGCCCGGAAACATCTGAGAGAGTCAGCGGAACCATAAGCAATGCACATCCTCCCCAGACCGCCGAGGCTACCGTCCCAGTACGTAAAGCGCGGTACCCATCAACATCGAGTACCCCACTGCGTTGCGGAGGCACCAAAAAAGCTGCAAGCAAAAAAGAGCCAACCGCAATGACAGCGGCGATTTCACCGGCGGCACGCACAACTGGTAATCCATAGGTGGTCAGCTCTCCAGGGTCAGGCAAGCCTGTGGCAACTAGGGCATCCGATAGCGATACACCAGCAATCAGCGCCGCAATCGTGGCTGCAAAAATCCCGGCAACAAGATACATGGTCAGCGCAAAACCACCAGTGCGATCTTGATCAGAAGCATCTGAGGTGCTTTTGTCCTCAGCAGAGACAGATACAGCCATACCTTCAGAGTAGGAGGCGAGTGCAATGGAACTTATTTCCCGGTCAAAAAACCAGTACTGCGCCGTTTCGACAAATCCCTATCCGATCTTCATCTGAGGCTGCTAACCTGCCTGAATTATGGTTGTTCAGCTTGCGAACCTGGCGATTGAGGATTAACTTCATGACTGATCCACTTGTTAAGCACTCACGTAATAATGGAGTTGTCACTCTCACCCTGAATCGACCTGACAAACTCAACGCATTAAATATGCAGGTTTTTGACGAGTTACATACCCATCTTGATGCGCTTAGCTCAGATGATTCCGTGCGCTGCGTAGTACTCACCGGGGCTGGACGGTCTTTCTGCGCCGGGCATGACCTTGCTGCGCTCACCACCGGCGATGCCTTGGATTCTCGTTTTCATGAAGCCGAAATAATTGATCGACTGGAGGCACTGCCAGTTCCTACTGTTGCTAAAATTAGGGGGTATTGTTTGACTGGTGGCCTCGAGTTAGCACTTGGCTGTGACATGTTAATTTCCAGCGATAATGCCCAATTCGGGGATACTCATGGCCAGTGGGGTTTGGTCCCGGTGTGGGGAATATCGGTACGCCTGCCGGAACGGGTTGGACTTTCTGTGGCTAAAGAGTTGAGTTTCACTAGTCGAAAGATAACTGCCCACACAGCAGCCCAGATCAAACTTGTGGATCATGTTGTTCTTGATGCTGAACTTGATTCCGCTGTAGAACAACTCACCACTGAGATTGCGACCAATTCGGCGGGCAGTAATCGGATTTATAAGTCACTGTATGCCCAACAGCAGAAAATGGATCGAGCAACAGCATTGAACTCCGAGCGACAGTTACCTTTTGGGATGCCTGAAGATGTTGTGCAGCGGCTGAGCTCAACACGTGCTCAGCAGCCCTGAGTCACCGGGGTGGAAAGCCTGGCTCAAAAACGGAGCGCATGGGCCACTCATCATCGTCATCGGGCGCATAGTCCTGTTGCGCGGTGGGTGCGACTGGATCTGATTGCGCTTGGTGAAATCCTGGAAGATTTTTTACTGTAGGTGCGATTATCGGATCGTTAGCAAATTGATTCATAATATGTTGTGCTGCTTGAGAACTCTGCGCTACTGCTTGTTGATATGCGGTAACGATAAGCTGGGCAAGCTTATCTGGGTTATTACGTAACGCTTCGGCGGTAAGGGCAAGGTTAATCAGATGCCCCTGGGCATTAACATCTACCCAGATGCTGCCCGCGATAGTCCCCTGTCCCCGAATTTCCTGGAGGGCTTGTTGTGCCTGTTGGGCTTGTTGTTGGATATACGCAATCTGCTCAGTTCCCCGTGCGCTGATGTCATATTGTGATTCGGAAAAGTTTGACATATTTTCCCCTTGAAAATTGTACACACCGTGGCAGACTGGTCGGTGTTAGTCTACTGTGGTCTCAGAATCCGTGGAAAATTAAGGAGGGGCGCGTGTCTGATTTTGTGGCTTCACCACAAGAGATTGCGGCTACTGGCAAGTTTGTTGGCGATGTAGCGGAACAGATGATCTTGGGTGTGTCAGGTTTTTCTGCCGAAGTGGATGGATTTTTAGGAACCAAGTGGCAAGGGCAAGCGGCAAGGGCTTTTGCGGTGCAGTGGCAGCAGTGGCTTGATGGTGCGCGCAGCGTTGTTGCCGCGTTAAACACTTCTGCGGAATTGCTTGCTCAGAATGCTAGCTCTTTTGCTGAGACTGAAGAACACAATGTGAGTTCCTTTGATGCCATTGATGTTCCACCTGCTACCGGTATTTTGAATTGGGGGTGAAATAGGTGTCCAGTGAATTTGTGGTGGACCTCGATCATCTACTTGTGATCATTGACCAGATGGATGCCTTCAACAGGAAGGCCGAGCATTGGTGCGCTGATGTTGATACCCGAGTTGCACAGATGCATGTGAACTGGTCAGGGCAGAGCGCTCAAGCACAAAAAGCCGCCCATGACCAGTGGGTGGCAGGGGTTACCCACATGCGTGAAGCGCTCCAAGGACTACGCAGCGTAGGCATGGGTGCACATGAAAATTATTCGCAGGCGGTGATCAGTAATGAACAAATGTGGCAGTAAATCTTGGTCGAGTGAGAGCTGCGCAACCCGATATGTTGCTGAAGTATCACGGTTAAGGGGTGACCTGTGGCTCCCCCACTAGTGGTAGATCCCACCGCATTTCTTAGCGCATCCCACTTATTCACCGATGTCAACGACAGTGCTTTACGGTCAGCGTACTCACTGACTGGGGTGTTGAATGCTTCGGCGGGAATGGCTGGCACCGATACCGCAGGGACGCAATGGGGCCACGAATACGACAACACGGCCGAAACAGCGTTATCGGCATGGCAGGGCTTGGTGGAAAGCTCACAAAAAATTTCAGAATTGCTGCATGCCACAGGCGCTAACCACGCTGATGCTGATGCTCAGTCCACCATTGGCGGTGGGGTGTCAGATTATCCTGCGGACTCCTTTTCAGGCCAAACCTGCCAGGTGATGGTCTCAACAATTCCTTCCTCTGTTGGTGTGGGCATGGAACTTTCTGGGCTGCTAGGAACCACGTGGAATGCGCTCAGCGCTGCGGTCGGCTATGCCTGGCCTAATGGTCATCAGGACCGGTTGCGGGAAGCGGGAACCGCCTGGCAACGCGCCAGTGAAGCATTAACCCGCGATGCTGAACCTATTTATCAAGCAATTAGTTTAGTCGCCGCTCAACAGTCCCCCGAAGTAGAGTTAGCAATCGGGAAACTCACCCACA
>JBOFCS010000023.1:0-17790 GCA_051646185.1 Mycobacteriaceae bacterium | reverse complement strand
CGGTATGCGGCCGTTGACTGCTCTCTATCGCAGCTGCTGCAGCGATAGCTAGCTCATTGGCTACCGCACGTGCTGCGGCCTCAGCGGCAGCCTGCCGTGCTGCCTCTGCAGCTCTAGCCTTTGCAGCCTCCTCAGCCTTACGTTGCTCTTCCCATTGACTATAGGCGGCCCGTTGCCCCTCAAGACTGTAAGCCTTATTTTGGGCCGCGATAAGTTGGACCTGAGCAGAATCGCGCTGACTCTCAACCTTAGCTTTTTCTTCAGATTGATCTTTTAGCGCTGACATGACTGAATCAATCGCAGATTGAGCTGCACTTTTCTTTTTAGTGGCATCCTCAGCTGCAGCATCAGCCTGTGCTTTTGCTGCCTTGGCGCTGGACTCACGGTTAGATTCTTCTGTTCTCGCTCTTTGTAAACCATCAAGAACCGACTGCTGATTAATCGAGATTACCTTAAGAAGCTGGGCTCGATTAATGACATCTTCTGGTCCTTGCGAGCCAAAAAATGATGTAAGCGAACCCGCTGTACTTCCCTGTTTATAACTGGACACTGCAAATTTATCGAACTTTTTCTGCGCAACTTCAAACGCTTGGGCGGCTTCAGTGACAGATTTTTGCGCAGCCTGAACTGCAATCTGTGCTACCTCAGCGGAATCTCTCGCATTCTGCAAATCAACTAATGCTTTATTAACTTCTTCTCGTTTTATGGCTGCATCGTCATCAAGTTCTTGCAATCGCTGATTCGCTGAAGCTACTTGATCGATAAGGGTGCTGACAGTACTAAATCCCTGCCCAACTTGCTCTGTCGCAGAATTAATATCCTGATCACTGGGGTTTGGTGGAGCTGGAGGAACTGCAGCAACCTGGCCAGCTGTACCAATGGTGAGCGTTGTAACTATTGCCACCCCAAGCAAGACCGTGGTTCGGCGCATACGGGCGCCAGTAAATGCGCCTGATCGTGTTCGCTTCACTTATATCTCCCTAGCTCGGATAGGCAATGCATCTGCCATTCTGGTTCTCTTTTGCACCACCTGCGACATAGGCACCGTACGTCACTTTAGCAACTAAAGAAACTCCAGTCACAAATTACATCAGAGTAATTTATTACCTTCTAGCTGCACTGATTCAATTGACTTACCTCCCCATCGATATCCCGGGCAGCTAAAATTTACAGAAATCTAGTGAAATTTTTGCGAATGTCCCTTTAGCGCAGGATGATTCATCATTTATTGGAAATTTCCTGCTACAAACTACCTAATTTGCGTTTCATTTTCCGGCTCAATTCCAGTCAATTGAGCCGAAGCACTACTTCGAAAAGTTACTTTAGCCACAGCAACACCAATTGCTACCGCAACAATCGCGGTGACCGTAAAAAGATTCCAAGGCTGCGTTGAACCGGCAACTTCGTCGAGGAAGTTATTTGCCGACAACACTGGCTGACCAGTTTTTGCTACATCTTGACCAGATTCAAGAGTAACTCGGTCAATCGTGTCGCTGTAGGTTCCAACAAAATTTGGACTTAACGCAAGAACCGTTCCGCCTTCATGAACCCCCACTTCAGTAGCTAAATCGCGAAGCGGAGTATCGATGGGAGGGTTGATCGGCACAAAAATTATCTTCAGATCGATTCCCTGAGATTTTGCCTTGAGAACCACCTGCTTAAGGCCCTCATGATCCTTCTGTGGCGCCGAAACTCCATCAACATTAATGTCACTAATAACTTCGGCAACATCAATCCCGTCTGGTATATAGGAAGGAAAATGCGGTGAACTCACTGTCGGCAACATCGTATTGAGATCTCACTGTCTTTTGGTCACATTCTTTTGAGCACGTTGAAATGCTCATAAACTACTATCCACCCGAACGGTACTTCACTGAATCCACGGTTTTTCTATGCGCCGCGCCCAAAAAAATTTATCAGAATGCAGATTCTGACTTATATCAATAATGTTGCCCCGAAAGCCAGCAGGACAAGCGTACTGTTAGGATGCCTTTTGAGCCTTAAAGAATTGTTTTGCAGTTCCATATTCTTGGTACCGCCAAGACAGCACTTTTGGCTTGCGGAACCACCGACGCAGCCCCGCCGGTGGCGACCCTCTGCTTATTTTGGCAGACCGAACACGTGGAGTTGTTGACTTGACTACCAGTAAAGATTCCTTTGGCGCTCGTGGAACCCTTAGCGTCGGAGAAAATTCCTACGAAATTTTCCGACTGAACGCCGTCCCCGGGACTGAGAAGCTTCCCTACGCACTGAAAATTCTTGCCGAAAATCTGCTTCGTACCGAAGACGGAGCGAATATCACCGCTGACCATATCCGGGCGATAGCTTCGTGGGACCCTTCGGCAGATCCCAGCATCGAAATTCAATTCACCCCAGCCCGCGTGATCATGCAAGACTTCACTGGAGTCCCCTGCATCGTTGATCTTGCAACAATGCGTGAAGCAGTAGCCACCCTCGGGGGCGATCCCGATAAAGTAAATCCACTTGCACCAGCTGAAATGGTCATTGACCACTCAGTAATTATCGATATCTTTGGCCGTTCTGATGCCTTCGAGCGCAATGTGGAGATTGAATACTCCCGCAATGGGGAGCGCTACCAGTTCCTGCGCTGGGGTCAAGGCGCATTTGATGACTTCAAAGTTGTCCCCCCCGGAACAGGTATCGTGCACCAGGTCAATATCGAGCACCTTGCTCGCACTGTCATGGTTCGCAACGGACAGGCTTACCCCGATACTTGTGTAGGAACCGACTCACACACCACCATGGTTAATGGCCTTGGTGTCCTTGGTTGGGGCGTTGGCGGTATTGAAGCCGAAGCAGCCATGCTTGGACAGCCAGTGTCTATGCTCATCCCTCGCGTTGTCGGCTTTAAATTGACCGGTGAAATCAAGCCAGGGGTTACCGCAACTGATGTGGTTCTCACGGTCACTGACATGCTGCGTAAGCATGGTGTGGTGGGCAAATTTGTTGAGTTTTATGGCAAAGGTGTTGCTGAAGTTCCTTTGGCAAACCGTGCCACCCTAGGCAATATGAGCCCCGAATTTGGTTCTACTGCAGCAATCTTCCCCATTGATGAAGTAACCGTCGACTACCTACGTCTCACCGGCCGTAGCGAAGAGCAGCTCGCTCTCGTTGAGGCATACGCCAAAGAACAAGGGCTATGGCATGACGCCGATAACGAGCCTACGTACTCCGAGTATCTAGAACTCGATCTTGGCGAGGTTGTCCCTTCCATCGCCGGGCCAAAGCGCCCACAGGACCGGATTCTATTATCAGAATCAAAGATCGCCTTCCGCAAAGATATTCACAACTATGTCGGCGAAGAAGGCGCTACACTTACCGCAGCTGAGGATCAAGCTCCTGCCACCGGTTCGGCAACCCTCTCTTTCGCTGAGGATGATGCAGTTCTCATTCCTTCTGCGGCGCTAGGAGCTGAAGGAAGACCAAGTAAGCCAATTCGCGTGAGCGATGCCGAGTACGGAGATTTTATCCTCGACCACGGCGCAGTTGTGGTGGCTTCAATCACCTCATGTACCAATACCTCAAACCCCTCCGTCATGCTCGGCGCTGCCTTGCTGGCCAAAAAAGCTGTCGAAAAGGGCTTAACCTCAAAGCCTTGGGTGAAGACCACCATGGCTCCTGGCTCACAGGTAGTTACCGACTACTACAACAAAGCAGGACTGTGGCCTTACCTTGAGAAGTTAGGATTCTTCCTCGCTGGTTACGGTTGCGCCACCTGCATCGGCAACACCGGACCGATCATCGAAAGCGCGTCGAAAGCTATTAACGACAATGATCTCACTGCTACGGCTGTGCTTTCCGGTAACCGCAACTTTGAGGGTCGCATCTCCCCAGATGTCAAGATGAACTACTTGGCTTCTCCCCCATTGGTTATTGCCTATGCTTTGGCTGGAACCATGGACTTTGATTTTGAGCATGATGCTCTTGGAAAAGACGCCGAGGGTAACGATGTGTTCCTCAAAGATATTTGGCCTTCCGCCAAGGAAATTGAAGAAACCATCAGCACCTCAATCAACCAGGATATGTTTATCAAGTCCTACGCTGATGTCTTCAAAGGTGACGAGCGTTGGCGTGGACTTCCAACCCCGAATGGCAAGACCTTCGACTGGGATGCTCAATCAACCTATGTTCGTAAGCCTCCGTACTTCGAAGGAATGCCGAAAGAACCAACCCCGGTAACCGATATCAAGGGCGCTCGGGTTCTTGCTCTCCTTGGCGACTCAGTGACCACAGATCACATCTCTCCTGCTGGAAATATCAAAGCCGGAACGCCTGCCGCACAGTATCTTGTTAACAATGGAGTTGAGCCAAAAGACTTCAACTCCTACGGTTCTCGTCGCGGTAATCATGAGGTTATGATTCGCGGAACCTTCGCTAACATTCGGCTGCGTAACCAACTTCTTGATGATGTCTCTGGTGGGTACACTCGTGATTTCACCCAAGAAGGCGGCCCCCAGGCATTCATTTACGATGCTGCGCAAAACTACCAGAGCGCCAATATTCCTTTGGTTGTTCTTGGCGGTAAAGAATATGGTTCGGGATCTTCTCGAGACTGGGCCGCAAAAGGTACCCGCCTGCTTGGGGTAAAAGCAGTTATTACCGAGTCGTTTGAGCGTATCCACCGTTCCAACCTCATTGGAATGGGCGTAGTACCGTTACAGTTCCCTGTTGGTGAGAGCGCTGCCTCACTCAAGCTTGATGGAACCGAGACCTTCGATATTGTTGGTATTGAAGAACTCAACTCAGGCGTAACACCAAAAACCATGAAGGTAACGGCGACTCGCACCAACGGTGAAAAAGTTGAATTTGATGCGGTAGTTCGAATCGACACTCCTGGTGAAGCAGATTACTACCGCAATGGTGGCATCTTGCAGTACGTGCTACGCAATATGATCAAGAACTAAACCCTCCTGATCCATCTCGGTAGTTGATTCCGGCGGCGGGTGCGGCAGCTTATAGCCGCTCTCGCCGCCGGTTCTGTTCATACGTAAACCCGCTAACGAGAAAGCACCATTTCGAATCTACATAGACCCATCCTTACTAGATCGCTAGGAAGTACAGTGCCCAAAGTCAGCGAGAACCATCTTGTAGCGCGGCGGAGCCAAATTTTAGATGGGGCCCGACGTTGTTTTGCTGAATTTGGCTATGACGGTGCTACAGTGCGTCGCCTTGAGGATGCGATACAGCTTTCCCGCGGAGCGATCTTCCACCATTTTAGAGATAAAGATGCTTTGTTTTTTGCGCTTGCTAGTGAAGACGCCGGTCGCATGGCGGAAGTTGCAGCTACCCAAGGTTTAGTCCAAGTTATGCGGGACATGCTGGCACATCCAGAACAGTTTGATTGGCTAGCCACCCGATTGGAAATCGCACGCAGGCTACGCAATGACCCGGAGTTTCGCAAAGGCTGGGCAGAACGCTCAGCTGAATTAACTTCGGCAACACTAGCCCGACTTGAACGCCAAAAATTAGCCGGAAAATTACGTGAGGATATCCCTAATGATGTCATCCTGGGATACCTCGATTTAGTACTAGACGGACTAGTTGCAAGGCTTGCTTGCGGACATAAAGCTGAAAATCTTAGTGCGGTACTCGATCTTGTTGAAGAATCTGTGCGCCGCCAAGGAGCTACTTAATAAGTTCCTCCAACCGGACAATGAGCAATGAGCTAGGAAGATTTTTTCCTATTAGCTCCCCCACGTCCACGTAAGTTTACCGCCGATTCGACAAGCACTTTATGAATAAATCCATAAGAACGCCCCGTCGTTTTTGCTACGGTGCGGATACTTGCACCTGCCTCATACTTTGCCTTTAGTTCATCTTGCAATTGATTGCGTGATTCTCCGATAATCCTTGCGCCCTTTGACACAGTTGCCGAAGCTGATAAACCTGCCATTGAAAACCTCCAGTAAGCCTGCTAAACAACAAGACCCCCTGTTATTACAACTCCTGAGATTAAACGCTTGACACAGTATTTATCAATAAACCGCAAGAATTGGCGTAAAATCAGTCAAGCAAGTTGAATTAATTCCAAATAATCCCCTGACCAATGGTCTTCGGTACCGTCTGGAAGTAAAATGACTCGTTCGGGACTTAAAGCCTCAGCTGCTCCCGGGTCGTGTGTCACTAGCACTACAGCGCCGGTGTAACTCCTGAGCGCATCAAGTACTTGTTCACGAGAAACTGGGTCAAGATTATTTGTTGGTTCGTCCAATAGCAGTACGTTGGCTGCTGAAGAAACTAATCCAGCCAGGGCTAGACGAGTTTTTTCACCACCAGAAAGAGTTCCAGCAGATTGTTCTAGCTGCGGACCGGTAAACATGAAGGCGCCGAGCAGGGATCTCAGTTCCTGCTCACCAGTATCTGGAGCAGCATGACGAATGTTGTCCCACACAGTTGCATTGTCGTCAAGAGTGTCGTGTTCCTGGGCGAAATAACCAACTTTCATTCCATGCCCAGGCACAAGCGATCCGGCATCTGGCTTTTCGGCACCTGCAAGAATGCGCAATAAAGTAGTCTTACCCGCACCATTGAGCCCTAGCACTACAACTCGACTCCCCCTATCAATAGCTAAATCCACGCCTGTAAATATTTCAAGTGACCCATAAACTTTGGTTAAATTTTTTGCCATTAAAGGAGTTTTTCCGCACGGCGAAGGCTCAGGAAAACGTATCTTTGCCACTCTATCTGATACCCGCTCGGCATCTAAATTTGCCAATAATTTATCTGCGCGTTTAGCCATATTTTGTGCTGCTACCGCTTTTGTAGCCTTTGCGCCCATTTTTGCCGCTTGGATTCTTAGTGCCCCGGCTTTCTTTTCAGCATTAGCACGTTCTCTGCGGCGTCTTTGTTCATCGGTAGCACGAGCGTCAAGATATTTTTTCCAACCCATATTGTATATATCTGCCTCACCGCGAACTGCATCAAGGAACCACACACGATTAACCACATCAGCAAGAAGGTCTACATCATGGCTAATAACGATGAGTCCGCCTTCATGGTTCTGCAAAAAACTTCGTAACCAAGTAATTGAATCTGCGTCTAAGTGATTGGTCGGCTCATCAAGCAATAGGGTGGTATTGGAACGTCCACCGCTGCCGTCTGAGGCTGCAAATAAAATTCGAGCTAATTCGACCCGACGACGTTGCCCACCAGAAAGAGTTTTAAGGGACTGCTCCAAAATTCGATCGGCTAACCCAAGACTTGAGCAAATCCGAGCCGCTTCGCTCTCAGCAACATAACCCCCGAGTGAAGAAAACCGATCCTCTAATTGGCCGTACCGCCGGACCGCTTGGTCACGTACAGCGTCATCGACTACCTCAGCCATGAGCACTTGCTGCTTCTCCATATCACGCAGGAGTTCATCGAGCCCACGGGCAGAGAGCACCCGATCGCGGGCGAGAACTGCTAAATCTCCTTCACGTGGGTCCTGCGGCAAATAACCAAGCTCGCCTGTTCTTGTAACTTTCCCTGCGTATGGTTCCCCCTCGCCTGCCAGTATCCGCATGGTAGTGGTCTTACCGGCGCCATTTCGACCCACTAACCCAATCCGGTCCCCAGCTTGAACACGTAATGCAGACCCAGGGGCCGACAGTAAGGTACGGACCCCAGCGCGAACCTCAAGGTCAGTAGCGGTAATCACAAAAACTCCTCAGACGCATGTGCATGAAGGGGCAGTTACACATGTCACATGCGCGAACCCCGGATAATTCGGTTCGTTACCAGTTTACCGCGCCCAAGCAGGTGCATCTACCAGCCGCTGGCTCGCTGGCAGTGAATATATGATCTTCTTTCGAAGATTTTCCCACGCAGCAACAACCAGCAATGCTATATTCCGCGACACAAGAGCTATTAATACTGGGCAGACCGAGCCAGATCAGACAGATACGAGGCAGGTGCAGTGGATCAAAAATTAATTATCGAACTCATCACCGTACCATTGTTTACTGGAATAATTGGGTACATCACGAACTGGTCCGGTGTACTGATGTTGTTCGCGCCGTTGAATTTCCATGGAATTAGACTTCCAGGGCTAAAATTCATCTACTCTGTACTTCCACGTCGCGTTCAAGTTATCCCAGCTATTCAAAGTGATGGTCGATTTGGATGGCAAGGCATCGTACCATCTCGGGCCGAAAAAATGGCGAGTATCGCAGTTGATAAAAGCCTAGCAAAGCTAGGCAGTGTTTCAGACTTCTACCAAAAACTTGAGCCAGATTTAATCGCCGATCAATTAGCAATTATCGCTCGCGGCGAAATACGTGGTGTTGTCACCCGCATTATGGAACGCGAGGATCCGCAGCTTTGGTACAATTTGCCAAATTCTATGCGCGATATTATGTTTCATAGAATTGAAAATCAACTCCCGGAAATCGTTAAATCTTTGACCACTGAAATCGGGCGAAATATTGACCAGCTAGTTGATGCAAAGCTGATGGTCATCCGGTACCTATCAACCCATCCCAAACTTCTTAACGATATTTTTCGAAATATGGGGCACAAAGAACTTAGGTTTATGCAAAACTTCGGTTTCTATTTTGGCTATCCAATGGGTTTTGTCCTAGTAGCACTTATTCATGTGGTCCCCCAATGGTGGGTACTACCTGTTGGGGGTGTTGTTATCGGATATGTTGTTAATTACCTTGGTATTACTATGATTTTTGAACCTATCTACCCCAAGCAATGGGTACCTTGGAAACAGGGGCTTTTCATTAAACGCAAAGCAGAGATTTCTGAGGAATACGCTAGGACGATATCGGAAAATGTTATTACTTTACGCAATCTTGGCGAAGAAATGCTCTACGGACCGCGTTCTGATCGAACACGTCAAATGCTCTCGACCGCAATAGCACCTGCACTTGACCAGGCCTTGGGATCAGCCCGCCGTGCTGTACGAGTTGCAGTAGGAAGACAAGAATATGACCGAATAAGTGAACTTGTTGCTTGTGATGTTACAAACATTGCCCCACTTGCTTTTTCAGATCCAGAATTCAATAAGGAGCGATCAGGGGCAATCAGTGATTTCGTATCAGAACAAATGAGTAAACTCAGCCTCGATGATTTTAATGAACTACTCCGATCAGCAGTAAAACAAGATGAATGGCTATTATTTGTCCACGGTGCTGTTTTAGGATTTGTAGGCGGGCTCATCCACCTTGCGATATTTGGCGTCTAATACGACCTGCTGTGCATAATAAAGATCGGAGCACTCAATGACACAACATCTTATCGGCAACAGTGGCCACGAATCTGACGAGCAAATACGGCTTAGCAGACTAGTTCCAGGACTGGCAATAATAGCAGCAAAAACCTGGTGGCATTCCGTTAAATGGTCAGTAGAAGTTGCAACAACAACCGGAAACAGAGTCCTTAAAGAGATTCAGGAGGGGCAATCACCAACAGAAATCACCCAAGCCGCTTCTGCAGAATTACGATCTGCTGCGCAAAAAGCGCTAGGCATAGTCTCACCTGTTAACCCCAAAACCCAGATCCACAACCATGCGGATCCAGAAGTGCAAACAACATCTGATGCGGCGGAGTTACGTAAGCGAGGGGCCGAGTTGCTTCGTCGATCTGCAGATATAAATGACATCCACGATACCCACCCCGCCTATGCACGTATCCTTAATGAGCTTGCTCCAGATGAAGCCCGAATATTGCGCTACCTTGCTGCGTATGGACCTCAGCCAACAGTTGACGTACGCACCAACAGGCCCTTTGATATCGGCTCCGAAATGATCGCTGAAGGCCTGTCAATGATCGGCGAACTTGCTGGTTGTCGGCACACAAATAGAACCAACGCTTATCTGAACAACTTGTTCCGACTTGGCTTACTATGGTTTTCAAAAGAATCTGTAGAGCAAGAACGTTATCAAGTAGTTGAAGTTCAACCAGCTGTTATCGAAGCAATGAAGCTAGCCGGACGTGCACCTAAGACTGTACGCAGAAGTGTGCACCTCACCCCTTTTGGGGAAGATTTTTGCCATGCAGTTATACCATCGGAGCCAACCAATACTGTCCTCTAACCCCATTGAGTCAGATGTCCTAGTTCTTGGCCTCGGGCCTGCCGGACGAGCACTGGTACATCGCTGTCTTAGTATCGGGCTGCGAGTGATCGCCTGTGACAAAGAGCCCATGCGGGTCTGGACAGCAACGTATGGAGCGTGGGTTGATGAGCTCCCCGGTTGGATTGCTAGCGACGCACTTGCCACCGTCATCACTAGACCTCAGGCCCGAGCGCATAGCGTTGTTTGCATAGATCGACCTTATGCAATATTTAATACTCAAAAACTTCAATCAAGCATGCCCATCGATGCCGCAACTGTTATTGCCGGAACAGTAATCACAGTAACCCCTTACAGTGCAACGCTATTAGACGGACAAGTAATACGTGCCACAACTGTCATTGATGCCCGCGGCGCTTCTAAGTCGAAAACCAGACCTGCACAAAGTGCATATGGGCTTACCGTCAGCGCTAAAGTAGCTGCACCCTTTCTAACGAATAATGTTGGCTGGTTTATGGATTGGACACAGCCTTTTAGCACAGATTCCTCACAGCCCTCATTCCTTTACGCAGTGCCAGTACCCGGCGGCGTTCTCCTTGAGGAGACATGCTTAGTTGGGCGACCCCCACTATCGCTCAGAGAACTTCAATCAAGACTTCACCAAAGACTAGAGATCAATGGTGTCATAACAACCGGAACGGAGCCCCCTGAACGTGTTTACTTCCCCGTTTATACACCATTAACTGCTCGAAACTGGTGTGGCCGTGGTAGCACGATTTCCGCTTTTGGCGCAAAAGCAGCTCTGATGCACCCTGGCACTGGCTACAGCGTTGCCACGGCACTAGCATCTGCTGATAAAGCTGCGGAAGCTGTCGCTAAGGGTAGGTCAGTGGAGAGCGTACTATGGACCGTAAATGCCCGGCTAGTGCACAGCTTACGGCTTTGCGGTTTACGCACTCTGCTCAATCTTGACTCTGAACAAACAGTGGATTTTTTTGAAGCTTTTTTTGATATTCCCAGCGAACTGCAACAGGCTTACTTATCTGAGCGAGCAAACGTCTCCGGAACATTAGAAGCGATGCACCAAGTCTGGAATCGACTACCAAAACCCCTAAAAGCAAAAGTTATTACTTCCAGCGCTGCAATAATGCCAAGCTTAGAGTGCTACCGAGATTACAACTCTTAAGCACCTGCTCCTGATGCTTCTTGCGCTTCAGCCAATGCCTTCTCAATATCAAGCGCTTTAATTTGTTGAACCAAATCTTCCAAAGCAGCAGGCGGAAGCGCTCCTGGTTGAGAAAAAACAAGCTGTCCCTGTTTAAACGCCATTAGGGTAGGGATTGATTGAATATTTGCCGCAGCTGCCAAGGCTTGCTCGGCTTCAGTATCAACTTTTGCATAAAAAATATCTGGATTGTTCTCAGACGAAGCCTCGAAGGTCGGTCCAAATTGCCGACATGGCCCACACCAAGAAGCCCAAAAGTCGACCAGAACAATATCATTGTCGGCAACTATTGAATTAAATGAATCAGCTGTGATGTTATGTGTGGGCATGAATTTCCTTTCCTGATAACTATTTTATAAGTCTAACGGCCGTACCTGTATAAATATTCCAATAACGGTCTATGGTAGTTAAACGGTGAAACCAAGAGCACGTAGCTGCTCACGCCCATCTTCGGTGATCTTGTCTGGCCCCCACGGCGGCAGCCACACCCAGTTGATTTTCATCTCCGATACCAACCCACTGCGTACCACTGCAGTGCGAGCTTGATCCTCAATAACATCAGTAAGTGGACAGGCCGCGGAAGTGAGAGTCATGTCGATGGTTACAACCGTCCCGGCATCTGCTTCCGAAAGCTGAAAACCGTAAACAAGACCAAGATCAACAACATTAATGCCAAGCTCCGGGTCAACTACATCACGCATTGCTTCTTCTAATTCTGCAATCAAGGCAACATCTTCTGCGGATAAAACCTCCGCAGCCACAGCAGATTCACTGTCAGATCCGGCCATATCATTGACTTGCAGCTCTTCATTCATTGCTCTAATCCCTCAGTAGTTGCTTCAAATCCCTCAATGCATTGCACAAGTGCATCTTTAAACGCCAGCCATCCAAGTAATGCACACTTAACTCGTGCTGGATATTGAGATACTCCTACAAACGCTACGGCATCTCCCAAAATTTCCTCATCACCCTCTACACTTCCCCTTGAACCAATCATTTCTACAAAAGCATCAAGAGTTTTCAGCGCGTGAGCAACGCTTAGACCAATAACCTGGTCGGTTAATACTGAGGTAGCGGCCTGACTTATCGAACAGCCCTGACCATCGTAGGAAATATCCACAACTACCTTCTGGTCTTCAGATAGCAGCACTCTGAGAGTGATTTCATCACCACAGGTCGGATTTACATGATGAACTTGAGCGCCAAAGGGTTCTCGCAAACCACGTCCATGCGGATGCTTATAGTGGTCCAGGATCACTTCCTGGTACATCTGTTCCATTCTCATGCTAACGCTCCAGAATCAGCCGACTCCAGAAAAAACTTTTTCGCGCGCTCAACTCCCTCTATCAAAGCCTGCACCTCCTCTGCCGTGTTGTAGAGAGCAAAAGAGGCCCGGGCCGTGGCTGCAACGCCAAATCGCTTATGCAATGGCCAAGCACAGTGATGCCCAACCCGAATCGCTACACCATTGTCATCAAGAATTTGCCCCAGATCATGTGCATGGATGCCATCAACAACAAAAGATACTGCTGCACCCCGGTTAACTGGTTCCGTAGGACCAATAATGTGCACCCCAGCTATAGCAGCAAGACCAGCTAAGGCTAGTTCAGTAAGGAAATGCTCATGCGCAGCAATAGCTTCCATTCCTACTTCATTGAGATAGCGTACCGCTGCACCCAAACCTACCGCTTGTGAGGACATCATAGACCCAGCTTCAAACCTCTGGGGTGGCGAAGCGAAAGTCGTTTTATCCATGGAAACAGTTCCAATCATGGACCCGCCTGTAATAAAAGGCGGCATATCGGCAAGCAGCTCAGCCTTACCATAAAGAACACCAACCCCAGCAGGGCCTAACATTTTATGCCCTGAAAAGGCGGCGAAATCGACATCTAAAGCATGGAAATCGACCTGCATATGCGGCACCGACTGGCAAGCATCAAGAATTACTAGGGCCCCAACTTGGCGGGCTCGTTTTACCAATTCCGATACCGGGGTTACTGCCCCCGTGACATTGGATTGCTGTGTAAACGCTAAAATTTTTGTGCTGGTGGATAATTCGAGTGAATCAAGGTCAATTCTTCCATCCTCGGTAACACCGTACCACCGCAACTTCGCACCGGTACGTTGGGCAAGTTCTTGCCAAGGAACGAGATTGGCATGGTGCTCGAGTTCGGTAATCACAATTTCATCACCAGGGCCTAGACAGCGACTCCACCGCTTGTCGGCACAGACAAAGCTCACCAAGTTTATTGATTCAGTAGCATTCTTAGTAAAAATCAATTCTTCAGCATCAGCACCAACGAATAGAGCAATATCGGCTCTGGCTTGCTCGTAGGCATCGGTAGCCTCTTCAGAAAGTTGATGGGCTCCCCGATGAACCGAGGCATTGACGGTAGTAAGAAAACGTCGCTCTGCATCAAGAACCTGAAGTGGTTTTTGTGAAGTTGCCCCAGAATCTAGATATACCAAAGGCTTACCATCACGAACTTGCCGATGAAGAATAGGAAAATCGGCTCTAATCTGGTGAACATCAAATTCTGAAGTTCCAATATTAACCTGAGCTGCCATTGCTAAGTACCCGCGGTAACTGACTGAGTGAACCTCACATAACCGTGTGCCTCTAGCTCATCAGCAAGTTCAGCTCCACCGGACTCGACAATACGTCCAGAAACAAAAACATGAACAAATTCCGGCTTGATGTAGCGTAAGATTCTTGTGTAGTGCGTGATAACCAGCACTCCCCCATTTTCCCGCTCTTGGTACTTATTTACTCCTTCAGAAACTACCCGCAAAGCATCAACATCCAAACCCGAGTCAGTCTCATCCAAAATCGCAATCTTTGGCTTAAGTAAACTGAGTTGCAGTATCTCATGACGCTTCTTTTCCCCACCAGAAAAACCTTCATTAACGCTACGCTCACCAAAAGAGGGGTCAATCTCTAACTCACTCATCGCTTCTTTAGCTTCTTTAACCCAAGTTCGCAACTTTGGCGCTTCCCCTCGGATTGCCGTCGCTGCAGTTCGCAAGAAGTTTGACATCGAAACCCCTGGAACCTCAACAGGATACTGCATCGCTAAGAAAAGTCCGGCCCGAGCACGCTCATCAACGCTCATTGCCAAAACATCCGCACCATCTAAGGTAATTGAACCTGCAGTGACAGTATATTTTGGATGTCCAGCTATCGCATACGACAAAGTGGATTTACCCGAACCGTTAGGACCCATGATCGCATGAGTTTGACCTGAGGAAATAGTTAGGTTTACACCTTTGAGAATTTCAATCGAGGAATCTGAATTTTCTAGATTTTCCACTGAGACATGTAAGTCGCGAATTTCAAGAGTAGACATTAATTTTCCTTTAAATATAAGAGGTTTCAGTATCGGTTAAATGAGGAACTCGCAGCAGAGAGCTCCACTTCTATTGCGTTCTCCAGACGTTCACGTAACTCTGGAATAGGAATCTTGGCAATAATCTCATGGAAAAATCCCCGAACCACTAAACGTCGAGCAGCGTCTTCAGGTATACCTCGCGCCAGGAGATAGAACAATTGTTCATCATCAAACCTTCCGGTGGCACTAGCATGGCCAGCCCCGATAATCTCACCTGTTTCAATTTCAAGATTGGGCACCGAATCTGCCCGGGCTCCATCGGTTAATACGAGATTTCGATTTAGTTCAAAGGTTTTTGTACCCTGGGCCTGGGCTCGAATGACAACATCCCCGATCCATACTGTATGCGCATCTGGCTTTTTTGAGTGCGAATCACCTTGCAAAGCGCCTTTATACACTACATGTGAAGTACAGTTAGGTTGACTGTGATCGACCAGTAACCGTTGCTCGAGATGCTGCCCATCATCAGCAAAATACAATCCCCACATCTGCGCATTTCCTCCAGCGGCACTGTAGCGCACCGTTGGACTGATCCGTACAACCTCACCACCAAGGCTAATATTAAAGTGCTGCAACTGTGCGTTAGCGCCAAGCAAACAGTGTTGCGCAGCAATATGCACAACGTCTTGTTCCCAGTCTTGAAGTACCACAACTGTTACATTGGCATGATCACCAATGATGAATTCCAGGTTCTCCGCATAAGTTCCGCTCCCCCGCTGCTCGATCACTACAGTCACACGAGAAAATTCGGCTATCCGTACCTGCAGATGCCCATAGGCAACCCGGTCCACTCCTGGCCCAGTGACAGTGAGCACTATCGGATCTTCGAGCTCAATTTCTTTGCCAAGGGAAACGATACAGGCTTTTGAAAATGACGAAAATGCCTGAGCTGCAACCCGGTCAGCGGGAATGCCAGCCTGGCCTAGTCGAACATCTGAACGCGGAACCAGCTCAGTAACAACTGACTTGGGCGCCTGTACCTCAATTTGCGCCATCCCGGTCGGCGGAGCAGAACCGTCATGCAACCCGCGTAGCCGACGAAGTGGGGTAAAACGCCATAACTCATCCCTGCCTGAGGGAACTTCAAAGGCATTAACATCAAAAGAACTAAAGGATGATCCCTTATTTTCAATAAGTGTATTAAGGTTTTCCTTTTTGCTATCGAGACTCATTATCCAACCGACCCTTCCATCTGAAGCTCAATCAGCCGGTTAAGCTCAAGTGCGTATTCCATTGGCAACTCTTTGGCAATGGGTTCCACAAATCCTCGTACCACCATCGCCATGGCTTCATCTTCAGAAAGACCTCGGCTCATCAAGTAAAAGAGCTGGTCATCACTAACCTTCGATACCGTTGCTTCATGCCCCATTGTGACATCATCTTCTCTAATGTCCACATAAGGGTAGGTATCGCTACGGCTGATCTGATCTACAAGTAACGCATCACATTTCACGGTTGAGCGGGAACCATACGCCCCTTTATTTATCTGCACCAGACCACGGTAGGAAGCCCTACCGCCACCGCGTGCTACCGATTTTGACACAATATTTGACGAAGTATGCGGCGCCAGATGCAACATCTTTGAACCGGTATCCTGATGCTGCCCTTCTCCGGCGAAAGCCACTGAGAGCACTTCACCTTTGGCGTATTCTCCAGTCATCCATACTGCCGGATACTTCATGGTGACTTTGGAACCAATATTGCCATCAATCCACTCCATGGTAGCGCCAGCTTCAGCTTTAGCCCTTTTCGTTACCAGGTTATAGACATTATTAGACCAATTCTGAATGGTTGTATACCGGCAACGTCCCCCCTTCTTCACAATAATCTCCACTACTGCTGAGTGTAGTGAATCTGACTTGTAAATCGGTGCGGTACAACCTTCTACGTAATGCACATAGGCACCTTCGTCGACGATGATTAAGGTCCGTTCAAACTGTCCCATATTCTCAGTATTAATTCGGAAATAGGCCTGTAGCGGGATATCAACATGAACACCGGGCGGAACATAAATAAACGAACCACCAGACCAGACAGCAGTATTGAGAGCAGAAAACTTATTGTCGCCCGCTGGAATAACTGAACCAAAGTATTCCCTGAATAACTCTGGGTGCTCTTTGAGTCCAGAGTCAGTATCGAGGAAAATAACCCCCTGCTGTTCGAGATCTTCACGAATGGAGTGGTAGACAACCTCTGACTCATACTGAGCGGCAACACCAGATACTAATCGCTGCTTCTCAGCTTCCGGTATTCCTAATTTGTCATAGGTGTTTTTAATGTCTTCAGGAAGCTCATCCCAGCTTGCGGCTTGTTTTTCACTGGATCGAACAAAGTATTTTATGTTGTCAAAATCAATACCACTAAGATCTGAACCCCAGTTTGGCATTGGCTTAAGACCAAAAGTATTCAGCGCCTTTAACCGAGCCTCTAGCATCCACTCTGGCTCACTCTTTTTTGCCGAAATATCACGCACAACAAGATCCGAAAGACCACGTTTAGCTGCTGCTCCGGCAACATCAGAATCGGACCAACCGTAACCGTATTTGCCAAGTGCGGCAATCGTTTCCTCTTGGGTGAGCTGCTGCGACCCTGCCGAGGTCACCATCTCGGTGGATTCTGATGTGACAGTCATACTGACTCCTTAGGCCAAACGTGTCGCTTACGAATAAAGGTATGTGGTTAGACCGCTGAGTTCTCAGCCACGAGCAGGGTTGAAGGAATGAGTGGAACATGAGTTGTACATGCACAATCACCGTTAGCTATAGTCGCCAATCGCTGTACATGGGAGCCTAGGACGCGGGAAAAAGCTTCGTGCTCAGCTTCGCATAGTTCTGGAAATTCCGCTGCAACATGCGATACTGGGCAGTGATGCTGGCATATCTGCACACCGTTACCCACTCTTCGAGTGCTTGCTGCAAAACCTGAAGAGGTGAGTGCCTCAGCAATCTGTTGAGCGGCTTTTTCTATCTCCTCAGAAGAAGCGTTTTGCAGCGGGGAAATACTTTCCATAAGCGCTTCGATGCGGCGACGCGCAAAGGTGTCTACTGCAGCATCCCCACCAATCTCTCGCAATTGACGTAACGCAGCCTTGGCAAGTTCGTCGTATGCATGACCAAAACGAGATCGACCCAGAGCGGTGAGTTGGAATTGTTTA
>JBOFCS010000021.1:0-9198 GCA_051646185.1 Mycobacteriaceae bacterium | reverse complement strand
GATAATTAGTTTTACACTGAGGGTTTGCCCATAAAGGGTGCTGATAAGTTGTTGAAAACCATCAACATGCAACCAATATAACCATAGTCCGGATAAGACAAGTAACGCTACTGCTGCGGTAGCAATGAAGGTAAACCTTCGTATTACAAAGATCCAGAACGTTTTACGGCTATCCCCCGATACTCCACCGGGTAGGATAAGCGCTAGTAATCCGATGAGGCCACCGAGCCATAGCGCTGATCCGCCAAGATGGCCAATCCACATAACAAAACTGAAAACTGTTCGCGGGAAGTTACCTCGACTTGAGGTAGGAAATCTATCGCAGATTAAAGCGCCCATACCGACCACCGTGGCGATGGCTAGAAGTGTGACTTCTTTTTGTTGAAAATGTTTGTAGCATAAAGTTACTAAGGTTATTGCCCAGGCTATGAGAATGAGCACAATATGAACCCGAAGGACAGTCCCAGAACCTTCTTCCTGGAACAATTTGGTGAGGTTTTGCCAATGAAAACCAGTTTTAGGGTTGTGGGAAAGTTCGGTGATAAATGCTGGAATGAAGAGGGTTATGGCAGCAAAAGCGATGAAGTGAAGCCTGCGGTTAGCTACGGTGGCCGTAGTTTTCCGGCCTACTGGGCGCACCACAACTAGTAGTAGAAACAGTATTCCAACAAAAGTCATCAGGGTAATTGCTGGTAGCCATGTGAGGATAATCTCAAGTAATGGCTTGAGTTTAGGTGATGGTGTGGGACTGGTCACCGCTGCTGGTGCGCTATCGCTGACGCTAAAGGAAAATGAGCCAGACGTGGCGTTGTAGGTCCATGTGGTGGTGTACAGGCCTTGAGGTAGGTGTGGAAGATTAAGGGCAAGGTCTGTGCTGCCTGGGATTTGGCTGAGCTGACCTTCGGTGATGATCGTGCCGGAGCTGTTGAGAAGTTGCGCCGAAATTGAACTGCTTAGGGTTTGGGATGGGTGAAAAAGAATCATCGAAGGTGCTTGACTGAGAACTGAATTAGCAGCAGGACTACTTTCTAGCGTTAATGTTGGGGAGGGGGCTTCTTCAGCCTGTGCATTGCTTGTGCTAGCGAGCATAAAAGCGGATAGGCCAATGGTGATTAGGATGAGCAATCGTGTCGCTACGTTGTTTCTTTGACTGGGCACAGTACTCATATTAGTTAGGTTAGCGTTGCCTAATCAAATAAGCAAGAAGGTGTACGAGGCGGGTGCTGAACTCCATGTTTGAGATTTAGCTGGGCGTACAAGGGGAGTTTGACTTGTGTGATTACAGTTAACTTGTGACCAGAATTATTGCCGGAGTGGCGGGAGGGCGACGGCTTCGAGTGCCACCCAGTGGAACTCGGCCCACCTCAGATCGGGTGCGGGAAGCTCTTTTTAGTGCCATTGAAGCGCGTATAGATCTTGCTGATATTGCTGTACTTGATCTGTATGCAGGTTCTGGCGCCCTTGGCTTAGAAGCGCTTTCGCGAGGAGCGGCTGAAGTTTTATTGGTGGAATCAGATGCTCGCGCCGTGGCAACTATTGAGAAAAATATTGTCGAGTTGGGGCTCAGTGGTGCAGTTGTTCGGCAATCCACGGTGAATGCAGTGTTGAGTACTGTGCATCATCGTTACGATCTGGTATTTATTGATCCGCCCTATGCAGTGGACTCTGATGAGGTAAGTGCTGTTTTGCTCCGGCTATCTGATGGCTGGCTTAATGACGGTGGGCTTGTTGCGGTGGAACGATCATCACGTTCTGCTATTACTCAATGGCCGCACAATTGGGGTGAACATAGGTCAAAAAAGTATGGCGAAACTCGCATTGACCTAGCAACTGTTACCGTGTGAATCTATGACTGGTGCTGTCTGTCCCGGATCCTTCGACCCAGTAACTTTGGGGCATATAGATATTTTTGAACGTGCCGCCGCGCAATTTGACATCGTGGTGGTCGCAGTGATGGTTAACCCCAACAAAAAAGGTATGTTCAGCCTAGAGGAGCGGATAGAGCTTATCCGGCGCAGTACCGGGCATCTGCCCAATGTGCGGGTGGAATCTGGCTCGGGGTTATTGGTTGATTACGTGAAATCTTTGGGATTTAGTGTGATTGTCAAAGGCCTGCGTTCGAGTACGGATTTTGAGTATGAATTGCAGATGGCGCAAATGAATCAACACGTGGCTAAGGTTGATACGTACTTTCTAGCCACACGACCAGAATTTTCTTTTGTTTCTTCCTCGCTGGCGAAGGAAGTCGCGGCATACGGCGGAGACGTTTCAGCATTATTGCCACCGCTGGTCCACCAAAAGCTTCAAGAGCGGCTGGCGCAGCAGGGCTAAAGTGCACAATCTCACGGATTGATGCCGACACACCGAGCTGTCTAACCGCAACTCTTGACTAAATGCAGGCAGACTGTGTAGCGCAACTGTTTCTGTTGGAGGGTGTGGTAGCCGGTGTACCGAGTATTTGAGGCTCTCGACGAGCTTGGCGCAATCGTGGAAGAAGCACGTGGCGTTCCAATGACTGCTGGCTGTGTGGTGCCCCGCGGCGATGTATTGGAACTCTTGGATGACGTTAAAGACGCTATCCCAGGTGAGCTTGATGATGCACAAGATGTTCTTGATGCCCGTGACAAACTCATCGATGATGCTCGTTCTGCGGCTGAAGCAACTGTGGGTAAAGCTAACGCTGAAGCTCACGCAACACTGAATCACGCCCGTTCAGAAGCTGATCGTTTGCTTGCTGATGCCAAAGCTCAGGCTGATCGCATGGTTTCGGAGGCGCGTAGTCATGCTGAGCAGTTGGTCACCGAAGCTCGTGCTGAAGCTGAACGCGCCGTTCATGCTGGTCAGCGTGAGTATGAACAACTTACCGCAAGGGCTAAGTCGGAGGCGGATCGTCTTGTTGATTCCGGCAATGCTTCTTATGAGCGTGCTGTTCAAGAGGGTATTAAGGAACAGCAGCGTCTGGTCTCGCAGACTGAAGTAGTGCAGGCTGCTCATGCCGAATCGACTCGGGTTATTGATGCCGCTCATGCTGAATCAGACCGACTGCGTGGTGAGTGTGATGTCTATGTTGACACCAAACTTGCTGACTTTGAAGAATTTTTGAACGGAACTGTTCGTTCCGTTGGTCGAGGTAGGCAGCAACTACGTACTAGTGCGGGCACCCACGATTACACCCAGCGTGAATACTGACAATCGCGGTATTCTTTAGTCGATTTTACGGATAACGCCAGTTCACGTATCGTTACCGAGTTACTATTGGTGGTAACAGTCGCGATTCGCGCGATCTATACGTAGAAGAAGGTTGTTCAAGTGGTCTCTCGTCGCAACGTTGCACCGCGAACTGAAAAGGATGCGCCGTTTGTACTCGATACCACCAAGTTGGGGCGTCGGCCCGGTTCCATGGCTGTGGTGCACCGAGAATTTGCTGCACCGGTGCGAATTGGCTTGGATCTGATTGGAATTGAACAGGGCTCCCCGGTAGTGCTGGATATCCGCTTGGAAGCTGTTTCTGAAGGTGTGCTAGTTAGTGGCACTTTTGATGGTCCGGTGCAAGGGCAGTGCTCTCGCTGTTTGGAACCACTGTCAGATACAGTGGAGATTTATATTACCGAGCTCTTTGCGTATGAAGGAAGCGCGACTGACGCAACTACCGATGAAGACGAAATACATCTTGTTGTTGATGATGAGATAGAACTTGAACAAGTTGTTATTGATGGTGTTGCGCTAGAGCTTCCATTGTCGCCAACCTGTCAAGAAGATTGCCTCGGATTATGTCAGACCTGTGGTGTGGTTTTGGCCTCCGCCGAGCCCAATCACTCTCATGAACAACTAGATCCACGATGGGCGGTCCTTGCGGACAAAATTGTGACTGATGGATCAGGGGAGAAGTAACAGTGGTTAAGGCAGGCTCAGAACCGTCATCGCGAGATTCGTTATTGCAGGCCCTCGGTGTGGAACTAGAGCCTTTGCTATTGACTTTAGCGTTAACTCACCGTTCCTACGCTTATGAAAACGGTGGTTTACCAACCAACGAACGCCTTGAGTTCCTTGGTGATTCGGTTTTGGGGCTGAGTATTACTGAGGCGTTATATCGTGGGCACCCAGAAAAATCTGAGGGTGATTTAGCGAAAATTCGAGCCAGCATTGTCAATATGTACTCATTGGCAGATGTTGCTAGAACTCTTGGGGAGGGAGGGTTAGGGGCCCATATTTTGCTTGGGCGTGGGGAAGAGCTCAGCGGTGGGCGGGATAAGGCAAGCATTCTTGCCGATGGAATGGAGTCTTTGTTGGGCGCAATCCATTTGCAGCATGGTCTTGAGGTTTCTCGACCAGTGGTATTACGGCTTTTTAAACCGTTGTTGGAGCGCGCACCAAAGTTGGGTGCTGGTCTAGACTGGAAAACTAGCTTGCAAGAAATCACTGCTGAGCAAGGTTTAGGGGTTCCATCCTATGAAATCACTGCCACTGGGCCAGATCACAATAAAGAATTTACTGCAGTGGCTGTGGTTGCTGGGAAACAGTTAGGTACCGGGGTGGGTAAATCTAAGAAAGAAGCAGAACAAAAAGCGGCTTCTACAGCATGGAATATGCTTTCGGAGAAGACATCCGGTAAGTCGAAAGCAAAGTAACAGGGTATGCCAGAGCTTCCAGAGGTTGAAGTTGTTCGCCTGGGGCTACAGGAGCATATTGTTGGCCGGGTGCTTACCTCAGTGGAGGTTTTGCACCCCCGTGCTACTCGGCGACATTTGCTTGGCGAGCGAGATTTTTCTCAACAGTTACAGGGAAGGTTTGTCTCAGCTGCTTGCCGAAGGGGAAAGTACCTGTGGTTATTAACTTCTCAGTCTCAGGACGAACCTTCAGACCTTGCTGTGGTTGTGCACTTGGGGATGAGCGGGCAAATGCTGGTGCAGCATCCCACAGCGGAGCGAGAGCGTCATGTGCGCATTATCGCTGGGCTTGGTGATGGTACTGAACTTCGTTTTGTCGATCAACGTACTTTTGGTGGTTGGGCGTTGGCCCCCTTAGTTGTTGTTGATGGCGCGCAGGTGCCCGAATCTGTTGCCCATATAGCCCGCGATCCCTTGGACGCAGATTTTGATAGTGATGCAGTGATTAGGTCTATTCGTACTCGACAGAGTGAGATTAAAAGAGTGCTTTTGGATCAAAATATTGTTTCCGGAATCGGCAATATTTATGCTGATGAGGCATTGTGGCGAACGAAGATTCATGGTCATCGCATTGCTGCTAGGTTAACTAAACCCGCGCTACGTAGCCTCATTGACGCTGCCACTGAGGTTATGTGTGAGGCGTTGGAGCAGGGCGGTACTTCTTTTGATGCCCTCTACGTTAATGTCAACGGTCAGTCTGGGTACTTTGACAGATCACTGAATGCTTATGGGCAAGAAGGCTTTCCCTGTTCACGTTGCGGTACTGCGATTCGTCGGGAAAAGTTTATGAACCGTTCTTCGTTTAGTTGCCCGCGTTGTCAGCCCCGACCCAGGGATGCCTAGTCGCTCTCATCGAAGCAGTGGCATTATGTGCGTCGACGGATTGCCTGGACCGCCTCGGGGATAGTGCCATCAGAATCGCTGGGGGTCCACGGTTGACTGGGCACCCACTGCGACCCACACCCGGTACAGACAAATAATGGTTCGTCGTTAGTGTTGTGCTGGGCCCTGCTGGCTTGCCAGTTACACAGGCTTCGGCAGGGATTGATAACCAGTTCCGCGCTAGTGGCAGGCCCAGGTTTGTTCACCTTCCTATAGTGGCAGGATTGAGTTATGACTGAGCAGCCCGTATCCCCAGTGACACCTCCGCAAGCGTCCACTGAACTTTGGGTGGAACGTACCGGAACTCGCCGGTACACCGGATATAGTTCACGGGGGGCCCACGTTCTTATTGGCTCCGAAAGTGTTCCAGGGGTATTTACGCCGGGCGAATTACTGAAAATTGCTTTGGCGGCATGTTCGGCGATGAGTTCGGATCTTCCGCTTTCTCGCCGTTTAGGTGAAGACTACGACGCCACTGTTCGAGTCTCGGGAGCTGCAGATCGTGACAATGAGGTTTACCCAGAGTTGAATGAGATTTTAGAGCTTGATCTTAGTGAGTTAGATCCTGCTGCCCAGGAGCGTCTACTTACCGTGGTACGCCGATCGATCGATCAGGTTTGCACGGTGGGGCGGACGCTTAAAGCTGGAACTCAGGTAAACCTTGACATCACCACCAGCTGAACGGTTGCCTACAGCCCGTTTGACAGCCTGGGTGCACGGACAGGTGCAAGGAGTGGGTTTTCGTTGGTGGGTACGCTCTCGTGCGCTAGAACGTGATCTTGTTGGTCATGCCACCAATCATCCCGATGGCAGGGTTCTGATTATTGCACAGGGGAGCAGGGCGCATTGTGAAGAGTTGCTGGCTTTGCTGAGGTCTGGGGCGAGCCCAGGTGTTGTTCGGTTAGTGGTGGAAAGTTTTTCCGAGCCTCGGAGCGGGCTGATCGGCTTTACTGAACGGTAATAATCGTCAAGGTATTGTGCGTGGTTCGGTCGGGTTGGATGCTGTTGGTGGGATAGCTGTCAGCGGGAAAACTTCAGGTCGAGTATTCTGACCAGTTGTGCATCTCAAGAGTTTGACGCTTAAGGGCTTCAAGTCCTTCGCTTCGGCGACAACTCTGCGATTTGAACCCGGAATTACCTGTGTGGTTGGGCCCAATGGGTCCGGTAAGTCTAATGTGGTGGACGCGCTGACCTGGGTGATGGGCGAGCAAGGAGCCAAGGCCCTGCGCGGCGGCAAAATGGAAGATGTGATTTTTGCCGGTACTGCCGGACGGGCTCCTTTAGGGCGAGCTGAAGTCACCTTGACGATCGATAATTCCGATGGGGCGTTGCCCATCGACTATTCCGAGGTGTCGGTTACTCGGCGGATGTTCCGCGATGGTGCCGGTGAGTATGAGATTAATGGCGCGCCGTGTCGGCTTATGGATGTGCAGGAACTCCTTAGTGATTCTGGTATCGGACGAGAGATGCACGTCATTGTGGGGCAGGGTCGACTAGCGGCGATTTTAGAGTCGCGTCCGGAGGATCGACGGGCTTTTATTGAGGAGGCCGCTGGGGTGCTTAAGCACCGTCGGCGTAAAGAAAAAGCAGTTCGCAAGCTCGATGCTATGCAGGCTAATCTTGCTCGGTTAACGGATCTGACCGGCGAACTGCGTCGGCAGCTGAAGCCATTGGGTCGTCAGGCTGAAGTGGCGCGCAGGGCACAAAGTGTGCAGGCAGATTTGCGTGATGCGAGGTTACGTCTTGCCGCTGATGATTTAGTGACTAGACGGGCTGAACTTGCTCATCAGAACAGCAGTGAAGCCACTATTCGAGAGCAGCATAAAATTGTTATGGCGCAATTGGATACTGCTGCTGCTGAACTTGCTGAGTATGAGAGCGAACTTTCTCAGCTGACTCCGGATGCTGAAGCAGCTCAACAGGTATGGTTTCGGTTGTCAGCATTGACTGAAAGAGTCAGTGCCACAGTGCGTATTGCCACTGAGCGGGCCAGTTATTTGGAGTCCGAGCCAGTGGTTTCTTCTGGTCCGGACCCTGAGCACTTAGAAGCACAGGCGTTACGGGTGGCGGAGGAAGAAGCAGAGCTTATTGAGGCCCTGGAAGTCGCTGCATATGCTTTGGAGTCGGCGAAGGAAGAGCTCGTAGCTAGAGAAGAAAGTGCGGCGGCAGCCGAGCATGCCCATATGGCTGCGGTGCGAGCCATTGCTGATCGACGTGAAGGGCTGGCTCGTTTATCGGGTCAGGTCGATACGTTAAAAATGCGGGCAGAGTCAATAGACTCTGAGGTGCAACGACTTTCAGTTGCAATGGAAGAGGCAACTGCCCGTGGTTACGCCGCTCAAACTGAGTTTGAAACAGTGCAGGCCCAGATTGGTGAATTAGATGCCGGAGAACTCGGCTTAGATGATCATCATGAACGATCGGTTGCAGCGCTGAATCATGCCAATGCGCGAGTTGCTGAACTCCAGTTAGCTGAGCGCACTGCCGAACAAGAAGTCGCTTCACTCAAGGCGCGAATTGAAGCATTGTCACTAGGTCTGGATCGCAAAGACGGTGCTGCTTGGCTTTTGGAACATCACGGTGGTAATGGCCTATTGGGCTCGATTTCGCAACTTGTTCGGGTGCGGGAAGGTTATGAGCCGGCTATCGCGGCGGCAATGGGCCCGGCGGCGGATGCTGTAGCTGCTCACACCGCTGGTGCTGCTCAGGCTGCGATGCAAGCACTCAAAGATTCAGACGGCGGCCGGGCCGCACTGTTGGTCAGTGGCTGGCCTGCCCCCGAAGTCCGGGCTAATAGTCTTCCTGCTGGGGTGCATTGGGCGATGGATCTCATTGAATGCCAGCCAGATTTACGTGGTGCACTGGTGGCCCTGCTTGGTAATGTTGTTGTGGTTGATGAGATTTCCGATGCTACTGCTTTGGTTGAGCAGTATGCTCATTGTCGGGCAGTGACTCGCGATGGTGACGTAGTTGGCTCTGGGTGGATGACCGGTGGATCTGACCGTCGTCCCAGCACTTTGGAAGTTCAAGCGGCAGTTGAGAGTGCGATAAGTGCTTTAGCGTTGACACAGCAACGGGTGGAGGAACTTTCGGCAGCTCTTGCTGGTGCTGTGCAGGAGCAAGAGGCTCGACGTGAAACTGCTGAGCAGGCCCTTGCTGCTTTGAATGAATCAGATGCTGCAATGGCGGCGATTTATGAGCAGCTAGGGCGACTAGGGCAGGTTGCCCGTTCGGCTCATGATGAGTCACAGCGGTTAACTCAGCAGCGAGCCCGGATTGAAGGCAATCGGGCTGAGACTATGGTGGCTTTAGCGGAATTAGAGGAACGGTTGCGGGTTGCCGAAGGGGAAAGTGGACAAGGCCCGATAGAGCCTTCCACGATGGATAGGGAGTCTGCTTCGGCGGCTTTAGTGCAGATTCGGGCGGTTGAAGTGGAAGCTCGGCTAGCATTGCGTACTGCGGAAGAGCGGGTGGGATCTGTTCGTGGCAAGGCAGATTCACTGCGTAGGCAGGCTGCTACTGAGCGGGAGTCGCGGGCGCGGGCGCAACGAGCGATGGCGTCTCGTAGACATGCCGCTGAGGTGGCTGCTGCGGTAGCCGAAGAAGGCCGAAAAGTGGCGCAGCGACTTGATGAAGTAGTTAGCGCAGC
>JBOFCS010000020.1:0-14381 GCA_051646185.1 Mycobacteriaceae bacterium | reverse complement strand
GGATGTGTAGTGACATGAGAAAAATAAGGTTACTGTTGCTTGTTGGGATTACAGCAACAACTGTGATGGTTGGCAGTGGTTGTTCGAGGAATGACTCGCAGTGGCAGTCAGCTGAGGTAATTTCTGGAGTTGCTTTTACTGATGTAGGTAGTGATATCCGGTTCCATGATTGGATTATTGGAGTGACTGATACTCGGTGGTCGGGGGATTATCTTGTCGCTAAGGTTGATGTATCACAAATAGATTCGCAAGATAAAACGTTGCAATGGGATGATTTTCGGTTTGGGGTATACAGCACAGGAAATGAAATCAAGGAAGTTTCTGCTGCCGATAGTTGTCAAGGTATCACTGAGGTAACTAGCCTATTAGCAACGACTTCCGGTGGGGCGAAAGGCAGTGTATGCATAGGCCCAATTGCTAATCACGACAGTGTTGAGGGGATCTTTGCTTATATCCCCAATGCATTTTTTGGTAATCCACCTATGTATTTGCAGTTGCAACCTAGCGTAACTGCGCAATCGGATAGTGGTCCAAAAATTGAGATTAAAAACGTAGAAGTTCAAAAAAATGATGGCACTACAATAGAATTGAGTGCCGCTCAGGGTGTATATGATGTAGGTACTTCCTCGGTTGATATAACGGTAACCTATCCCAGTGGGGACCCTATTGAGAATGCTCGTCGTCAGGGTGGGCTGCAAATGATTGATACGGGAAACCAAAAAGAAAAGTCGCATCACTGTTCTTCCAGTGCAGTGCTTTTAGGAAGTCACAATGATAGTTCTTCCGGTATTCAGTCGGTTCGGTTATGTGATTCTGGTCCGCTAACTACTTTAGCGAGTTCGATCTTTAGGGTGGCGCCCATCGATGCTGCTGTCTGGAAAATCTAGGCTCGGCTGGTGAGGGATAGCCTGATCTAGGCGGATTGATACCTACAAGTTTCTTCACAGATAGGGATGTCAACGCATATGAATATTCATTAAATTTCCATCAGAATGGTAAGATCACTGCCTTATTGTTATGCCCATTCTTATTGTACTCATGGTGCTCGTCTCAATTAGGCTTATCCATTCCGGCTCTTCCGTTATGGAAGTTGGTGGCCCAAAACTCCGGCAAAGGGGATTAGTCTCTTCGCCCTTGAAGGTCGTACTGTCCCGAGTGCCTATGACAAGATTGGTTACCCAGAACTAGCTCCAAATACCAGGATCAGTCTCGTGGACCTCTCTCAATATGGTTTGGTGTAATACCAACATCTCAGGTGACCTCACAAATTAGTAGTCAGATTGCTGAGCATGACCTACAACTGAGAGAATTTCTGATTCAGAAAACAAGCTGCAAAGATACTTTAGGTGGAAGCTGGAAACCGTAATTCCTGCTACCCGAACTGGTGTCGAGCCATGTCTTAGATGGGCACTATCCTTACCACCGCCGGACTGGGTGTCGGTAGTCTTAGCTTGTGGCAACTTTATGGGCAGTCAGTGATATTCATGTTGGGCATAACGGTAATAAACCTATTACCGAAAGCATCTATCCGCAGTCGAAAGACGATTGGCTGATTTTAGCGGGAGATGTGTCAGAAAAAACCGATGACATTCGCTGGGCATTGGAACTTATGCGTGACAGATTCGCCAAGGTAATATGGGTTCCCGGTAACCACGAACTTTGGACTACTGTGAAAGACCCAGTGCAAATGTTTGGACAAGCTCGCTACGACTACCTGGTAAATATGTGCGATGAGCTTGGCATTATCACTCCTGAACACCCTTATCCGGTATGGGAATCAGAGGGCCAAGATCCGGTTACTGTGGTGCCGATGTTTTTGTTGTATGACTACACTTTTTTGCCCACTGGTGCCAATAGCAAAGCCGAGGGTTTAGCTATTGCTCGGGAACGCAACGTTGTAGCTAGCGATGAGTTTTTATTGTCCAGTGAACCTTATGCCACCCGCGAAGCCTGGTGTCGGGCTCGGTTGCAGGTGACCCAGAAACGTTTGGAAGCGCTTGAGTCTGGTACTAAAACTATTCTCATCAATCATTTTCCCTTAGTCCGTCAACCGACCGAGGTACTTTTTTACCCAGAGTTTTCTCTATGGTGTGGGACAGTTGAAACTGCGGATTGGCATACCCGTTACAACGCCGTATGTTCGGTGTACGGGCACCTGCATATTCCTAGAACCACATGGTATGACGGTGTGAGGTTTGAAGAAGTATCGGTTGGCTATCCCCGAGAATGGAAGCGGCGCGGGTTACCGGAACAGCTATTGCGACAAATACTTCCGGTTCCCGAGTACCCGGAGGGGACTCTGAATAAATGGGGCGGCCATTTTAAGATATCGCCAGAACTGGAAGCAGAGGCGGAGAAGCGTCTGGCTAAGCTAAAGGAGGCGGGTCGGTGACTGCGGATATACCACTGATACAGCAGATTTTACCGAAGGGCATTGTTGCTGCTGAGTTATTCAGTGATCCACCTGGTCTGCGTGCCTTCCCTCAGGAAGAGTCTCTTGTTTCCAAGGCGGTAGAAAAACGGCAAAAAGAATTTATTTCTACTCGATACTGCGCTCGAATTGCTATGACTAAACTTGGAATTGAACCTGAACCAGTGTTGCGTGGAGAAAAGGGAGTGCCAATTTTCCCGAGGGGGATAGTGGGAAGTTTAACTCATTGCACCGGTTATCGTGCCGCTGTGCTTGGGTATGCGATGCAGTCTCGTGCAGTGGGAATTGATGCTGAGCCACATGACGCATTGCCCGATGGAGTGTTACCTTCGGTGAGTTTGGAAGTAGAGCGCGAGTGGATTTCCCAGCAGGAGGATTCCGCTAATACGGTGCATTGGGATCGTCTGCTTTTCTGCGCCAAAGAAGCAACATATAAAGCCTGGTTTCCGCTTACCGAGCGTTGGCTTGGCTTTGAAGATGCTCAGATTACTTTTGACACTGATCTAACGGGTCTTTCCGGAACCTTTCGCTCGGAGCTGCTAGTGGGCGGGCAGACCATTGATGGTCCTCCGCTGGCCGCTTTTGATGGCCGTTGGCTAGTCACCCGCGGTCTTATCATTGCTGCAATTGTTCATTAGTCATGAGTGACCAGCAAGTTTTTGTGCAGTGCCTACCCGTATTGAGCAGACTGGCACAATAGCTGTGTGACCGCACAGGTAAAACCTTCATCAGGGCTCGACGGGGCTGGATTGCTTATTGTGGATAAGCCTTCAGGGATGACCAGTCACGATGTTGTTTCGAGAGTGCGGAAACTTTTTAACACTCGTAAAGTTGGACATGCTGGAACCCTTGACCCCATGGCTACAGGGGTGCTTGTCCTTGGTATTGAACGAGCTACCAAGATGCTTGGTCTTCTTGCGTTAACAACCAAATCCTATAGCGCAACAATTCGTTTGGGAGTAGCTACCACTACCGATGATGCTGAGGGAGAGGTCAGTCGGATATCTTCCACAGGAGCAGTTGCCAATGATGTCATTGTGCATGAAATCTCTCTTCTCACAGGAGAAATTGATCAAGTACCGTCAAGTGTGAGTGCTATTAAGGTGGATGGTCAACGCGCCCACAAGCTCATTCGAGCTGGGGTGGATGTGGAGATTCCGTCGAGGCGGGTCACGGTAAGCCGGTTTGAGATACTTGATATTCGCCGTGGTGTAGACACAATTGATATTGATGTTGAGGTTGATTGTTCTTCGGGTACCTATATTCGAGCTTTAGCCAGAGACCTCGGGATTGCCCTTGAGGTAGGAGGTCACCTCACGGCATTGCGACGAACCCGAGTGGGACCATTCGCCCTAGAACATGCCAGAACCCTTGAGCTACTTGCAGATAACCCATTGGTCAGTCTTGGTATTGATGATGCTGCAAAAACTGCGTTTGCGCACCGGGCTATTAGTGATGACGAAGCCGAGTCCATTAGTCAAGGTCGGTGGTTGGACCCGGTGGGAATGGATGGTGTCTATGCAGCTATTGACCCACGGGGGCGTGCTATTGCGTTATTGCAGGAAAAAGGGCGACGAGCAAGTTCGGTAATGGTGGTTAGGCCTGCGACCCTTCAGTAGTGGCATCATCATTAATGAGCCAAACTGATTGTGCAGCAATATTTCCTAGGTCGATTAGAGTTTCGCGAGTAGTATCAAGGCGGATGGAAATAGTACCAACAAAATCCCGTCGTTCAATAACAGTGATCAGCGTATCCAGGGCAATTCCTACCGAGTCGAAATACCGCAGCATTTCCGGGTCAGCATCAGAAATGCGAGCGACCTTTCCGCTTTGTCCATTAGCAAAATCACTAAGTGGTAACGCAGGGGGGGTTCGAACTTGGCCATCCACCGAAGGGATCGGATCACCATGGGGATCGCGTTGTGGGTGCCCAAGTTTTCTGTCAATTCGAGTCAAGAAACTTTCGCTCACCGCATGTTCTAAAATTTCTGCTTCATCGTGAACTTCATCCCAACCGTAGCCAAGTTCGTTGACGAGGAAGGTTTCCAGTAATCGGTGTCTTCGGACCATGTGTACAGCTAAATCACGGCCCCGTTCGGTTAATGCTATTGACCCATATCGGGCGTGATCAACAAGTCCTTGATCGGCAAGTTTTTTAATGGCCTCTGAAGCTGTTGAGGCCGAAACTCCTATGCGTTCAGCAAGCATTTTGGTGCTCACTTTTTCATGGGACCATTCTTGAGCAGTCCAAATGACTTTCAAATAATCCTGCGCCACCGTGGTGAGCCCCATGGTGTCAGGGCTCGGGGATTGGGTGAGTGAATGAGAATCGGATGTGTGGGCCACAGTGACAAGCTTAGGCAATAACATTTTTGTCGGTGAGGCTTGTAGGCGATAAGGTACTCCATTTTGTCTTCCGGCTGTCTAGTGAGTGAACAGTTTGTGATCCCTAACGCGTAGCGCTAACGAGGAGTCGTAGGCTTGCATTGTGCAGAGATGGCGCGGACTTGAGGAGGTACCAGCAGACTGGGGGCGCTGTGTGGTCACGATAGGAGTCTTTGATGGGGTACATCGAGGGCATGCCCAGCTTATTGCCCGGGCAGTGGAGTATGCAAAGACTAAGGGCTTGGTCAGTGTTTTAATGACTTTTGACCCACATCCCATGGAAGTTGTTTTCCCTGGTAGTCACCCCGCTCAGCTGACAACCTTGACTCGGCGTGCTGAGTTAGCCGAAGAGCTGGGTATCGATGTGTTCTTAGTAATGCCTTTCACCACCGATTTTATGAAGTTAACGCCAGATCGTTATATCCACGAAATTCTGGTCGAGCGGCTACATGTTGCCGAGGTTATTGTTGGTCAAAACTTTACTTTTGGTAAAAAGGCTGCGGGCAACGTTGAGCACTTGCGTAAGGCGGGGGAACGTTTTGGCTTTGGCGTTGATGGGGTAGACCTGGTCTCAGAACATACGGCGGAGCACTCGGTAACTTTTTCTTCAACGTATATCCGGTCTTGTGTTGATGCCGGAGATATGCAGGCAACTACCGAAGCATTAGGCAGACCGCATCGGGTGGAGGGAGTTGTGGTCCGTGGTGACGGCCGAGGTCGTGAACTGGGATATCCCACGGCAAATGTTGCCGCACCTATGCATGCCGCGATTCCTGCTGATGGGGTGTATGCAGCGTGGTTCACGGTACTTGGCCATGGTCCGACGATGGGAACGGTTACCCCAGGTCGCCGGTATCAAGCTGCGGTTTCGGTGGGGTCTAACCCAACCTTTTCTGGTCGCACCAGAACTGTGGAGGCTTTTGTTCTTGACGCTTCAGCAGATTTGTATGGCCAGCATGTTGCAGTGGATTTTGTTGAGCGGCTGCGGGGGATGGAAAAGTTCCATTCAGTAGACGATCTCATCGTTGCTATAGGAAAAGACATCGACGTTACTCGTTCGATTCTTACTGACTGACGGTGTGCTGGTAGACTGTCCTGTCGGCGCCTGCTGTGGTTTGCGATGGCTGCGCCGAGGTGTGCTTTCAGATACCGGATACACACTAATTTTCCCGCAAACATCAGTGATCAGGAGATTACCGTGGCATTGACCACCGAAGAGAAGAAGCAGATCCTCGGCGAATACGGCCTACATGAGACCGATACTGGTTCTCCCGAGGCGCAGGTAGCAATGCTTACCAAGCGCATTGTTGATCTTACCGAGCACCTTAAGAAGCATAAGCATGATCACCACTCCCGTCGTGGTCTATTGCTTCTTGTTGGTCGCCGTCGTCGTTTGCTTAAGTACATTGCAAAGGTTGATGTGGCTCGTTACCGTACGCTCATTGAGCGTCTTGGTTTACGTCGCTAAGCAGCCTCTTTGATAAAACCTGGACGATACTGCCGGTATCGTCCAGGTTTTAGTATCTGAGGTGTTTGTGTACCAAAAATAGCGTTCGCTATCACACGATTAACTCCATTTATGTTCAGATGTGCCGTGGACAGTTCTGGCGGTGTTAGGATTGACGTGGGCTTTTGGTCAAGAATATGTTTGGCATTTTTTGCGGACTTAAATCTTTCCCTTAAGTTCCTGGGTTGGTGAGACAATCACCGGCGCAGTCTTGTCGCAAGATTGCCTAATCTCAGTGGTCGGTCCTCGGTAGTGGTTGCCGGAAGTGTGTGTTGCGTGCACAATTTCCGACAACTTCGATCGATGGCCGCCGCCGCTAAGCAGTGGGTATTCGTCAGATCAATATCTGGCGCCTTCTTGTGTGCAATGTGACCATACGAAAAAAGACGAGAGGACGAAGAGAAAATCTATGTCTGTTACTGAAATTGAAGAAGGCGTGTTCGAAGCCACGGCCGTTCTTGACAACGGGAGCTTTGGCACCCGCACCATTCGCTTCGAAACTGGGCGACTGGCTCAGCAAGCTGCAGGGGCCGTGGTTGCCTATCTTGATGACGAGACCATGCTGCTTTCTGCCACCACCGCAAGTAAGCAGCCTAAAGATCACTTTGATTTTTTCCCGCTGACTGTTGACGTTGAAGAACGTATGTATGCGGCTGGGCGTATTCCTGGTTCGTTCTTCCGCAGGGAGGGACGCCCGTCAACCGATGCAATTTTGACTTGCCGTCTTATTGACCGTCCATTGCGTCCGTCGTTTGTTGATGGATTACGTAATGAGATTCAGGTTGTTGTCACCGTTCTCAGTCTCAACCCTAATGACTTTTACGATGTAGTTGCGATCAACGCAGCCTCTGCATCTACTCAAATTGCGGGCTTGCCGTTTTCCGGTCCTGTTGGTGGTGTTCGAGTAGCACTGATTGATGGACAGTGGGTAGGTTTCCCTACTGTCGAACAGCTTGAGGGCGCCGTATTCGACATGGTTGTTGCCGGTCGAATTGTTTCGGGTTCAGGCAAAGACGCTGATGTTGCCATCATGATGGTGGAAGCCGAAGCAACTGAAACTGTTATCGATAAAATTGCTGCGGGAGCCCAGGCTCCCACTGAAGCTGTTGTGGCGGAAGGCCTTGAAGCTGCAAAGCCATTCATTGCGGCATTATGTACCGCGCAGCAAGAGCTTGCTTCCAAGGCAGCAAAACCCACCGGTGACTACCCAGTATTCCCTGCTTATGGGGAAGATGTTTTTGCCGCAGTGGAAGCCGCTGCTCAGGCGCAGTTAGCTGAGGTGCTCACAATTGCAAACAAGCAAGAGCGCGACGACAAGACCGATGAGGTAAAAGTTCAGGTTCTTGAAAGTTTGGGAAACACCTTTGAAGGTCGTGAAAAAGAACTGGGCGCGGCTTTCCGCTCGCTGACTAAGAAACTGGTTCGTCAGCGCATCTTGAAGGACCACTTCCGAATTGATGGACGCGGTATTACTGATATTCGTTCTCTCGCCGCTGAAGTGGCAATTATCCCTCGTGCACACGGAAGCGCTCTATTCGAGCGTGGCGAAACTCAGATTATGGGTGTCACCACTTTGGATATGGTGAAAATGGCGCAGCAGGTGGATTCGCTTGGGCCAGAAACAAGCAAGCGTTATATGCACCATTACAACTTCCCACCGTATTCAACCGGTGAAACTGGTCGGGTAGGTTCGCCAAAACGCCGCGAAATTGGACATGGGGCATTGGCTGAGCGTGCGTTGATTCCAGTATTGCCTAGCCGCGAAGAGTTCCCTTACGCAATCCGTCAGGTTTCTGAGGCATTAGGCTCAAACGGTTCAACATCTATGGGATCTGTTTGCGCATCGACTTTGTCTTTACTGAATGCTGGTGTGCCACTTCGTGCTCCGGTTGCTGGTATCGCGATGGGATTGGTCTCGGATGAGGTCAATGGTGAAACCCGTTATGTGGCTCTCACCGATATCCTTGGTGCTGAAGATGCTTTTGGTGATATGGACTTCAAATGTGCTGGCACTAAAGACTTTGTTACAGCGCTTCAGCTTGACACCAAGCTTGACGGTATCCCTTCTCAGGTGCTTGCTGGTGCTTTAGCTCAGGCTAAGGACGCTCGTATCACCATTCTTGAGGTGATGGCCGAGGCTATTGATGCTCCTGATGAGATGAGTCCTTTTGCTCCTCGGGTCACTGCGATCAAGGTCCCTGTGGACAAGATCGGTGAGGTTATTGGGCCAAAAGGCAAGATGATTAACTCGATCACCGAACAGACCGGTGCCAATATCTCTATTGAAGATGACGGCACAGTCTACGTTGGTGCAGCTGACGGTCCATCTGCTCAGGCTGCCATCGATATGATCAATTCGATTGCGAACCCACAGTTGCCTAAAGTTGGCGAGAGGTTCCTTGGAACTGTAGTTAAGACAACAGCATTCGGGGCTTTTGTTTCTTTGCTTCCTGGACGTGATGGGCTCGTTCATATTTCCAAGCTTGGAAGTGGCAAGCGGATTGCTAAGGTTGAGGATGTGGTCAGTGTTGGATCAAAAATCCGGGTAGAGATCGCTGATATCGATAATCGAGGCAAGATCAGCCTGGTTCCGGTAGAGGATAATGCTGAAGCAGAAGTTGCTTCAGCTGCTGAGCCGGTAGCGGCGGACTCGGCTGAGTAAGCGCAACATACGAAAGGCCCCTATGCGCAGTGCGACTGTGGCTAGGGGCCTTTCGGCAACCCAGGATGAAAATATGATTGGTGTCAAACGTACTTTGCTCCCCGGTGGTTTACGGGTAGTGACTGAGTTTGTTTCTGGTGTACGTTCGGCTTCGGTGGGCATCTGGGTGGGAGTAGGTTCCCGAGATGAAGGCCGAAGTGTTGCCGGAGCCGCTCACTTTTTGGAGCATTTGCTTTTTAAGTCCACGCCTACCCGCACCGCTATTGATATTGCGCAATCAATTGATGCCGTTGGAGGTGAGTTAAATGCCTTCACTTCTAAAGAGCAAACCTGTTATTATGCACATGTTTTAGATGCTGATCTTGGTCTTGCTATAGATCTAGTAAGTGATGTTGTCCTACGGGGGCAATGTTTGACTTCTGATGTTGAAGTTGAGCGTGCAGTGGTGCTTGAGGAAATCGCCATGCGTGATGATGATCCCGAAGATCTGCTTGCTGATGCTTTTTTAGAAACCATGTTTGGTGACCACCCGATTGGCCGTCCGGTGATTGGTAGTGTGGATTCTATTGAATCCATGACCCGCTCCCAGCTTCGTTCTTTTCATCGTCGCCGATATACCCCAGATCGTATGGTTGTTGCTGTTGCGGGGAATGTGGATCATCAAGAAGTGGTTGCGCTTGTGCGTAAGGCTTTTAAAGGCCATCTGGGTTCTGGTGCTAAGCCTATTCCGGTGCGACGTGGTGGTGAAAAGTTTTCAGGTAAGCCAGGTTTAACCTTAGTGAGCCGTGAAGGTGAGCAGGCGCATGTTTGTTTAGGTGTCAGAGCTTTAGGTCGGCATTCACCGAATCGTTGGGCACTGTCAGTGCTTAACACTGCTCTCGGTGGTGGCTTAAGTTCTAGACTCTTTCAAGAAATTCGAGAGTCACGTGGGTTGGCGTATTCGGTGTACTCCAGTGTGGATACTTTTGCTGATGCGGGTGCTTTTTCGGTGTATGCAGGTTGCTCTCCTGACAAACTTGATGATGTAGTGACTGTAACTCGGGAGGTTCTTAGCTACGTTGTATCAGAGGGAATTACAACTGAAGAATGCGCACGGGCACAAGGTTCTTTGCGTGGTGGATTGGTCCTTGGCCTTGAAGATTCTTCTTCGAGGATGAATCGTATCGGACGAAGTGAACTTAATTACGGTAATCATCACAGTATCGAGCAGACCCTTGAGCACATTAACAAAGTGACCGTCGAAGATGTGAATTCTGTTGCCAAGCTTGTTCTTACCGAGCCAATGGGCGTAGTTGTAGTGGGCCCGTATCAGTCGAAGCGGGCTTTGCCGCGAGCGGTGCGCGACCTTGTTCGTGTTTAAGTATAAAAGTTAGGGGCCTTCGGTGCTAACTGAGTAATTCTTGTAGGTCAGTATAGTTTAGTTCTAAGTCATCTGCGACTAGCTTATTCAATAGTGCACCTTCATGCGTACTTAAGCCTTGTGCCAGTGCTTGATTAGCGTTGCAGGCCATCCGCCAGCCTTTATCAGCGAGCTGTATCAGATAGGGAAGTGTGGCGTTTGTTAGGGCAAATGTTGAAGTACGAGGAACTGCCCCAGGCATATTGGCTACGCAATAGAAAACCGAGTCGTGGACGCGGTAGGTTGGTTCATCATGAGTGGTAGGTCGGGAATCGGTAAAGCATCCACCTTGGTCTATGGCAATGTCAACGAGTACTGAACCTGGTTTCATCTGGGATACTAGAGTATTGGATACTAGTTTGGGTGCTTTGGCTCCAGGAACTAAAACTGCACCGATAACGAGATCGGCATTTTTAATCGAGTCTTCTAATTCGAGGGTGCTGGAGTATTGAGTGCGTATCTTTCCGTTAAATTCTGTATCTATAGACCGTAATTTAGTGAGGTCAAGGTCAAATACACTGACTTGAGCACCCATTCCGCTGGCAACTCGCGCAGCGTTATATCCAGAAGTGCCGCCACCGATGACAACTACTTCGGCGGGTTTAACTCCGGGGACACCGCCGGGCAGTACTCCTCGCCCGCCTTGGGCACTCATGAGGTGATAGGAGCCCACTTGCGGGGCGAGGCGACCTGCAACTTCGCTCATGGGTGCCAGGAGAGGCAAGGCACCATCGGCGGTTTGTACGGTTTCGTAAGCGATTGAGGTTGTCTTAGAGGCAAGTAGGGCCTCCGTACAGGCGTAGGATGCCGCTAAATGAAGGTAGGTAAAAAGCGTTTGACCCTCGCGCATAAGTGAGTACTCAGATTGGATAGGTTCCTTTACTTTGAGGAGTAGATCAGCATCGCTCCATACTTGATTTGCGCTCGAAATTATTTGGGCGCCAGCTTCTTTAAATTCATTATCGGTAATTGAAGAGCCAATTCCAGCTTCAGATTCGATAAGCACTTCATGTCCACGTCGGGTTAGTTCGCAAACCCCAGAAGGGGTAATGGCAACGCGGTATTCATTGTTCTTGATCTCACGGGGAATGCCGATACGCATTTTCTACTCCTTGATGCCGGTTCGGAAATTATGCTTAAGTGTGAAGAACTATCGGATTATCTGCAATAGATATGATGATTATTCTGTATACTCAAGAAATGAACGATGATTATTCGTATTTGGGAGTAAGGAATTCTGTCCGCTCGAATAATATTCAGCAGGGTGCACGGACCGAGGCGGGGTTACCGATACGTCCAGCAGATCTTGATGAGATCGACCACAGGATCATTGAATATCTTCAAGGTGACGCACGTATATCCAATAGCGCTTTGGCTGAAGTGGTGGGAATTGCACCATCGACCTGCCACGGTAGGGTACGTAGACTCCTTGACAGCGGAGTAATCCGTGGGTTTTTTGCCGATATTGACCCGGTTGCTTTAGGGAGACCTCTGCGCGCGATGATTGCGGTGAGTTTACAGTCGCACGCCCGAGGTTCAATCCGCTCTTTTGTGAAGCAGATCAGTACCTTGCCTGAAGTTATTGATGTGTATTTTTTGGCCGGGGCCGATGATTATCTGCTGCATGTTGCAGCATCCGATACTGAAGATCTTCGACGATTTGTGGTGGAGAACTTAAATGCGCGCCCTGAAGTGGCGGGTACCCAGACTTCGCTGGTCTTTGAGCATTTACGTGGCAGTGCCCCGCTGAGGTGAGTTCTACCGATAAGCGAAGGGCAAAAGAAAAAGTGATTGATGGTGAGCACTTTTAGTACATCTCGTGTAAGGATGTCTGGATGGACAAGCGCGCAGTGGGGCCTCGCGGTGTTGAAGAGCAGCGGCTCAAGCAGGTTCCAGGGGTAACTGGACCGTGGCGGCTATGGGGGCCGTATCTCTCGGGGAGGCAATGGGGGACAGTTCGAGAAGATTATTCTGAAGATGGTAATGCTTGGTCGGCTTTTCCTTTTGACCAAGCGGTATCTCGGGCGTATCGGTGGGGTGAAGATGGTATTGGTGGGATTTGCGACCGCTTTGGTTTTATTAATTTTGCTGCTGCACTGTGGAATAGGAAAGACCCCATTCTTAAGGAGCGGTTGTTTGGGCTGACCAACAGTGAAGGCAATCATGGGGAAGATGTCAAAGAATACTGGTGGGCGATTGATGGTACGCCAACCCATAGTTGGATGCAGTGGCTGTACCGGTATCCACAGATGGAGTACCCCTATCAGAAACTTCGGGAAGAAAACGCTGCTCGTGGTCGAGATGAACGCGAGTATGAGCTTGCCGACACTGGTATTTTTGATGAGAACCGATTTTTTGATGTTCAGTTCACTTATGCCAAAGCAACGGCTGAGGATATGTGCATCACTATTTCGGTGACTAATCACGGTCCGCAATCAGCTAGTCTTGATCTACTTCCTCAACTATGGCTAAGGAACACGTGGTCTTGGGGTCGAGATGACCGCCGTTCTGAGATCGCATACACTAGCTCTGACATTAAAAATATTGCTGTGGTAGAAGTTTCGCATAGTCAACTAGGTAGGTATTTTCTTTGCGCAGAGGGAAATCCTCAGTTGCTCTTTTGTGATAATGAAACAAATGATGTGAAACTTTTTGGGGCAGAAAAGAATCTTTCTGCTTATGTAAAAGATGGCATCAATGATCGAATTGTTGATGGCGATGGTGGGGCAGTCAATCCGGAATTACGAGGGACAAAAGTAGCTTTTTGGTACCAGTTTGATGATATTGCACCTGGGCAAACAGTATCGGTACGCCTACGGCTGTCTCAAGAAAAACCTCAGAGCAGTACCTTTAGTTCAGATTTTGAGGAAGTGAATTTTTTACGTAAAGCAGAAGCTGATGAGTTTTATGCAGAAGTCATTGACAGCAGACTGTCCGAACAAGATCGTCATGTGGCTCGACGGGCTTATGCAGGGTTGTTGTGGGGCAAGCAGTTATATCGTTATGACGTAGATCAATGGTTGCATGGTGATCCAGTAGGTGGACCATCGCCAGCGCAACGTCGTGAAAAAGGGGAGCGCAATACAGCCTGGACGCATTTGGCTCTTGCCGATGTTATTTCCATGCCTGATGAATGGGAATACCCGTGGTTTGCGGCGTGGGACTTAGCTTTTCATGCTATTCCGTTAGCGCATGTTGATCCTGACTTCGCTAAAGAGCAACTGGTGTTGATGTGCAGAGAGTGGTCTATGCACCCCAATGGGCAATTGCCAGCATATGAATGGGAATTTGGTGACGTTAACCCTCCGGTGCATGCTTGGGCAGCATGGCATGTTTACCGAATTGATGGATCCCAAGATCGTGATTTTCTTATTCGAGTATTCACCAAGTTACTACTCAATTTTTCCTGGTGGGTCAACCGTAAAGACGCCGATGGGTCCAATATTTTTGAAGGCGGATTTTTGGGGATGGATAACATCGGGTTATTTAACAGATCGGCACCGCTGCCTCCTGGATACCGACTGGAACAGTCTGATGCTACGAGTTGGATGGCTTTTTATTGCCAGCAGATGTTTAAAATTGCCCTTGAGCTTTCCCGTTATGATAAAGCTTGGGACGATGTGGCAACAAAATTTCTTGAGCATTTTTTATCTATTGCAAAAGCAATGAATACTCTTGATTCACACAATATTTCACTGTGGCATGACGAAGACTCTTTTTATTACGATGTACTTGTTTCTCCGGATGGAAACGTGCAGCCGATGCGGGTGCGTTCGATGGTGGGGTTGCTGCCAATTTTAGGTGCAACGGAGGTGCCGAGCTGGATACCTAAGGAGTGTCCAGATGTCGCTGCACGGTTCCGTTGGTTGCAGCGGCGAAGACCGGAGCTCATTGGCCCCTTGCTTTTTGGTTCAGATGAAGAACCGCAGATGTTGTTGTCGCTGTTAGATCCGATTCGGCTGCGAAGAATCCTTGAACGAATGTTTGATAGCGCAGA
>JBOFCS010000233.1:0-3266 GCA_051646185.1 Mycobacteriaceae bacterium | reverse complement strand
AACTCATAACTCTCCCTCAGCAGTGTCATCACTATTACCTTTACCAGCATCAGTCCACGCTACCCAAGGAGCAGCATGAAAATATTGCAGTGCAATAGCTTCGCCCAATTCACGGCAGGTATCCTGCAAGCCAATAAGCCTCGCTTGCAAGTCTTCTAATAAGACACCCGGACGCATAAACTCTAATTCGCTCCGGGCCCGACCAAGTAATCTTTGCGCCTCAGCTCGAGCGCCAACCCTACTGTTCGGCTGCTGATCCAACTCATCTAAGCAAATCTCAGCTTGCCTAATCGAATGAAATATCGACCGGGGAAACAACCTGTCAAGAAGCATGAACTCCACCACCCGATTAGCATCAAGAGCTCCCCGATAGGTACGCAAATACGTATCATGGGCACCCGCAGAACGCAGTACAGTAACCCAAGTAGGAGAAGATGCCCTATCTCCCGCTCTCGAAAGTAGCAGTCGCACAGTCATATCCACTCGTTCAATAGATCGACCTAAAAGTAAGAATCGGTACCCATCGTCACGACTTAATGTGGAATCCGCGAGACCGGCAAATTGTGCAGCCCGGTTTTCCACATAGGAAAAAAACTCATGTGGACCAAGTTTACGAGCCGCTCGCTCTCTTTCAGCCAGTCCGTTATAGGTGGTATTAAGGCATTCCCACATTTCACTAGAAGTCACTTCCCTTGCGCCGCGAGCATTTTCCCGGGCACTCGCTAACGAATCTACGATAGAGCCGCCAGGCACCCCACGGCCATAGGCCACTAATTCTGTCAAGGACCACACATCAAGTGGACCCTGTTCAGGGTGCTCAATTCCAAGAACTTTGAGCAATACCCGTGAGGTCCGATCTGAATCCACAGTGGCATCTTCAAGCAGCTGATGCACAGTCACATCAAGGATACGAGCCGTATCGTCGGCCCGTTCGACATAACGACCGATCCAATAAAGCGATTCAGCATTACGAGCCAACATCAGTTGATCCCTCCTTGCTGTTGCTGTTGCTGTTGCTGTTGCTGTTGCTGGGACATTGACAATTCCGGCCCTTGCTCCGCTATGGGGGAAGCTGGTGGATCACTGACTAATTCATCACCATCGAGTTCCCGAACTTCCACCGAAGCCCGGGAAGCAAGTACCCAGGTATCCTTAGATCCTCCGCCCTGACTGGAGTTCACCACCAATGACCCTTCCGGCAATGCCACCCGAGTAAGCCCACCAGGCAAAACCCAAACATCATCACCATCGTTAACGGCAAAGGGTCGCAAGTCCACATGCCGTGGCACTAGTTCATCACCAATTTTTGTTGGGACGGTAGATAGTTGAACTACAGGCTGGGCAATCCAGCCACGTGGATCAGCTTTGATCTTCTTACTAATAGTATTTAGTTCCTTGGGCGAGGCGTCCGGTCCAAAAACAATTCCGTACCCACCAGAACCTTCTACCGGCTTAATCACCAATTCATCAACCCGATCAAGCACTTCTTCACATTCCTCTTCTAACCAACAACGATAAGTGTCAACATTGGCTAGTAATGGCTTTTCCCCAAGGTAATACTCAATAATGGTAGGGACATAGGTATACACCAATTTGTCATCACCCACCCCATTGCCAACTGCACTGGAAATCACCACATTTCCGGCACGAGCCGCATTCAGTAGCCCGGCAACACCAAGAACTGAATCCGGCCTAAATTGCATGGGATCAAGGAAGTCATCATCGATTCGACGATAAATGACATCTACCTGCCGCTCTCCCTCAGTCGTTCTCATATAAACCTGGTTATCACGACAGAAAAGGTCCCGACCTTCAACGAGCTCTACACCCATCTGCCGAGCCAACAACGAATGCTCAAAATAGGCCGAGTTCGCCACTCCAGGGGTAAGCACCACAACCGTGGGATCAGCCTCATTTGTAGCTGCAGAATTGCGCAAAGCACGCAACAAATGAGAGGCATAGTCACCCACCGCCCGAACGCGATGACTGGCAAAAAGATCCGGGAACACTCGGGCCATAGTTCGACGATTTTCCATGACATACGACACCCCAGACGGGGAACGCAGATTGTCCTCTAAAACGCGGAAGATCCCACTGGCATCACGAATGAGGTCAATCCCAGCCACATGGATACGCACCCCGTTCGGTGGGGTAATCCCAGCGGCTTCCCGGTGAAAGTGTTCACAGGAAGTCACCAGCCGCTTTGGGATGACACCGTCACGAAGGATTTCTTGCTCGCCATAAATATCGGCAAGAAACATTTCCAAAGCCTTCACTCGCTGAGTGATACCTCGTTCAAGTCGAGCCCATTCGGTAGCAGCAATGACCCGGGGGACTAAGTCCAAAGGAAAGGGTCGTTCTTGCCCGGAGAGCGAAAAGGTAATGCCTTGGTCCACAAAAGCACGCCCCAGCGCATCTGAGCGGGCAGCCAATTCTGCAGCATCCGACGGCGCCAAGGCCGCAAAGATACCCTTATACGGGCCCCTTACATTGCCCTCGCCGTCGAACATTTCATCAAACGCCTGCTCGTAGTGGCCGATGTTGCTGTAGCCGTCAAACACCTGACCAGGTTTTTGACGGCTATTTTGTCGAGAAATGACACCGCCCGTTGCCGGTAAAGTAGGCGGCAAGGCCTTTGCTCGTGCCTTGGCTGATGTCTTCGATGACGAGGTACGGGAACTCACCGTTGTTATGGTGCTACAAAGAATCCAAATCGGCTGGATTCTGAGGTTAATTTTGTGATTCCGAATGCGGGGAAAATCACATTTACACTCTCAAGAATGCTGGAGGTCGTCGGCGATACACCTCGAATTGGGGAAGTCGGCCAATGCTGGTATTCTGGGGAGTCGGTGCTGCCGCTGGTCCTGATGAACCTTCAGCGGCGGCAGAAACACAACAGACCTCAGGAGCCTGGTTTGCACACGCTGACCAGGAACTCCGTCCAGATACTGATCGAGAATCGTAAGGATTGACGCGTGGCCAATATCAAGTCCCAGATTAAGCGGATCGGCACCAACGAAGCCGCTCGCCTGCGCAACCAGTCAGTTAAGTCCTCGCTGCGTACCGCAATTCGCGCATTCCGCGAGGCTGCGGCAGCAGGCGATAAGGACAAGGCTACCGAGCTTCTTGCCGCTACCAGCCGCAAGCTCGACAAGGCTGCAAGCAAAGGTGTAATCCACGCCAACCAGGCAGCGAACAAGAAGTCTGCACTGGCACTGGCCGTAAACAAGCTCTGAACCTAGCTTTACACATAGCGGTGCGCCCCG
>JBOFCS010000213.1:0-5361 GCA_051646185.1 Mycobacteriaceae bacterium | reverse complement strand
GAGCTTTCCGATGGATGAATTGGAACCTGGTGGCCGCCCAGATTCACCAGAACCAGGACCTGCAATGCTGGGTGACATTGTCTTGTGCCCCTCGTTTGCAGCGGACCAAGCGGCTGCAGCAGGTCATTCTTTAGCTCATGAATTGGCATTGCTCACCGTTCATGGGGTACTTCATCTGCTCGGCTACGACCATGCCGAGCCTGAAGAAGAGAAGGAGATGTTTGGGTTGCAAGCGTCTTTGCTTGAGCAGTGGTATCGGAGTTTGGATAAAGCCCGACGCGATGCTGAATTAGCTGAACGCGATACCCAGTTACTCGGGAAAATTGGTTTCTCAAGCGAGTCACCCTAGTGAGTGAATTTTCATTACTTATCGGGGCAATTATCCTGATCCCCTTTGGTGGTGTTTTTGCGGCCCTTGATGCGGCTTTGATCACCGTCTCTCTGGCCAGGGTGGAAGAACTGGTGAAGGATGAACGTCGGCATGCGCTACGACTTTCAGCGGTTATTCAAGAGCGTGCTCGTTATGTGAATCTTGTTGTTTTACTTCGTACTTTATGTGAAATTGGCGCCACAGTTCTTCTACTCGGATTCTTGGCGCAGCGGTTGACATTATGGTCTGCACTAGTACTTTCGGGGGTAACTATGGTGGTGACTAGTTATGTGGCAATGGGGGTTGGGCCACGCACCCTAGGCAGACAGCATGCGTACTCGATTGCCTTAGGCGGAGCATTCCCACTGCAAGCAATCGCTTTGGCCCTTAGCCCCATCAGTCGTCTCTTGATTCTTCTTGGTAATGCTCTTACGCCCGGGAAAGGATTCCGTAACGGACCCTTTGCCTCCGAGGTAGAACTGCGCGAGCTGGTGGATATGGCACAACAGCGGGGCGTGGTGGCCGATGATGAGCGGCGGATGATTCAGTCAGTATTTGACCTTGCTGATACTCCAGCCAGAGAAATTATGGTGCCCAGGCCGGAAATGGTATGGATTGAAGGTACCAAAACGGCAGGACAAGCTACCTCCTTGGCGGTGCGGAGCGGGCACTCGCGTATCCCAGTTATTGGCGAAAATGTTGATGATATTCTTGGTGTTGTTTTCCTGAAAGATCTTGTTCAGCAGACATATAACTCAGTAGATGGCGGCGGTAGTGTTCGGGTTTGTGAACTGATGAGGCCGGCGGTTTTTGTGCCAGATTCAAAACCCTTGGATGAGTTACTTGCCGAAATGCAACGTGACCGCAAACATATGGCCTTACTCGTGGATGAATATGGGGCTATCGCGGGTTTAGTGACCATTGAAGATGTTCTTGAAGAAATTGTGGGGGAGATTAAAGATGAATATGACATCGGGGAAATTGCCCCGGTAGAAGAACTAGCCGAAGGTTTATATCGAGTATCTGCGCGTTTGCCCATCGAAGATTTAGGCGAACTTTTTGATATTACATTTGATGAAGAAATTGAGGTCGAAACGGTGGGTGGCCTTCTTGGGTTGATGTTGGGCAGAGTTACCTTGCCAGGATCTCGTGTGAAATCACATGGTGTGGAGCTTATTGCTGAAGGTGGCCACGATGCTCGTGGACGGGTGCGGGTAAGCACCGTTTTAGCGCGTAGGCTCGCGCAAGTAGAAGTTGAGGATCATCAATTACAATCGCCAACCCCAGGAGAGACGTTATGAGCGAAGAACGGAAATTTCACTCGGGGTTCATTTGTTTTGTGGGACGTCCAAATACCGGGAAATCAACTCTGACCAATGCACTGGTTGGTTCAAAAATTGCGATCACCTCTAATCGGCCACAAACAACTCGACATACAATCCGGGGAATTGTGCATCGCGAGCATGCACAACTTATTCTGGTGGACACCCCTGGGCTGCATCGACCACGCACTCTCTTAGGGCAAAGGCTTAACGAACTTGTCCGTGATACGTATTGCGAGGTGGATGTTATTGGTCTGTGCATCCCGGTTGATGAGCCTATTGGTCCTGGAGACCGGTGGATTGTCCAGCAAATTCGGCAGATGGCACCAAAAACAACATTGATAGGCATTGTCACTAAAATTGACAAAGTAGGTAAACAGAAAGTTCTAGAACAACTACTGGCGTTATCAAAACTGTTGGGACCAGAAACCGACGTTATTCCAGTATCTGCCAGCTCAGGTGAGCAGATTGAAGCACTGGTAGATGTTCTTGCCGAGGCAATGCCTCAGGGCCCTGCTTTTTACCCAGATGGTGAAATTACTGATGAGCCCGAATCAGTGTTGATGGCTGAACTAATCCGTGAGGCAGCCCTTGAGGGGGTACGAGATGAGCTGCCACATTCACTTGCAGTGGTTATTGAAGAAGTTCGGCAGCGGGAAGGTCGTGACGATATGCTTGATGTACATGCCTTGCTTTATGTGGAGCGTCCAAGTCAAAAAGCAATAGTTATAGGTAAGGGCGGAGCCCGTTTACGTGAGGTTGGAACAGCTGCTCGGACTCAAATTGAGAGTCTTTTAGGCACAAGAATCTACCTAGACCTACATGTCAAAGTCGCCAAAGATTGGCAGCGTGATCCGAAACAACTTGGAAAACTTGGCTTCTAATTCATTCTGAAATGTTTTTGAGTACTTCAAGAAGTATTGTTGCTGCGTTAGGATTAATTGATCCAGTGGCTAGTCGGCGCAGTTGAATGCCAGTAAAAGTTGCGACAATAATAGGGGCGTGAGTCCAAGCATTGGGGATGCCCAATGCTTCAAGTACTGTGCCAGCCAAGGTGTCATAGGCGTGGAAACAGGCAGTGGTGGCTTCACGCAATTCTGGGTCACGGCCGGCGTGGATAAAGAGCTCAAACGAGGCGATCTGCTCGGTGGAGAAAGATAGCTCAGTTGCAATTCTTTCGATAATTTCCGCTGCTGCTTCTAGAGTCAGGGGCTCGGCACTGTGTTGAAACTGAAATTGCTGAGCAAGTTTAGTTAACCGCTGTGTTTCTCCAGTGACAAAGCTGAGTAAAGTGGAGCGAAGCAAATCTACTTGGGTAGCAAAGTGATAAGTAATTGATCCCAATGACACTCCAGCGGCAGCAGCGATCCGCCGATTCGTAAGGGAAGCAATTCCTTCGGTTCCAATGATATGCAAGGTTGCCATTTCTATTTTAGTCTTAAGCGGACTATCTTTAGTTATGAGCATCCGTTTACCACCAGCGTTTTGGTTGGAAATGATGCCACTTGGCAACTGATTCAATTTGAGCTGCAAGAGAAACCAGAAGCGACTCAGTGTTTTTATACCCCATAAGTTGGACTCCTATAGGAAGACCTTCCGGACTAAAGCCAGCCGGTATACTCACAGATGGCCAACCCAAAACATTCCATGGCCAGGTATAAGGGCATGCCTTGGTGATGATTTTGTCTGTAGCCCAACCTTTTTGACCATCAATGGCGGTAGCTTTTAGTGGCGTTGTAGCGGTTGTTGGTGCTAAAATCACATCGAAGTCATTAAATATTTTTCCTACTCGGTTAGCAAGCCTTGGTTCACTTGCCCGGGCGACGTGTAGTGGCCAGCCTGCTAAGTATTTTCCGCTACGAGCATTCTCGAGAGTTCTGTGATCAAATTTTGCATAGTCAGCCATACGTAAGTGCCAGTGATAAATTCCAGAGAGTGAGCGCGGAAGAAAGTTCATTCCCAAGCCAATCCCATATCGAGGATCAGCGAGGGTCACGCTGTGTCCTAGCTTTCTTAGCTGATCTGCCATTCGGTAGGTCGCCGCCGCAATATTAAATTCAGCTTTGCTCAAGGTAAGAGAAAAAGGGGCCTTGAGGGACAAGGCGATACGTAGCTTGCCTGGATTCTGGCCAACCGCCCTACTTATAGTCAGGGCGGGCGGCGTATGTAAATCGCCGGTATGAGCCCCGCTTGTGATATCGAGCAGTAATGCGGCATCGGCTACGGTTCGAGCTAACGGGCCAAAGACGGTAATGCCATTAAATGCTTCAGCCTCTGGCCAGGTGGAGATTCTACCGCGTTGAGGTTTAATGCCTACCAGGTTTGTCCATGCTGCGGGGATACGAATGGAACCAGCGCCATCTGATCCTATTGCTGCACTAACTATTCCGGAAGAAACTGCAGCAGCGCTACCGCCTGAGGAACCTCCGGGAGTATGTTCAGAACTCCAGGGATTGCGGGTAACTCCAAATCCTGGTCCGCTAGTGAGTGGCCATTGACCAAGCTCTGGGCTGTTAGTTTTGCCGATAATGATGGCACCAGCATTTTGCAATTTGGTAACGACCGCTGAATTTTGTTTAGCTTCAGGGAAATTTCCTTGACAGCCAAATGCAGTGGGTAGACCCTGAATATCGATATCATCTTTCACCGCGATTGGCACTCCTAAGAGGCCCAATCGTTCTCCAGAGGCTAAACGGCGATCAGCTTCTGCAGCCTCAGTCAGGGCTTGTTGCTTTCGGAGGACTTTAAAGGCATTAAGAGTGCTTTGGCTGGCCTCAGCTGCCGAGAGGGCTTGCCGGGTGAGTTCAACAGAGCTGATTTTTCCTGCGGCGAGGTCGGCGACTTGGTTAATAAGTGTGGGTAGTTTGTGGGGTAGGTACTGAAAGCTTGAGTCAGATGGGTTTGGCATTACTTCCTCTACTGTTCGTCCGAACGAACAGTAGCAGTTGGAAAAAATTTATGTGCGGTTTTCGGCTTGTCGCAACAATGCTGTCGGATGGAGGTGGAACTATGGTGCGGTGAAGCTATACAGGGATAACGCGGTGGTGCTACGCCAGCATAAGCTGGGCGAAGCAGATCGAATTGTCACTTTGCTCACTAGAGAGCATGGTCTAGTGCGAGCGGTTGCCAAAGGTGTGCGCCGTACTCGCTCAAAATTTGGAGCTCGGCTAGAGCCATTTGCTCACATTGATGTTTTGCTTTACCCAGGCCGAAACCTTGACATTGTTACCCAAGTTCATTCCATAGATGCTTTTGCTGGGGACATTGTTGATGATTACGGTCGGTACACAACCGCATGCGCGATCTTGGAAACTGCAGAGAGACTGGCCGGTGAAGAGCGGGCCCCGGCCATCCAATTACACCAATTGACTGTCGGGGCTTTACGTGCAGTGGCTCAAGCCAGCCGTCCTCGGGAGATGATCCTTAATGCCTTCTTGTTGCGGGCCATGAGCTTTGCAGGTTGGGCGCCAGCTTTGGAGGACTGCGCCCGCTGTGGTGTTATCGGCCCGCACCGTGCTTTTCATGTTGCTGCAGGCGGTGCGGTATGCCTGCATTGCCGTCCTCCCGGCTCGGCAACTCCTTCACCTGGAGTGTTGGATCTTATGGAAGCGCTTTATCGTGGTAACTGGCAGTTCACCGACAATATTTCTGCTTCGGTCTCAGCACAAG
>JBOFCS010000192.1:0-29780 GCA_051646185.1 Mycobacteriaceae bacterium | reverse complement strand
GTTTCTATTCGCCTTTTGGCGAGACCTTCTATCGAACGGGTTCCCCAGTCAGGGTTACGGGCTTGATTCTGAGGTTTCTATTCGCCTTTTGGCGAGACCTTCTATCGAACCCCCACCAGAACTGACAATGCTGAGCTGTTTGTGGGGTTTCTATTCGCCTTTTGGCGAGACCTTCTATCGAACTAAGCAATGGAAACCACAATAAGCATGATCGCCATAGGTTTCTATTCGCCTTTTGGCGAGACCTTCTATCGAACATGGCGTTTCACCGAGGGGGTCAGTCATTTTTATGCCGTTTCTATTCGCCTTTTGGCGAGACCTTCTATCGAACGGAAGGATCGAGGGGCCGCACGCTTATCTTTTCCCGTTTCTATTCGCCTTTTGGCGAGACCTTCTATCGAACAATGTGTAATAGAGATTGACAAATGCATTCAGCAGCAGTTTCTATTCGCCTTTTGGCGAGACCTTCTATCGAACAGGGTCCATTTTAGCTAGAGCATTGGCAGCATCTAGGGTTTCTATTCGCCTTTTGGCGAGACCTTCTATCGAACTCCGTCATCTCACTGCACAGGGCCGTGAGTGGTGGTCGTTTCTATTCGCCTTTTGGCGAGACCTTCTATCGAACCCTACCCCAAAAACCTGCCACTTGACCAGCCCCAATACCAACGGTATGTACACCACCCCCAAAAAACCTCACCTGAACACCCGACCAACACCCCAAAAAACACCAAAAGCGCAGGTCAAAGCCAGTGCACACCAAACCCCATTTCCGCCCATCCGCGAACCACCCTCCATCCACACGTTATCCACAAACCATCCACAGGCAAGTGCTTAAGCACTCACCTGAGGTTGCTTTGCAACAGATTCAAAATCCAACCGAACCCACCGCGCCAAAGCCGATTCCGGGGCAGCATAGAAGGTGCCATAAAAAGCAGCGATCACCACACCCATCACCCCAAGAACAATCGGGCCAAAAATCTCTGGATGCTCTGCCATAGGAACTGATAGATAACGGTAACTCCACAATAAACCAACAAAAACAGTAAAACCACCAAGCACCAAGCGAATACGCTCAGCACCCCAGCCCCGCTCGGGGGCACGCAGCATCGCCTCAATGGTCAAAACAAATACCACCCCGGCAACTAAATCTACCCCATAGTGATAACCAAAACCCAATGTTGCCATCAGCGTTGCCACCAACCAAAATTCACCTAACCGACGCAGCCACTTACCACCCTCACGGGAATGAACAAAAATTGCTACAGCCCAGGCCGTATGCAAACTTGGCATACAGTTTCTTGGGGTTTCCGAATCAAAGGGCATAGACGATGGAATATTAATCGGCATAAAAGTATTTGGCCATACAGCAGCTACTTCAAAACCTTTACCTTCTGCACCAAAAGCATAAATAGGGCCAACCACCGGGAAAACCATATACACCAACGGACCAAGAACACCGATCAATAGAAATGTTCTAATAAGATGATGCCTCGGAAAACCATTCCGAAGTTGGTACACGGCAACAACAATCGCCGCCAAGGGCAGTTGAATATAGACCGTATGCAAAATCTGGTAACCCACAACACCAGTAGCATCCACAATTTGGCCCATCACCCACGACGGATTACCCAAAGCGTGATCGGCAAGATCCACATACTGATCCAAGACCTGGGGACGGGTCTGAGAAGTAATCAACAACCAGGTCGCCCCGCACTTCGAAGCCACAATAAGAAGAAAACCCAGCCCTACACCTTTAAGTGCCTTTAACCGTTGCTCCCCCTGCCATGCCCACTGTGCATAAACAGCAATTCCCAGCAAAACCCACAGAGCGCCATTACCAAAATTTAGCCGGGAATCAGTAAGCAACCGGATACCCACAAACACCACATCAATAGCCACCCCTGCGCTTACCGCAAGCACCCGCTGGCGGTTATTCAGCATCACCAAAGCCAACGCCAAACCCGCCCACAATGTTGGGCCCGACGTGGGAGCCACCACAAACTCGAAAAGTTGATTCGTCGCCGGACCTGGCTGACCAAAATATCGGGCAGCTACTTCCAGCGACGCAACAAACATCACAAATGCCAGGGCAGCAGCTGGTAGCAGCCACTTTTTTGCAACAGTAGGCACTGTCAGCGCCGCACTGCGCTGAGGACTTTCCTTGAGCATAAAAGACACTCTAGTGAACAAAAGGTGAACAGGGAAAATTATTGGGATGAATAACAGTAATCTGACAGCTGTACTGGGCTATATTTCCAGTTCAGCAACCACTGAATCCACCACAGCGCATAAATCCCCGGCCTGAGTTTCAGCTACAGCACGCTGGCGCTGATAAGAGGCACCCTTGCTGGGAATATCGGCTACCAGCGCCAACTCCTGAGCACATCCCAATCTGGCGGCAATAGGCTCCATCCGGTTAAGCACCTCAGCTAAATCTTCGGTCACCAATCTCTCACTGCTCGCTGAATCCAAAATAATTTCAGCATCAAGCCCATACCGAGCGGCCCGCCACTTGTTTTCCTGCACATGCCATGGAGGCATCGTCGGCAAGGTTTCCCCGGCCTCTAACCGATCGTCAAGATCAACCACAAGGCAGTGGATCAACGCAACTAACGCACTAAGCTCCCGCATATTGGAAACCCCATCACAAATGCGTACCTCAATGGTGCCCAACGCTGGAGACGGCCGAATATCCCAGCGAATCTCATTAAGCTGATCAATCACACCAGTTTTCATCTGATCGCCCACAAAACTTTCAAACTGGGCCCAGGTATCAAATTGAAAGGGCAAACCAGCCGTAGGGAGTTGTTGAAACATCATTGCCCGGTTACTGGCATAACCAGTGTCGGTTCCACTCCACATCGGCGAAGAGGCGGAAAGTGCAAGTAAATGCGGATAATGATTCAATAATGCGCTAACTATCGGCAGCACTTTGTGTTTCGAGGAAATTCCCACATGCACATGCACCCCCCAAATCAACATTTGCCGACCCCACCACTGGGTACGGTCAATCATTTCGTGATAACGCGGACCATCACTGAGCTGCTGAGCAGACCATTGCGCGAAAGGATGCGTGCCAGCAGAAAACAAATTCACGCCCACTGTATCCGCAGCACTGCGGACCACCGATAACGTAGAACGCAAGTCATCCATAGCCTCACCAACAGTGCTGCTGATACCGGTAACTAATTCAACAGTGTTGCGTAACAACTCTTTATGAACACTGGGGTGATCCACTCCGTAAATCTGCCGAACAGCATCAAAAAGTTCATCTGCGGTATTCGACAAATCCCGAGTACCCTTATCTACCAAGGCAAATTCCCACTCAACGCCAATTGTTGGACGCGGAGAGGGGGTAAAAAAGACCGGCTCAGGCACTACAAGGCCAGCCACAACAGCCCTAGTTGTGCTTAGCGATCACGCCACAACCCACCCGACTACCACCATCACCAGTACTCAAAGTGATCTCATCGGGAACCGGAGCACCATCTGGCAAGGTGTAGCGAGTAGGGATATTGCCAAAATTATCGCCACCTGAATGCACAATAAGGGCTGTACCAGCACCAGCGAGCAGGCTGTCAAACGTCACTTCATCGGTTGTGGTCACCAACAAACCCGTACCATCTTCTCGGACTTGCAATGACGTGAGATCACCAGCGTGATGTCCAGCTTTACCTTCAATGTGAAAATGGCCTCCCGCGGAAAGGAAAGCACCCGGCGCGCCACCGGCTGGGGCCACCGAATTGGCTTCACATTTCCCCACGGAATGAATATGCAAACCATGGAAACCTGGGGTTAAACCACGAGCTTCGATCTCCACCTGCACTGCCTTGCCACTATCAATCTTGGTGAATGTGGCCGTACCGAGGCTAGCTCCAGTGACATCTTTAATATCCGCAGACAGCTCTTCAGTGCTGTTGCCCTCAGAACCATGACCATGCGATCCTTCTTCACCAGCATGTGGGTCAGCAGAACCTATCCATACCGGCGGAGTTGTTCCGGCAACCGAGCTGGCTTCTTCGCCGTTTGAGCATGCTGCCAGGCCTAAAGCAACAAGCGCTACCGCAGGCACCGTGGTGCCAAGTCGTAGTGCACGGGAGTACGAGCCTCGGGCTGAATGCTTAACCTTCACTGCTGACTCCACTTCTTGTTATATCGTTAATTGCTCATTGTGCGGCCAACATACAGTTATCGGCCCCGCACCCATCATAAGTGAAAGAGTGGATCGCGAGTCAGCTGCCCAGGACTCATCTACTAGTTCGAGGTAACAATGACAATAACGCCAGCCGGTTTTGTGAGAAGCTCAGCAAAACGAGGTTCCGCCTTAACTCCAAGTTTCTCGGCAATCTGCAAGGCCGATTCCCGCTCCCCACTGGCACTACCGTAATAAACAGTGGTCACGGAAACGTTGGTTTCCTTGTAATTGCCGGTATCGCTCACCGTCCATCCGGCCTGGGTAATTTTCTGAGCTGTCGCCGCGGCCAGACCTGTCACTGTGCTGTTGTTATACACCTGAACAGTAGATTTAACCGTGAAAGTGCTGGTGACTGGAGGGGCAGGAATAGCAGAGCTGGTCGATGGCTTTGTCGACGAAGCTGCCTCAGCAGATTCCAAAGTTTCACCGTCACGACTGACTAAGGAATTCCACCCAAGGCCTCCAAATAAAATGGCCATAGCCAGCAGAACCATAGCCATAGCTCTAAAAGGAAGCCGGGACGGTTCGGGAGTGCTCACAAGGTAACTCTAGTTGCTAGGTCGAACGGTTCGCCAGTGCATCTTCACAAAAGCGATAATCTCCAGGTCAGGTACTTCTAGGTGACCTCAAAGCCAAGCCTGCGCGCCGCACGGGCCTTCTGTCGACTTGCCCGCAACCTGCGTAAACGCTTCACCAACATAGGATCAGCAGCCAACGCCTCTGGCCTATCTACTAATGCATTAAGCACTTGATAGTAGCGGGTAGCAGACATGGAAAAAAGCTCTTTGATGGCTTCTTCCTTAGCTCCAGCGTACTTCCACCACTGCCGCTCAAAAGACAAAATTTCATGCTCACGACGGGTTAATCCGTCAGCACCGACAGCATTGGGGTCACCAAATTGATCACTGACAGGCAAAGCGCCGCTGATCACATCGGTTTCCCTAGCTTCGCTTACCTGCCCGGTTTGCTTCTGGCTACGCGCGGTTGCGCCGTCCATGTCGCTCCTTGACCTCGTTCTTGCTTGCACCGACTGCATTACGCCCCGATGGGTTGCCAACGTTGATCAACGTGACAGCACCAGTAAATTACATCAGTGTGGTTTCCACCATTGAACCACGTTTACCCCTCACAACTAGTGCCATCACCCCGCGCGTCGAACAGAAATTGCATGATGAGTACCAAGTCCCGAACTTAGCGAAGTAGTCTTAGACACTATGGCGATTGTTCCCATCCGCATTGTTGGCGACCCTGTTCTTCACAACCCCACCGAACTTGTGGAGCTCAACCCCGATGGCTCAATACCACAAAACATCGACAGCCTCATCGACGATATGTACGACACCATGGACTTAGCCAATGGTGTCGGCTTGGCCGCCAACCAAATTGGCGTCAACAAAAGACTCTTTGTCTACGACTGCCCCGACATCACCGAAGGGGGAACGGTAAAAAATCGACGCGGTGAAGTCATCAACCCCGTGCTCGAAACCTCCATCATCCCAGAGACCATGCCGGACCCAGACAATGACGACGAAGGCTGCCTATCTGTTCCTGGCGAAAATTTCCCCACCGGACGTGCCGAATGGGCTCGCGTTACCGGGGTAGACCGAACCGGGGCCCCTATCACTTTGGAAGGCCGAGGCTTTTTTGCTCGGATGCTGCAACATGAAACCGGGCATCTTGACGGCTTTTTATACGTAGATGTCCTCATTGGTCGACATGCCCGTGCTGCCAAAAAAGCCATCAAACGAAATAAATGGGGAGTCCCTGGGCTGACCTGGACCCCCGGCGAAGTGGATGATCCCTTTGGGCACTAACAGCCCCACCGAACTTCCCACTATCGACACCCGAGTAGTTATTCGATACCGCCTCGGGCCTGGGTCTTCCCATCCCTTAACCGATGTTATCGGGTTCATTCTCGCCGCCGACCACACCCAACTCACGGTACGAACCCGCCACGGCAAAGAAGTTTCCGTAGCCATCGCCGATGTTGTGGCCATAAAAACGTTGCCACCAGAACCCACCAGAAATAAACCTCGAACCTAGCGAGGATGTTGTTCCCAGTCAGAGTTCGCTAATCTAATTCGGTGCGTATAGCCACCTGGAATGTGAACTCTGTCCGAGCCCGTGTTGATCGAATCACTGATTGGCTGGAACGGTCCGGCACCGACGTCCTCGCCATGCAAGAAACCAAATGCAAAGACGAACAATTTCCCTATGCAGCTTTTGAAGCTGCCGGGTACCAAGTTGCCCATGCTGGTCTGAGCCAATGGAACGGGGTGGCGTTGGTATCGCGGGTGGGTTTGCAGGATGTGCAGATCGGGTTTGCCGATCAACCGGCATTTGGCAAACCCGAGCAAACCCCGGTGGTTGAGGCCAGAGCCATCGCAGCAACTTGCAATGGCGTGCGAGTATGGAGTTTGTATGTTCCCAATGGTCGCACCTTGGATGATCCGCACTACACCTATAAATTGCAGTGGCTAGCCAAACTTTACGAGGATGCTCAACGCTGGTTAACGGAAAATCCTAGCGCACAGATTGCCCTCACTGGCGACTGGAACATCGCTCCCACCGATGAAGATGTATGGGATATGAGCGTTTTTGATGGTGCCACTCACGTGAGTTCTGCTGAGCGACAAGCTTTTAAAAAATTTACCGATAACTCCTTTACTGATGTAGTTCGCCCGCACACTGAAGGACCTGGTGTGTACACCTATTGGGATTACACCCAATTACGTTTCCCTAAAAAGCAGGGAATGCGGATCGATTTCATCTTAGGAAGCCCGGAATTTGCGAACCGGGTAAGTGCTGCACATATCGACCGCGAGGAACGAAAAGGCAAGGGCGCCAGCGATCATGCCCCCGTTGTCGTGGATTTGACTTAAGAATTTCCTGACTGTGGGTGGGACAAAAAATATTTTTTGTCCCACCCATCGTCAGTTTAGTTAGACCTTGGGTAGATCTAACTGATTGAAGGTATCAACACTGCTCCAGATTCCGATATGATCATGAAAGACCATGCCATTATTGGCGCCATTGAGGGGTGTCGAAAAGGAATATACCGGCACGGTAGTGAAATCGGCAGCAGCAGTAAGAGTTTGCCATCTTTCAGCACCCGGACCTACTTCTTTCCCATTCTTCGGAGCATTGAGAGAATTGAGAAGCGGGGAGCCCGAAACCATATCCTGACAAGCAGGATAATTAGCCCAATCGCCAAAAGGATTACCAAAAGTAGCAAGACATCCGACAACTGGTAGCCAGCCCCACAAAACCCCATGATTAGGTCCGGCAATAGACACTGCACTACTCACTTTTCCATTGCAAGCACCAAATTCAATACAATGCCTCATCACTAGTGAGCCCATCGAATATCCAATAACATGAACCTTTTTCCCCATATTTGGCTTCGTGCCATTGGGATTAGTATAATTGAGCCAAGAGCTTAAGTATTGCCCTAATGCCTGCGCATTGGCAGCAATGCCAACAGTTCCACCAGTGTTATAGCCTGAGTTGTTCCCTGGTATATCCCCACTGCCAAATATATGAACCGCATAACCTTTCCCCCTTAGATTCGCAGCTAACGCACTGTTATTGACGTCAACTGGGTTACTTGTTGCACCCCCAACAAGAATCACATCTACCGTACCTGCAGCATTTGCCGCTGCCGGAGATAGCATCATCATTCCCATTGCTGCAATTGCCGATACCAACACAGCTACCGACTTTTTACGCAAAACCCGATGTCTCTTCCTCATACTTCTCATACCTTCCGTTGCATCTCAGGGGACGCAAAATACTTCACGTCGCCGTGATACTAGGAAGGCAAAGCTGAAACAAAAAGCAAAAACAAGATTTATGCACAAAATGGTTGCAGCAGTGCACAAAATAGTAGCTATTAGCTACTACAGGCTACTTTCTAGCGGAAAAACGTTGGGCTGCTGCAAGTGCTCTCAGATAAGATTCTGAACCGCGAAGCATCTGCTTAACCACATCATCGCCACCATGAGTCCGCATTTCTTCCAGCCAGTCAGGAACAAGACCGTAGTGGGCTAATCCATCAATATTTATGTCCCACTCTCGATCTCCAGTTCGTTGCCGAGTAAGCGTGGCATCACCAGTTGCAGAATTAAACGGATACTGAGTGGGGTTAGTATCGGCCCTACCATCGGGATGAGCGCCAAATCCATTCATATCCATGCCATATCCATAACCCACCCCGTACTCTTCGCGAAGGTGTTGTTCTTCATGGGCTTCATTGATGAAACCTTCTGAACCACCACCATATCCAGTGACAAAACCGCCTAACCGATACAGCCTTTCGGTGAAGTGTTTATCCATCCAGCTGTGTGATGACACCACCCCTGGATAGTGGTTTTCTTCCAGAATATCCATGGTTCGACTAGCTGCTTTTACACTCATATGGTCAACCTCCACCAGCATGCCCCGATCCATCATGCCATGTAGAGCATACTCACCCAGTCCAGAAAGTCCTTGCTTATTGCAAGTTGGACCCGTGCCATAGTCCGGTAACACTCGAGAAGCTGCCAGCGCAGCAAGTTCTGGGGGAAGACCTATCGAACCGGGAGTATTGTCATGCAATTCCCCCGGGCAAGACTCCGTTTCCCACCACGATCCGGTGCTAAACAGATTTCCAGCATTAACCAAAATCCCGGTTGTACCAGAGTCCATCCTTACTCCACATAAAGCGTTATTAAATTTATGACAGAGGAAAGCTGAGCGAACTCCCAAGTCCATTAATTCATTAAGCCCTGCATCAATTTTCGCTTCATCACAACCAGAAACACCAAAGGTAATAGTGCAACCGAATAGCCCCGAGATTTCCACCCCAAGGATTACTGCCAGCCGCCCCGATTCAATAATGCTACGAGCCTGCTCGGCAGAATACGCAATCCGGAACCAACCTTTACCTACGCCGCCATATTGGTTATCAATGAATGCTTCCAAGTCTTTAGTGGCCTGAATCTGACGACGCATGGTGTCCATATCGTCACAGCTTGCTTTATTTGATTGCACTGGCACACTGCACAACACATTGTTATTTACCGCATCAGCAACCATGATTCGTTGCCCACCACGCCAGGCCCGTTCTACCCAGCGGTAATACATCTGCTGATGCGTTGAGGACGCAGGCGATGGCCAATCTACAAAAGTGGGCCACCCCACCGGATCATGGGTAGCAAGTGGGCTACCGCCATGGGCATTCGTAAGGTTTTCCAATAAAGCGAAAGTGCCATCAGGATAATGGTTATCACAATCTTTGAGCGCATCTTCGATACCAAGTTCTGAATACGTTGCACCACAAAGCTGATTGCCGCCAAACCCGATATTTGACATGAGGTGGGTATGGGCATCAATAAAACCAACAACCTCCCCAGAACTATTTGTTCCAGTAAAGGGTTCACCAGTGACATTGACTTCCGACTCAGGCGATTGTAGCGACAGCGGCTCCCACCATTGCGGTTGCGCTGAAGCGCTGGATGCATTCCAAGCAGTAGCGGTTACCCCCAGCAGTATGCTGATACATAACGCTTGAAAGCGAAAAACCCTGGTTCTGATGCTCAGGCCAACCTCATTAATCACGATCCGGTTTAATACAAATTTGTATCGTAATCTGCATCACACAATCGCGGAGGAAAATAGAAAATCCACGATAAAAAGGCGATTGGTACGAGAAAGCTGGGGGTTACCGCGCCCTACTGCCCTTCAACCGATCTGTTCAGTATCTGAGATGATAGTTAATGTCATTAGCAACTTGATCATCGTTAAGGACAGTAAAGTGATCAACATTCCATGAGGGGAAATTTTGGGCACACAATGGCACACCCTAGACACAAAAAAACTAAGGGAAAATTATGTCCTGATATTCGGGATGCAACTCAACAAATCCTTGAGCATACGTACACACCAAACGCACTAATTGCCGATTCTGGCGAACATCATTCAAGGCTAGACCAACCAAAATGCCAGCATAACCCTGACCGTCAAGACCATCGGTAACAACAGTATGCAAAAAAGTTACAACTTCCTCACCAGTAGCTCGTTGCTCGAGGTGATAACCGAGGATGGCGATAAGCTGCCCGTCACTGTGCAGTTCAAAACGATCGCGCAGAGGATTCTTCAACAGTGTCGGCTGCGAATAGGTCAATGCTGGTGCACTCATGGTCACAACACCTCTCGAAGTATCCGAACTACTCACCTGATACTGGTGAAAGCCTGTAAAAATTCATTAAACACCATTTTTATGTGATTCACATCACTTTTGCGACACTGCAATAAAGATGTGACCTACACCTTCACCCCATCGTGGGCTAACGTGGTGTTGTCCCCGCCAAGGACAGACCAGATTCACACCACACCGGGAGCTTGCACCAGCAAGCTGAGAGGACAGCTAGGGCTGTCGACCGCACGAACCTGTTCGGGTAATGCCGACGTAGGGAGAAGAATTATATGGGCACCTCGGACCCTGCTACACAAAAAATCACCACCGGGCCAATCATCGGTAGCAGCAAGCATTACCTAGCCGTTACACACTCAGAGATAGCAATGTCCGTCCCGGTACGCCGGGTTCATCTAAGCAACGGCGAAAATATTGACCTCTACGACACCTCCGGGCCATACACCGACGACTCCGCAACTATCAACCTTGAGCAAGGGCTGCCGCCCATTCGCGACCAATGGCAGAAGCCAAACCTATCTGATGCCCCACCTACCCAATTAGCCTGGGCCAAAGCCGGGATCATCACCTCAGAAATGCACTATATTGCTGCACGAGAACAAGTTTCACCTGAACTTGTTCGTGATGAAGTAGCCCGTGGCCGTGCAGTCATCCCCGCAAACCGCAAGCATCCCGAATGCGAACCAATGATCATCGGCAAAGCCTTCGCCGTAAAAATCAATGCAAACATTGGAAATTCAGCTGTTACCTCCTCCATCGCAGAAGAAGTTGAAAAGATGGTATGGGCAACCCGCTGGGGTGCTGATACCATCATGGACTTATCCACCGGAAAAGACATTCATCTCACGCGTGAATGGATTTTACGTAACTCGCCAGTACCAGTGGGCACTGTTCCGATCTATCAAGCATTAGAAAAAGTTAATGGGGACCCCACCAAATTAACCTGGGAACTCTACCGCGATACGGTTATTGAGCAATGTGAACAAGGCGTAGACTATATGACTGTTCATGCCGGAGTGCTACTTCGGTATATTCCCCTAACAGCAAAACGAGTCACCGGAATTGTCTCACGCGGTGGTTCCATCATGGCAGCATGGTGCCTGGCTCATCATCAAGAGTCTTTTCTTTACACACATTTTAGAGAACTCTGCGAGATCCTCGCCAAATACGATGTGACCTTTTCCCTCGGCGATGGACTACGCCCCGGCTCGATAGCTGACGCTAACGATGAAGCCCAATTTGCCGAACTTCGAACCCTGGGAGAACTCACAAAAATTGCAAAATCCTATGGCGTCCAAGTCATGATTGAAGGACCAGGGCATGTGCCTATGCATAAGATCGTCGAAAACGTACGCCTCGAAGAAGAACTCTGCGAGGAAGCCCCGTTCTACACTCTCGGACCCCTCGCCACCGATATTGCCCCCGCATATGACCATATAACCTCAGCTATCGGTGCCGCTATCATCGCTCAAGCTGGAACAGCAATGCTCTGCTACGTCACCCCCAAAGAGCACCTTGGACTCCCTAACCGTGATGACGTTAAAGTCGGGGTCATCACCTACAAAATTGCCGCACATGCCGCAGACCTAGCTAAACAACATCCTCGTGCCCAAGAACGCGATGATGCACTGTCCAAGGCACGCTTTGAATTTCGATGGAATGATCAGTTTGCCCTCGCCCTAGATCCCGATACCGCACGTGAATACCACGATGAAACACTGCCCGCTGAACCAGCCAAAACCGCACATTTCTGCTCAATGTGCGGGCCAAAGTTTTGCTCGATGCGAATATCTGCAGATGTCCGCGAATACGCCCAAGAACACGGACTAGTTACCCAAGAAGATATTGATAATAAAATAGCTGAGGATATGGCTCAAAAGTCTAAAGAATTTGCCGAACAAGGTAATCAAGTTTACCTTCCGCTTCTAACATGAGTGATCTTCTACCGCTACCAACACCCGGCAGCACCCCGGTACGAGTACTCACCATCGCCGGATCCGATTCCGGTGGTGGCGCCGGTATACAAGCAGATCTGCGCACCATGGCCTTACTCGGCGTGCATGGTTGTGTATGCATCACTGCTGTTACCGCACAAAACTCTTTGGGAGTAAATTCATTTCATACAATTCCTCCACACATGGTGGCCGAGCAGATAGACGCCGTGGTTTCTGACATTGGGGTTTCCGCCGCAAAAACTGCAATGGTAGCCACTGCCCCTATCATCGAAGCTATTGTGGATAGCTGCAACAAACTTGACATTGGACAAGGCAAGACAATACCTTTGGTTGTTGACCCGGTTGCCGCTTCTATGCATGGCGACTCACTTTTAGCAACAACAGCACTGAAATACCTACAACAGCATCTCATCCCCCAAGCGACGCTTATCACTCCCAATCTTGATGAGGTACATCTTCTTACCGGCATTACTGTCACCAATAGCACTTCCCAACACGATGCAGCCAAAGCTTTTTATGACCTCGGAGCCCAATGGACACTCATTAAGGCTGGGCATCTCAGCGAATCTTCGTTCAGCACTGACTTGTTGTACGACGGTGAAAATTTTATCGAATTTCCCACTGCCCGAGTCAATACCAGAAACGATCATGGTGGCGGAGATACCTTGGCAGCCGCTATTACCTGTGCATTAGGGCATGGATACAGCATTACCAACGCAGTCGAATACGGAAAAAAATGGGTCACCCAATGCCTGCAAGCTGCCTACCCCCTTGGCGCTGGGCACGGCCCAGTATCGCCGTTATGGCGTCTTCAGTAAAAAGAAGCCACTAGCATTGATATCCGTCACTCGTTTTTTTCAGCCGGAACAGTTTTATATCCTCAGGCACACCGTCGAGCCTGGTGGAAAATACCCCACGCCGGACAGATCGCGCTTCGAGTCCTAGATTCTCTAGAAGATCAGTATCAAGTTTCTCGAGTGTCCGGTCAGAAATCATAATATTTCCTCGCCCAGCATTTTCCATCAACCGGGCTGCAACATTAACATCAATGCCCAACCAATCAGACCCAATCTGATGTGGACTCCCGGTATGAATGCCCACGCGCATGTGTGGGCGAAAACCATCGATGTCAACCTTGCGCAGTGCCGCCTTGGCACTGATAACCGCTTTTACCGCTTGTTCCGCATTGGGGAAAACTGCCATCAGGCCGTCTCCCATTCTCTTCACCACATGCCCGCTGTGATCTACCATCGGTGGTTCAATAGCGCGAGAAACTGCTCGGAGTAAAAGCAACGTCGCGTCATCCCCAGCATTAAGAGCCCAACTAGAAAACCCAACGAGATCAGTAAAAACCAGTGTTACTTCCCGTAGACTTTTAGGCTGCTTACCGACTCGCTCCGCTATCGCTTGCCAAACTTGCAATGCCCCCAGCCCAAGCTCCCGGGACGCTGCCTGACGTTCCTCAAGTACACGATCCGCCACCCGAGCAACAGCGCGAGCACCTCCTGGTCCAGCAGTCGACAGTGGATCACCGAACATAGGATCACCGGGTAGTGCCCGACGAGCCTTGCGAATAGTCTCGACAACCTGGGGACTTCGGTCCGTTTTACGGATCCACTCAGCCAGAGCTGCCGTCTTACGGAGTGTTTCCGCATCCTCGGCTTTCTCTGATGGCTCCATGTTCACCCTTCTAGAGTAAAGCAGGGTGGAGACAACCGAAAGAGGCTATCCGATACTTTGGGTTACATATACCTATTGACCCTGGTAAAAGATTCACTCTGGCTCCAAGACTGTACGCACCCGCTGCTCCCGATCAGGCACTCCATTAGCTCCGTGCAAAGTTTTTGCATAGGCGGCTATCACCTTAGCCACCACATCTGCATTCTTATCTAAGGCAGCTCGATTGACGTGAGCCACATTATCTGTAGCGCTGTGATAGTTGGCATCAAAAGCCGTATCTGCTTTACCACCCCATAAAAGGGCCTCGTCCGACGTCATCTTCTCTTCAGCACCTGTGAAGATACCTCCAGCCGGAACACCTGACTTAATAAAAGGGCCATAGTCAGATCGGCCATCGAAGTCAGTATCTTTTGCTGTTATCCCTAACTCTGCTAAGCCCTGAACCAGTATGCGCTCCACCCCAGCTGAGCCTTCAGGCACCATTACCGAGTCAGTTTGTCCGCCCGACTTATCTCCGTCATAAGTCAAATAACCGGCATTTTCTGAACCTAACATATCGAAGTTAAGGTACAGAGAAATATCTTTAAGTTGCTCTATATCAAGGCTTTCCACATATTTTGTTGAACCAATAAGGCCGAGCTCTTCTGCTCCCCAAAAAGCGAAACGCACAGCGTTATCAATCTTTGGCTCACTACCCAACTGCAAAGCAGTTTCCAATATTGTTGCTACCCCCGTGCCGTTATCATTGATTCCAGGACCAGCAGGGACGCTATCGAGATGAGCGCCAACCAGGACAACATCAGTGGCAGATCCAGTCTTTGTTTGTGCCAGAATATTTCGTGATCGTGACTTTTCAGTCACCGCATCAATCTTTAAAGAAACTTGGGTGCTTTCAGCCCTCAGCTTCGCGCCATCGGATTTTGTTACTCCAGCAACTGGCAAAACCACAGCATCAGGGTCTCCCAGTGTTGCAGACAACTCTTCATCTTCAGTATTAACAACAATCAGCGCTATCGCACCACGCTCAGCTGCCACTGATTGTTTCTGAGCAAAAGAGCAGGTGCCACGATCAACTAATACAACAGCACCAGTAACGTCCCGGCTATCGTAATCAGTAGCTTCACATCCAGGTGAATCACCTTGCGGCGCAGCTACTAATCGGCTGTTTACGCCCCCTTCTGGGGTTGCTCGCGAAAAAGTCGCCACTGTCATCGGAATAGTTTCAGTATTTCCTACCAGAGAAGAATCTTTCTCCTCGAACTTAGTGAACTCAAACTCCGGCGTTTGGACTTCAAAGCCTTTATCTCGTAACAAGCCGACCACATAGTCAACACTTGCATCATAACCAGAAGTACCGGCTGCACGATTACCATTGTTGGCAGTAGCAATATCTTCAAGTTTTTGCAAATGTCCAACAAGATTTTCTAATCGAACTTTTTGGACAATATCATTGAGATCAGCACTATCGACTGACGGAGACGAACCACACCCGGCCACCACCAAGCTCGCTGCAATAAGCACGGCAAAAGTAACTTTTGTTGACATATCCAGCCTCACTGCCTCATCGCCTTTGATTCATTACGCATCACGCTTATTCACAACAACAAGACCAGCAACAAAAATCACTGCGACAAAAATCATGAAATAAACAAGGCTGCCCCATGGGCCAAATTCAACAGCAATACCCGATTGACCTAGGAAGTTACCAATATTATTAAAGGGCCCCCATGGTGCAATATGCTTGTCCACCCAGGGAATAGCAGAAAATATCCCTTCCATTATCGGCCATAGCAACAATAGGGAGATGGCCGCAGCTGATTGCCTGACCAAAGCTCCAATAGCTACTGCTAAAACTGCGACTAAGACCAAATACAATGGAGCACCAAATACTGAACGCGCACCTGTGCTATCAATATTTAGATCCTGGCCCATAATCAGCATGAAACTGACATAGGCAATACCAGAAACAACCAGGCCTAAGACTCCAGAAATTAAAGCCAATAGGACTGCCTTCGTCCCCATCACGAGAGTCCGATTGGGAACAGCTTGAAAAGTCGTACGGATAACACCAAAACGGTACTCAGTAGTGATTGCTAAAGCAGACATGATCATAACGACCATAGAGGAAAGTCCAATAACTCCATTTTGGGATTGTAAAGCGTAATAAGCACTAGAGCTTCCTTCTATCATAGGATTGGAAGACTTAGATGTAAACGCTTGCAATACGGCAAACCCTATACCAAAAAAAGCAGCCAACCCTGAGCACCACCAAGGAGATTTGGTACTTATCAGCTTAATTCTCTCCGCCGCAAATACGCTCACTGTTGTACTCCATTCGTGATATCAATCCCACCGTGGTACTGGACAGCATCGCCAGTCATCTTAATAAAGGCTTCTTCCAGCGAAGCACGCTGAGAAGCTAACTCGTGCAAAGTAATCCCGTTATAACTTGCAAGATCGCCAATACGATCTGTGGTGGTATTTGCAGCCACCAACGTAAGTCGTCCATCGTCATCATAACTTTCCTGCACAGCAACTCCCTGTGCAACTAAAGCTCGGCGCAACGCATCCAACTGGGGACTACGCACCCGCACCGAAGACTCAGCTGACTTTTCAATAAATTCTTTTGTTGAAGAATCAGAAAGTAATTTTCCTTTACCAATAACAATAAGGTGGTCTGCAGTATCGGCCATCTCAGAAAGCAAGTGACTGGATACCAAAACTGTCCGACCTTGACGAGCAAGCTCTTTCATAAAAGTTCTAATCCAAATAATACCTTCTGGATCAAGGCCATTGACTGGCTCATCAAACACTAGAACTTGGGGATCACCCAACAAAGCTCCAGCAATACCTAGTCGTTGTTTCATGCCAAGTGAAAACCCACCAGCTTTTTTGGCTGCAACCTCGGTAAGACCCACAAGGCTAAGAACTTCAGAAACCCGATTATGGTTTATCCCATTGGACGCTGCCATCCATTGCAAATGAGCTTTAGCTGAACGGTTAGGGTGTATCCAACTCGCATCAATCAAGGCACCCACCATACGTAATGGGTCGTTAATATCCTGGTATTTCTTGCCGCCAATCGTCGCAGTACCAGAAGTTGGCTTATCCAATCCCAGAATCATCCGCATGGTGGTGGATTTACCAGCACCATTGGGGCCAAGGAAACCCGTAACAATTCCTGGACGAACCCCGAACGTTAGATCATTGACCACAACGGTGGCCCCATAGGCTTTTGTTAAACCCCTCAGTTCAATCATGAGCTTAATACTGCCAGTAAACACCCAACTCTGCATCAGACTGCGGACTGATTTCCTGAACCAGGAGAAAATAGCTTAATCCACCTCGGGCGATGAGGCCTGCGCCCAGAATCGTTTGGGGACTCTCCCCGAGAGCCTGGCATAACGACCGGCTTGCACCGCGCGCGCCATAGCTGTAGCCATCAGCACCGGATTGCGCGCCCGAGTGACTGCAGTGGCCAAAAGAACGGCATCACAGCCCAGTTCCATCGCTAATGCTGCATCACTGGCTGTGCCAATGCCCGCATCAAGAATCACCGGAACGGTGGCTCGCTGCGTAATCATCTCAATGTTATGCGGGTTGGAAATCCCCAAACCCGTGCCGATAGGTGCGCCTAAAGGCATAACTGCAGCACAGCCAATCATTTCCAAACGCGCAGCGAGTGCTGGATCATCACTCGTGTATGGCAAAACAGTAAAGCCATCATCTACTAATTGCTCAGCAGCACTGACTAGTTCGATAGCATCGGGGAGCAGTGTTCGCTCATCAGCTATTACTTCTAATTTGATCCACGATGTGCCCAGAGCTTCACGAGCAAGCTGTGCCGTCAATACCGCATCAGCGGCACTGCGGCAACCCGCAGTATTGGGCAACACGCCTATGCCCAGAGTCTTCAACATATCCAGAACTCCGGTTCCACCATCAGCGTCAACCCTACGTAGCGCCACCGTGGTTAATTCAGTTCCCGACGCGACTAATGCTTCACCTAAAATAGTAAGGTTACTAGCCCCACCTGTTCCCATAATCAATCTAGAACCAAAAGATTTTCCAGCAATGACTAATTGGTCATCCATACGATCATCCACCTTGTACTGCCGTGACAATCTCCACTCGACAACCCTCTGCCAACTGGGTATGCCACTGCGACCGAGGAACTAGAGCGCCATCAACGGCAACAGCAACACCGCTAGTTGGAAATTTATGTAACTCCAACAGCTCTGCCACCGTTACGCCGCGCTGAACGTGTTCGTCTTTCCCGTTAACAACAATCCCTATAATCTCATTCATCTAAATCTCCTCGGCGAAATACTCTCTCGCTGAACATTATTTACTCTTTCCAAATCAGAAAGCACTAGATCTGCGGTTAACGGGGCAAGTAAAAATCCTGACCGACCATGCCCAGTAGCTACAGTAATTCTGTCATCAATACGACCTATCATTGGCAAAGCATCTGGGGTAGACGGTCGTAAACCTGCTGCAGTTTCGGATAATTCATAATCGGCAAGGGCTGGCATCACTAAACAAGCATCCTGAAGTAGATCTTGCACCCCCTGCACTGTCACTGTGGTATCCCCACCTTGCTCACTTGATGTTGCACCTACAACCACCCCATCGATACGTGGCACGATATACACTTGCCGACCATGCACCCGCGCCCGAACTGTCGCTCTTGCCTCCTTCACGCTTGCCTTCCTCCTGGTTAACCGCAAAATCTCTCCTTTAACCGGATGAATTGGCAGCCAAGGAATTAACTGCCTCGCACCAAGACCGGCAGCGATAACGATCTGTCCATGCCTAATCTCATCAAGATCTGTTATCACACGATGAACGAACTTCACGCCCAGTTGCGAACAAGCCCGGATGAGCGCATCCACAGTCGCACGATTATCTACCGAACATTCCGCAACATCAGTGGCCCCGTACCGAATAGATTGGGAAAGAAGAGGTTCAGTTTCATGGATCTGCTGGCGCGACAATCTCTGCACTATCCGACCCCGCTCAGCAAGCCAAGCAGTAACACCTTTCAATTCTGAAATATCACCGGAGTCATACGCCACTTGAATACAACAAGAAGATGCCACTACCGGAAATTTGGTGCTGCTCGTGAGCTCTGAAGCAAATTGTGGCCATGTGCTCAACGATTCCTGCCCCAACTCAAACAAGGCTGCTTCACCAAACCAGGCTTCGCTACTTGGGGCTAGCATCCCACCAGCAACCCATGATGCACCCTGCCCTGGACGTGGATCAAAAAGCTGGACTTGCCAGCCAGCTAGCGCAGCCTTCCACGCCACAGACAAACCAATAATTCCACCACCAATGACATGCACAGTCTTATCTGGCACGTGGTCCGACATGCTTTCCTCCATCTTCCTGCGCCGGCATGATCCGGATCAGGTCTGACGGTCAGGGTTGGCGTACCCACTCTCAGCCCCGCGAACCTCGGGACTCCCGTGTGACGACTTCTACCGTAGCCGCTACGGTCAACGGTGTGTATTCCGGCACTAAGAACCTCCGATTACAGCGACTCCAGCGGGCTCGATTGTATTTATGCACTGACGCGCGGCGTGAGCGTGGTGATTTTGCCGAATTTATTGCAGCAGCTCTTACCGGCGGAGTAGATATCATTCAGCTCCGCGATAAAGGCTCTCCTGGGGAAAAGCGCTATGGGCCTTTGGAAGCAGCTGAGGAATTACAAACCCTAGCGTTGCTGCAAGAAATTGCTCAGCACTATGGTGCTCTTGTTGCCGTTAATGATCGAGCTGATATTGCTCACCTCGCTCAGGCCGATGTGCTTCACCTGGGCCAAGATGACCTCCCAGTTGCTGCCGCCCGTAGCCTAGTCGGGTCCGATATGATTATTGGTCGTTCCACCCACGATGAACAGCAAGCTCGCGCTGCGGCATGCGATCGCGATGTTGACTACTTTTGCACTGGGCCTTGCTGGCCAACTCCCACAAAGCCAGGACGAACTGCGCCAGGTTTACCCCTCGTCCGCCAAAGCTCAGCACTACTGACAGACAAACCATGGTTTGCTATTGGCGGAATAGACAGCAGCCGCCTGGGCGAGGTACTGACCGCAGGTGCCAGTCGAATTGTTGTAGTACGCGCTATTACTGAAGCCGAAGATCCCTATAATGCGGCCAAGGCACTCTCCGATGCACTGGCTAGGAAAACCACGAATGTGCACATGCCACAGTAACAGTGAACTGTAGTGGTTCGACCCCAGATGACATGATCAGCACGGTATCACCATCGTGAAAGTTATTGGTGTGCACGCTAGTGCACCACCCAAATCCACCGTCTGGCAGCTCCACTGTCCTCGGTAAAGCAGCCTTCCAGATATCTGCCATCGCCGAATGTGCGGTACCCATATGCACCTGGAACTCCTGAGTGCGTAACAATGGCCAACTTTCCGCAAATCCGGGGTGCAGCGGCAATGTGTCCACTTCTTTTTCTGAAACCCAACGCAATTCTGTGCTTTCAGCATTTGCAACGGTAGGTAAAAGTGTCAGCGCATCGGCAATAACTGTTGTGTAACTCCAGCCGCTCAGGGCATCAGCTGTTATGCGTTGAGCCCGAATCTTCATCTGCTGCTGTTTAATACCTGCCTCTTCCTCCGCTTCTCGGATAGCTGCATGTACCGTTGATTCGTGGCTATCTCGCGCCCCGCCAGGAAGCGCCCATGTCCCCCCTTGATGACTCCACAAGGCCCGGTGTTGCAGCAAAACCGCTGGCTTGCCATCAGAAAGTGGAGCCCGAAGCAATAACCCGGCTGCCCCGTGCGTGCCCCAATGACGAGAACCTTCCGGCCCCACTACCCAGCCATCACCGTCTCCGCGCATAAGAACAAGCTCTTTCGTCTAAGTTCTGTTGATAAGTACACAGTAGCCGCGAAGCCCAACGTTCCATATAACTTTTTGTTTTGAGTACCGGTTTGTTTGTCTGTGTTACTGTGACGGCTGAGCGTTCCTATCCGGGTCTAGTGAATATGCAGGGGGTTCCATGGCTGAACCAGTATTAACCTCTGATCTGAATCAGCTTCGCCAGTTTGCTCAGGTGCTAGCTCAGGTCAGTGCGGAATTGCTAGAACTTAATGTTGATCAGCCTTTTAGCACCGCAGCATCGGGGCTTGTAGGCTCAGATATAGCTGCTGTATGCGCATCAGGAGGCGAAAGCCTGCGAGTAGCGTTGGCCGCAATTTCCACCGGAACAATGATGCCCGAAACCATCACCAATAACTAAGACAAACACCCATGCCTGCAAGAACATCCCGCACCGCCAGGCAAGATACCGACCAAGTTTATGGGCAGAATCTCTATTGATGGCATTGAATTTATTTAACACCCAAAGATACCCAAGATTATGTAGCGCTTTTCTACCAGACCAAATTGTAGTTTTGATACTGCGAATGCTGGTAGGCAGAGGGAGTCGGTCCTGTTAGAAAACATCGGAATATTGTTGAATAAACAGCTTCTACACAGTAAAGCAGATCATTTTATCTGATGGGTGAGTAGTTAAATCTTAACCACTAACCTCAGTAGCCACTGATATACGATCCGTCAATATCACGGACTCAACAGCGATTAATTATCCAGCCACATACAAGGGGCAGTTTTTGCAAGTGCAATACCAAGCTCTTGCGCACTCTCGCGACGACTTCCTCGATGTTGACCACTAAGCAACATCAGCAGATGGACATAAGATGATCACGCTCAACTTTTCGTCAGGGACCGTAAAACGCTTACTACCTGGTCCCGTTCATTCTTATCCATATCAGCTACGCATCTTTATTCGATGCATCATAGCTGTAATCTATTGCCTTGCAATATTTCAAATATCACTACGATTAGTCACAGATCGCAATAAGAGATTTCCGGAAGTGGCGCATCCGCTGCAATATATCCCATCGCTAAGTCCCCGGTTGTTCGACCGACGGCGGTGACTAGCGCTTTACCCAATGCCATAGTGACAAGTTCAGCATCAAGCGCCCTTACGCTTGACTACTACTTCGATTGATATCCGAGAATCTCACGGAGGGTAATAATTTGAAAGCTCTGACACTCAGAAAACTATGATTTAAAGCCAAAAAAGTGTTACATATTTGGTATTGACAGTTTACTGTGACTTAAATTACAGTATTTTTGATTGGTGAGTTCAATGTATCCAAAAGATATTCACAACCACTTCTTGCTATGAAAATGCTACCGCTACAAGGGAACACAGTCCTGGCGGAAATACAATTCCAGCAAACACAATAAGGGGATGCTTTGATGCCTTCATATAAAGATAGACGAAGTTATTTTTACCGGATTATGGGAGTAATTTTGACTCTTATAATTTTACCAAGCCTAAACGCAGGGATCGCAACGGCTAAATACGATGTGGTAGTTCAAGTTCCACGCGATGATGCCGGGCATGTCGGTGCTCTCGCAGAGTGGTGGCAGTGGTGGACTCACGTGGAAACAGAGGATGGTCGAAAACTTGGAGTAATGGTTATTTTTACCCAATCACAAGGCGTACAAATCAGTCAATCTGTACGTATAGTTGACTATGACACCAAAGAAGTCCAGACCGCTGATAAGGTTAATCTCGGAATTTTCCAATACGAACCTGATTCTTTTGCTTTCACCTCAGGCGCAAACGACGGGATCACTGCTTCAGGAAGTGGAGGTAGGGACACTATCACCGCCACGGTTCCGGGCATGAAACTAGAATACGATCTTATCCCAGACGAAACCACCCATGTCGTACCTCTTTTTAATCCTGAGGGCAATTATAAAATTGATACAGGAACAGTAAGCCTCTATCAGAGGCAGCGCGTTCCTACCGTAGGAGTACTAACAGAGAATGGTCAAACCTCTCATTTTACTGCAACAACATGGTTTGAACATGCTTTCTTCACTACACCAGAAGTTGCAATTGCAAGCTGGGATTACGTTCAGCTTGAACTCAACGACGGTAGAAATATCCAAGCTATGCATATACGACGAGGTGTAGACGGACCAGATTTTGAAATAGGTTGGCAAGGGCAGATTTCCAATGGAACTGGTAATGTCGATTATCTGACACCTGAAGATATTGACATTGTGCGGACTGAATACTGGTCTAGTCCAAATGGGTGCAATATACCAGTCGGCCTAAAAGTAATGATACGGGGTGAAGAATTTGATGTTCAAGCTGTCGCTAACAACCAAGGAAATTCTAGGGCCTGGGATGGGGAGGCCTACGTATCAGGATCAGTGGATGGTGTTGGGGTGATTGAAATCGTCAACGCCTGTTAAGAGATGGAATCGAGTTGTTATAGGAATGCGGTCAACCTTAATGTTGGCCGCATTCCTAGCACTACACCGCTACTGCGGCGCGTGCTATCGCCAACTCTTCATTTGTCGGCACAACCAAAACTGTCACGGCAGAATTTTCCGCAGAAATAACTCGTGGACCGATGCCCTTGACCTTGTTACGTTCTGCGTCGATGACAATGCCAAAGTTTTCCAACCCAGCAAGAGCGTCCGCACGCACCGCTGGGGTGTTCTCACCAACCCCTGCCGTGAAACTAATAACATCAGCACCACCTAAAACAACAAGATAAGCACCAATATACTTGCGTAACCTGTGAATATACATATCGTAAGCAAGTTTGGCACTAGCATCACCGCTAACAATATTTTCTAATAACTCACGAAAATCATTGACCCCACTAACACCCTTAATACCTGAGTTTCTATTCAATAATTCATCAAGATCGGCAACGCTCATATCGGCGCTACGCAACAAATGCAGAAGAACCCCCGGATCAATATCACCCGATCGAGTACCCATTACCAAACCTTCTAAAGGCGTAAGTCCCATAGAAGTATCAAGAGCCTTACCCCCAGCAATAGCTGAGGCCGAAGCACCATTACCCAGATGCAGCACAATCTGTTTCAGATCAGAAATCGATCGGTTCACAAATGCTGCGGCCTGCTCGCTGACATACTGATGCGAGGTACCATGAAACCCATACCGCCGGATTCCATATTCCTTGGCAACAACCGAATCAATAGCGTAAGTACTTACAGCTTGCGGTAAAGCGTGAAAAAAGGCTGTATCAAATACCGCTACATGCGGCACATGAGGGAAAAGAGCGCGAGCCACCTCAATGCCAGTAACATTCGCCAGATTATGCAAAGGAGCAAGCATCGAAAGTTCTGAAATCTGTTGCACCACTTGATCAGTAATCAGTGTTGGTTGATAAAAAACTTCACCACCGTGCACCACTCGGTGCCCCACAGCTACCAGCCCTGTCTCATCAAGAGCAAAGCCAGACTCGGCGAACATAGTAAAAACTACTTGCAGTGCTACCTGATGATCAACAATCGGACCCTCATGTACCAGCTCCTTACCGTCCTGCTGATGGCGCACTGTGCCATCATGTTCGCCAATCCGCTCCACCACACCAACAGCCAGAGCCTCCCCCGACATCGGGTGCACTAACTGATACTTAACCGATGATGAACCTGAGTTAATAACCAGGACTAAACCCTGCTGCATTACCGCATACCCTGAGCTTGAATAGCTGTGATAGCAACAGTATTAACAATATCTTGGACTAAAGCTCCACGGGAAAGATCGTTAATTGGTTTACCTAAGCCCTGCAATACTGGGCCGATAGCAATAGCTCCGGCGCTTCGCTGCACCGCTTTATAGGTATTATTTCCAGTATTCAAATCTGGGAAAATGAGCACTGTAGCACGCCCAGCGACCACAGAATTAGGCATTTTAGCAGCAGCCACCGTTGGCTCTACTGCCGCATCATACTGAATTGGCCCTTCTACCAATAGCTCTGGATTTCTTTTTCGAACGAGCATAGTGGCTTCACGTACCTTATCCACATCCGCTCCAGTGCCAGAATCTCCACTTGAATACGACAGCATCGCTATTCGCGAATCTAAACCAAATTGCTCAGCAGTCTGCGCCGAGGAGATAGCAATATCTGCCAATTGCTCAGCGGTGGGGTCCGGAACAATAGCACAGTCCCCATAAGCAAGAACTTGATCAGCCAAGCACATCAAAAAAATACTCGATACCGTAGAAACACCCGGCTGAGTTTTAATAATTTCAAAAGCAGGTCGAATGGTGTGCGCCGTGGTATGCGCCGCTCCAGAAACCATTCCGTCAGCAATTCCGTTGTGCACCATCATTGTTCCAAAGTATGAAACATTTCGCATAATCTCGGTGGCTCGATCTGGAGTCATTCCTTTATGCTTACGCAGCTCAGCGTACTGTTGTGCGAACTGTTCCGAAAGCTCAGAGCTCTTAGGATTAATGATCGTTGCCCCAGAAACATCAACACCAAGCTCAGACGCCCGGCGTCGGACCTGTACCTCATCCCCAAGAATAATCAGATCGGCCACTTGCCGAGAAAGCAGCCGCCCCGCTGCCCGTAAAATACGGTCATCATCCCCTTCAGGCAACACAATGCGCTTGCGGTCAGCGCGGGCCCGGTCAAGAAGTTGATACTCAAACATCTGCGGAGTGGTGATCTCTGGTATTTCTAATGCCAAACAGTCCAAAAGCTTTGGCCCATCCACATACTGCTCCATAACGCTGACCGCAGTATCAACTTTCCGAAGTGACCCAACCCCCACTCGCCCTCGAGTTTTTGCTGCCGCACTGGCAGTTTTATATGTCCCTAGATCAGTGATCACAATCGGCAGACGTGGCTTAAGCCCAGCAACAAGAGACGCAATCGCTGGATGTGGTAATAGCCCTCCATTAAGGATGATCCCAGCCAACGAAGGGAAGCCTTCTGCCTCATGTGCTGTCACTAAGGCCAACAACACATCCGAACGATCCGCTGGGACCACCACCACTACCCCCTCGGTGAGCCGTTCAAGAATGTGCTCAGCTGTCATTCCCCCCACCAGCACAGTTAAGGCTTCCCGTTGCAACAATTCAGGGTCCCCGCTGTAAAGCTCACCGCCGACCGAGTCCAATAATTCCGCCATCGTTGGGGCAACCAACAGCGGAACCTCAGGTAGCGCCCAACAAGGAAAGCGATTACTGGCCAGTACTCGGTTAATTTCCAGCAGTTGCTCCGGCTCACAACGATTAGCAATGACCGAAATAACATGAGCATGGTAACTCTTCAATTCCGCCAGACAAACCTCTACCAGGTTTGCTACTTCGGCTGGCTTCCTCCCCAGACCACTGACCGCTAATAGCACCGGAGCACCTAAATTGACCGCTATTCGAGCATTAAATGCAAGCTCACTTGGAGTAACGATATCGGTGTAATCACTTCCAATCACCACTATCGCATCACACTGTTTTTCTACCTCATGAAAGCGAGCAACAATGTCACTCAGCGCCCCCTCAGGGTCAGCATGGACCTGTTCATAGGTCACCCCTACACATTGTTCATAGGAAAGATCGGCAGTGGTGTGATCCAACAGAAGTTCCAAGATGTAGTCCGGTTTTACCGTGGAACGGGCCACTGGGCGGAATACCCCAACACGCACTGCTGAAGTTGCCAGAAGGTGCAAAACCCCCAGCGCAATTGTAGATTTTCCGGTATCTCCCTCAGGAGCTGCGATGTAAATACTTGAGGCCACAGCTCCAGCTTCCCCTATTCCTTCAAAATTCGCTTGATGGGATGGCTGTTTTTCGCTATTCCGACTGTGGTGACGTACCCGTAGAGCAGTACACCAGGGCCCCGATTGCAGTAGCGGATATAACCATCATCCTTACCGCAAAGGCTTGGATCTAAGCTACCGTCAATCCTTTTGGCTATTTTGCTATTACCGACTTTTGCCCAGCATTACGGATACACTCTCCAGCTTAACGTTAACGCCAGGTACAGGATCTGGAGTCCTTTACTACGCAACTGGTATACCGAGGAGAAATCTCCGTCAACCTTCGCGCAACCAACCAACGTAAACAGAAGGAGACTGCTCACATCTTAAGAGAAGAATGATGATGACAAGGTCATAGACACCATCTCCATGCTATGTAACGCACCACGGCATACTTCGATATATAAACATTATTCGGGGCCGATGAAGGAGCGCAGCACAACAATGGGCTATCGACTAGTCATCACGGAGCCTTCACACCCGGCTATGCCCTCTCAACGAGCCCTACCCAAGCTCATGGAGCAACTTAATGCCCACTACCCGACCATCGATGCCGAGCATTCGGTCTGGACTGAACCGCCAACCTTAACCGGCGGTACCTTACAATTAAATATTCGTTTTAGCCATGCCGCTCAAGTCCTTGAAGAGCTACAACAGACGATCGCCTTAACCGGCCTCATCGTCCACGACCCCCAAATCGACTAGCCCAAAGCTCGTAAACGTGGTGCTAAATCACGAGAAAAAAGATCTAAAAAGCGGCGCTGATCATGCCCAGGGGCGTGAAAAACCAAATGATTTAAACCTGCATCAATGTACGGCTTAATCAACTCAATAGTCTCCTCAGGATCTGAAGAAACAATCCAGCGTTTTGCCACCTGCTCAATGGGCAATTCGTCAGCTGCACGTTCCATTTCCATAGGATCATGGATGTCATGTTTCTGTTCCGCGGTCAACGATAGCGGCGCCCAGAAACGAGTATTCTCTAAGGCTAGTTCCGGATCGGTGTCATAAGAGATTTTAATTTCAATCATCTTGTCTATCTTCGCAACATCGCGGCCAACCTTCTGCGCCCCCTCAGCTACCGCAGGCAATAATTTTTCGGTGTAAAGATCCATTCCTTTACCTGAGGTACAAATAAAACCATCACCTGAGCGGCCAGCATACCGGGCCACCACCGGGCCACCAGCTGCGATATATACCGGAATACCACCGTCGGGAACATCGTAAATCGACGCTCCCTTTGTGTGGTAGTACTCACCGGAAAAATCAACCCGATCACCCAACCACAGTTCACGCATCAATTGAACAGACTCACGCAACCGGGCAAAACGTTCTTTAAACTCCGGCCAATCAGCCTGATAACCCGTCGCCACCTCGTTAAGTGCCTCCCCAGTGCCTACCCCCAACATGATGCGATCTGGATAGAGACAACCCATCGTCGCAAAGGCTTGAGCAATAACCGCAGGGTTATATCGAAAAGTGGGAGTAAGTACCGAAGTACCTAACATAATTCGCTGAGTACGCTCGCCGACAGCGGTCATCCATGCCAGAGAAAAAGGAGCATGACCACCGTTGTGTCGCCAAGGTTGGAAGTGATCACTTACTGTAGCGCTATCAAGACCATGTTCTTCCACAAGAACTGCAAGTTCAACAAGTTCACGCGGCGCAAACTGCTCAGCAGATGCTTTGTATCCGAGCTTCAGATCATGCGCCACGTTAGGCTCCCTACTGTAGTGAACTGTGAGCTACACGCTACTGTTCTACCCGAAGGAACCTAAGCCCTCAGCACAGGGTTCTGTAACTTAAAAAAAACTAGCGATTTTTTGCTGGCCGATTTGAGGCGGCGCGGCGCTGTTCCTGCATCAGCTTGATCCGTTGCGCTTCGGCAAGCACTTCCTGATGCTTCTTCCGTTCAACAACCAACCACTGAGGAAGTTCCGTATCCAATGCGGTTATTTCCCCGGCAGTGAGAGCTTTAACCACCCCTCCACGGGCTAAACCGGCTATGGACACCCCTAGCTTTTTAGCCACAATATCTTTAGGAAATGGACCCGAAGTACGTAAGTCAATCAGCCACTGGGGCGGATTTTCTTGTAGTTCAATCAGTTCCGATCTGGTAATCATATTTTCTTGAAAGTCTGCTGGTGCTGCCGCTAAATAAATACCCAGTTTATTCGCCGCAGTTAATGGCTTCATGCTCTGTTGTTTCTTCTCCGTGCTCACCCTAACAGCCTATGCCATAGGCTTAGACTCATGCGCGACAGCAACCAGGAGCTCATCATATTAAAGCGATTTGTCGCTGTTGCAGAGGAATTGCACTTTGCAAGAGCGGCCAAAGCGCTCAATATCAGCAGACAAACCCTCAGCCAGACAATCATTACTTTAGAAGAAGAGTTGGCGACAAAACTTTTTATCCCAGGAGCCTCCCCGACTCAACTCACCCCAGAAGGTCAGCGCTTCCTCGAAACTTCCCGCAGTTACCTAGCTGAGGCAGAAGAACTTCGCAAACAACAAGCGGCAGCTACTGCACCCATAACAACCTTCACCATCGGGTTTCCCCCTGGAGTAACCTTAGCCAAATGGACCCGAGTCTGGGAACAACGACTACCTGAGGTTCTGCTGAACTTTGTCCATACCACCATTGGCAACCAAACCCAGGTACTACACGATCATCAGGTTAACGCTAGCTTTGTTCGACTTCCTGTTAATCAAGAAGAATCTAATTCCCCTGCTTTACATATCATTCCACTCTACAGTGAAGTCCCAGTTGTAGTGGTACCTAAAGATCATCCAATTTCACTGTTTTCAGCCATAACTCGTGCCGAGCTATCGGAGGAAAATTTGTTAAACGACCCTGAAAACACCTTGGAATTAGACGGTATTTCTGACGCAATTGAATTGGTAGCAGCAGGGATTGGAATAGTTATTGTTCCTCAATCCATCGCCAGGTTTCACCACCGCAAAGACCTCATCTACCGCCCGGTGACCGATCTACAGCAGACCCACGTTGGTTTGGCATGGCTTACCGAAACCACGGGAGACCACATCGAGGAGTTCATTGGGATCGTCCGTGGCAGAACCGCCCAAAGCTCACGAACCCCTCGTTCGATCCCAGCCACAAA
>JBOFCS010000156.1:0-17395 GCA_051646185.1 Mycobacteriaceae bacterium | reverse complement strand
CCAAGGATTCCCGCTGCCGCAGTCATAGCAATAAACGAGTAAAGAGTGATCTTGCCTCCACCAATTCGATCAGCAAGAAGCCCTCCCAATGGTCTAGCTATGGAGCCCAATAAGGGTCCAATAAAAGCGATTTGCGCGGCATGCAACGAGGCTTTGGCCTGCATGGCAGGAGTAACTGGTCCGCCATCGGCAAGACCTGCAAGAAAGTTAATTTGCAGTACCTGACCAAAAGCGAAACTGAAACCAATGAAAGAACCAAAGGTTCCAATGTAAAGAAAAGCGATGATCCAGGAATCCGAAAACTTCAAAATATCAATCATAGAGCGAGCATTGGTCTTCTGATTACCAAGGTTATCCATAAATAATGCCGCACCAACCGCTGCTACTGCAATAAGCACAAGGTAAATCGCACAAACAATATGGGGAGATCTGTTACCCATCATCGAAATAACAAGTAAGCCAATGAGTTGAATGACAGGAACACCAATATTTCCGCCGCCAGCATTCAACCCAAGCGCCCACCCTTTAAGCCGTTGAGGGTAAAAAGCGTTGATATTTGTCATCGAGGAAGCAAAGTTTCCGCCACCCAGACCAGCAAAGGCCGCAACAATTAAAAAGGTTGTGTAAGAGGTACTGGGTTCAGACATAAAGTACAAAGTCAACACCGTTGGCACAAAAAGGACCAGAGCACTAAAAATTGTCCAATTACGTCCACCAAAAGTTGCCGTGGCAAAGGTATAAGGAATACGCAGTAGGGCACCTACCAAAGTAGGTACTGCTACCAAAAAAAACTTTCCAGCAGGATCAATATGGTAAACAGCCATAGGCATAAACAGCACCATCACCGACCAGATCGACCACACCGAAAACCCAATGTGCTCAGCGATCACTGACCAAACCAAGTTACGCTTAGCAATGGCAGCCCCACCGTTATTCCACGCATCAACATCTTCAGCGTCCCAGTGTTCGATGTAATGTTTGCGATGCGAAGCTGGCTGGGTTGTTGTTGATTCAGGGGAACTGGATAGTGTGGTCACAAATAGCCTCCTTGGTCTGCGGTAAATCCAAGGTAAGACTCAGTTGTTGCGTTCATGCTGCACAAAGTAACCAAAAAAATAACATCCTGCTCACTTCCATAAGGCAGGGCCTGTGAGGTAGAAACAGTGAGGTCAGCTAGCTCACTAAAGAAGAAGCCGCACTAAATCAGCAGTCCGAAGCAATCCAGGGAGCGCTTCCGAAGTGGAACGTGGGTGCAATGCATGCACAGCCAAACGGAAAATTAACGCCCGAAGCACCATTTGTGACCATTCCGGCAACTGCGCCCAACGCTCAAGTAAACCTTCATCAGCATCTCCCCACGACAAAGCATCCACAACGGCTACCCCGGCCGCCCAGGAAGATGGTCGCCAATAAGGGGTGATATCCGTTATTCCCGGTGCAGCTGCCCCGGCAAAGAGCACCGTCCCAAACAAATCACCGTGCACTAACTGGTCCGGACTAATAACCGGGGTACGCAGCGTTGCCAGTTGCGCGATGAGATCCAGACTTCGTTGTCTATCTGGCGACAGGTCATTCAACTGCTCCGCCCCTTTTGCCGATTTCAACGGAACCTCCTCCCAGGCTGCGCGATCAGCAACAACAAAAATATCAACATCAGACCACGGCGCTATCGGGGGCTGCGCAAGGAAACGAGGTCGCTCTAACCGTGCAGTTGCTTCATGCAATCGAACAGCCAAAGAAACTACCTCATCATGCCTGGGTTCCAGTGATCCGGCGATATAAGTATCTGCACGCCAGCCTGATACAACATAACGACCATCGGTAGAGCGAACTGGTCGAGCTAATCGGACCCCATCTACATACAGATTTTCGCGAACCTTTGCCGACCAAGCAGCACGGGCATGATCAGCGGCCTGCGATAGAACCACCTCACCAAAACGCCATCCACAATCCCCGTCGTAACCCAAAGGTACCGATTCGATATCACGAAGGCCAAAAGTTGAGAGAATATGCTCTGGAGGCTGCTGCGTGCTCACCCTACTGAGGGTACCGTTATATGAGCAGGAACCCGAGCAGTCAACGGTAATAATCGGCCGTGTCGAGCACCCCCCGTGCATGCACTAGTGGATCCACACAGATGAGACAAACGCTCAGTAACTAGGCAATGTCGGATCGATCTGTCGGATCCATTCAACGAGCCCTCCAGCAAGGTGCATCGCATCGGAAAAACCAGCATTGACTAGCACTTCTAAGACTTCAGCCGACCTGACTCCATTTTTGCAATAGAGCACTACCCGTCGATTCTGGGGAACTTCAGCAAGGCCAGTGCCCTGATAAAATTGTGATTGCGGAATAAGGATTGACCCCTCAATGCGGACAATGTCCCATTCCACTTGTTCACGTACATCGATCAAAACAATAGAACGAGTATCAGCATCATCCTTGTCACTGTTTTCTAACAGTTGCGCTAATTGCTGTGGGGCTATTGCTTTATCAGAGCTTTCAACATTGGGTCCTGATAACTGATAATCGCTAAGTTTAGTGATGGGAACACTATCTGGATCTTTCCTAATCACTATGCTCTGGTACGTCATATCTAAAGCGCTGTATATCAACAACCGCCCCAACAGGCTTTCCCCGATTCCGGTGATCAGTTTAATCGCTTCAGTTGCCATAATCGCACCAATAGATGCACAAAGGACACCCAACACCCCACCTTCGACACAAGACGGTACTGACCCTGCGGGAGGAGGTTCAGGATAAATATCGCGATAGTTAAGACCCCGCCCATCAGGTGCTGCTTCCCAAAATACTGACACTTGCCCCTCAAAGCGAAAAATCGAACCCCAAACATATGGCTTTTTGGCGAGCACGGCAGCGTCGTTCACAAGATATCGAGTAGCAAAATTATCACTACCATCAATAACAAGATCATACTGCTGGAAAATATTTATCGCGTTACGAACTTCCAGCCGAACCGCATGCACCCGAACCTCAATTTCGGGATTGATCCTACGTATCGATTCCCGCGCACTCTCCCCTTTATATCTACCAATATCGTTGTGCCCGTGGATAATCTGACGCTGCAAATTGGATAATTCAACTTTATCAAAATCAACAATCCCGATAGTGCCTACACCTGCTGCCGCAAGGTAAAGCAACACCGGAGACCCTAAGCCGCCGGCACCAATAACAAGGACCCGCGCATTCTTAAGCCGCTTTTGCCCAGTAACTCCATATTCTGGAATAACTAAGTGTCGACTATATCGGGCAATCTCTTGCGGACTCAGTTCCTCGGCAGGAACCACCAGCGGGGGAAGCGAAACCACATCACACTCCTTGCAATCTCACACCCTAGATCACTGCATTCGCATAACAGTATGTTGCACACAGGCAGTGATATCTGACCTTACGCTAATGGATACGGCCAAGGGTTGATTCGACATTCCAACCCATCTTGTTGAACTACCCCAGCCGGATCTAACTTATAAATAACGTCATTCGCCGCACCAAAGGTCTGCTGCATCATAATGGGCGCTAGCCCTCCCTGCTCTCGGCAAGGTTGGTGCTGAGCATATCCGATCGCATGACCCACCTCATGGTTAATAACATACTGGCGGTAAGAACCAACATCTCCCTGAAATGAAATAGCACCGCGAACCCACCGTGATTCGTTAATCAGCACTCGTTTCCACTCCGGGTTATTACATGAGGTTTCTAGTTGAAGTTCATACCCACAGCCTCGACGAATTGTCTGCTGCGAAGTAAGAGAAATTCGAAAGTCTGGTTCTGCATTGTCAATCCGACGAAAACCAAAGTTCGTATCATGGGTCCAACTTTTTGGGTTCGCCAATGTTTGGGTGACCATAGAGGCAAAAGCGTCATCGCCACCATAAGCCGAGGTGTCTACCCCATCTTCAACTTCAACCGTAAAGGTAAAGACCTTCTGCGACCCTTTCCCAACTTGCTCTGATTGTCCTGGGACGAGATGCCAACTCCCATTCCCACGTTCAGTAAAAGAACCACCAGCAGGCAGCGCGCTATTAGGTATCGACGGGTCGTAGGTTGTTGGTGTCGCCGGCTGGGTACTTCCCGACAACATTTCACCTGAGGGTTTAACTGCGCCTATAGCTGCCTGGGAAGAATTTTCCGCACCTTGTGATGTCACTGCATTAACAACTACAAGAACAGTGGCCACAGCTAACACTGGGATGGCATACGCACGCCAACCATAAATTGACACAAATTTTCCCACTCGACTCTGCTTTTTCACTTGCAGGCGATCAAGTCGATTAGAGCGAGCCCTGCCACCACCGGAACGCGTTGGGTCCCACTGCGCCCTCAGCGGTTGCTTCGAGGAGGCAAACGCAGAACCGCTTGACTCGGATACACCCGTTGAGTCCTCGCCAAATTCTAGCCTTGGCCGTGCTCGGTACATTTGTCGACGGTAGGGTTCATTTCCGGCTGTGTTACCAGCTCTGCCCGAATGAGCAAATTCAGCTGTTTGGTGGTACGGGAAACCATATTTTTGAGGGTCTCCCTGATCGTCAACATATCTGCCCTTGCGGGCGCCAAGTTCACGATCGTTTGTCACAGCTCCAGAATCTCATAGCACAGCGCGAGATAGCTCAACGGCACTCATCCGGCGCGTCGGATTTACCACAAATCGTCCCCTTTAATAACGGACCGCCTGTCATTGGCCAAGTTGGCTGCCAGGTAATGTCAGTGTTTCTCGTACATAGGATGAATGTGAGTGCCATGACTGAAATTGCGGACCGAACGAGCCTTGTGCTTACCGAAGAGTCCGTTAAGTCAACTGGGAGCACTAAATCCTCCCGACCTAACACCCGGCTACCCCGTGGCGAACGCCGAATTCAACTTCTTGCTGCGGCAAGTGAAGTGTTTGTCACCAATGGATACCACGGTGCTGGGATGGACGAAATTGCCGAATGTGCTGGAGTAAGCAAGCCCGTTCTTTACCAACATTTTCCAAGCAAATTGGAACTTTACCTTTCGGTACTACACAAGCATGTTGAAAACCTAGTCTCAGGTGTTCGCCAAGCTTTGCGCACCACAACCGACAACAAGCAAAGAGTTCGTGCCTCCGTTCAAGCTTTTTTTGATTTTGTCGATAACGACAGTCTTGGATATCGACTGATTTTTGAAAATGACCTTATGGGCGACCCCTCGGTGCAGCAGCGTGTCGAAGGGGCCACCGAAGCCTGTATTGACGCAGTGTTTGACTTAGTGAGTCATGATTCTGGCCTAGATCCTTACCGAGCTCGCATGCTTGCTGTTGGGCTTGTTGGCGCAAGCCAGGTAAGTGCACGCTACTGGCTTGACGCCAACAAACCGATTTCTAAAGAAGATGCGGTTGAGACTGCCGTAGCCCTAGCCTGGGGCGGGCTATCTCATGTCCCACTACAGGCTCAAGAAAGCTAGAGCTATACAAGGCGGAGTCAGCTAGCGAAACCAACCCGACGCGCATCGGCTGGGCCGATCTCAACGTAAGCAATCTTGACTGAAGGAACAAAGTATTTGCGACCCTTTTCGTCAAGTAATGTCAGCAAGCTGGCTTCACCTGAAAATGACGCAGCAACCTGAGCTTCAACATCCTCTGTCGTCTGGGTGCTATTGACAACCAATTCACGCGGGCTGTCAGAAATGCCGATCTTGACCTCCACGGTCATCCTCCGAGCTTCTCGATGTGCAAATGTGCTCCACGGAAGGTGGAGCACCCGGAAAAGATCAGTCAACAAGCGCAACTGCTTGCTCACTAGTTTATCTTCACCCCAGGTTAGTGTAGCTATCGGTTAAGTTGCACAACACCTGGCTCAGCCTCTAGCGAACACCCAAGCAGTACTTTAATTATCCAGTACTTACGTCTGGCTCACCGCACCAGCTCAACCTAAGCCCAGCAGCTTCATACGTTCAGCATGCCTAAGTTGGAGTCGATCAAAAAAATCCACTAGGTGATTCAGATCCCCTGAACCGGTGAGTACCAAATCCGTCAGCTCATCTCGCTGAGCCAGCACAAATTGCGCTTGAGTAATTGCCTCACCTAATAATCTTCTCGCCCACAGAGTTAGTCGGTTTTTTTCTTGAGCACTAACCGCCACCGCAGCATTAACCTGGGCAAGCACAAACTCAGAGTGTTGAGTTTCGGCAAGAACCTCACGAACAACCACACCCACATGGCCGGGTAAAGAAGCAACAATCTCTCGGTAAAAGTCAGCTGCTAGACCATCACCAATATAAGCTTTGACCAGAGATTCCAGCCAAGTACTAGGGGCCGTAGAGCGATGATAGTTATCTAACACTTCCATGTAGGGCCCCATCGCTGTGATGACATCAACTCCGCGACTTTCTAAGGCGTCCTGAAGCGAAGCGAAATGCCCCATCTGGGCTGAGGCCATCTTGGCGATCGCCATACGACCGGTAAGGTCTGGAGCCATTTGAGCATCAAGGGTCAACCGATAAAAAGCTGCGATTTCACCGTAAGCAAGCACTGCAAACAGCTCATTTATACCAGGGTGATCTTCGGCGACCGCAGATACAGTCGCCGATGCAGAAGAAGCGGAAGAATCCAAAGAGGAAGCCATATGGCAAGCCTAGCCGTTTACCTCACCACCTTATTTTTGTCACCCCAACTGGCTGCAAATACTGCTGATCACAATAAAACCGCTACCATAGGTCATGGTGGTGACACCAGAGTGACAAGGTTGCGCCCAACGGCAGTGACTTAAAGGCACCAAAAAGCACACAGTATAGCTCGTCTAGCTAAGCACTAGGCGCTGAATATGTGCGCGCACTTGAACCGGATTTAACCCTCATATCTACGAGTCATCTCACTAACTACGAGGTGACTAACGCAGGATACTGACCGCCGGAAGGGGTGACTCCCCGCCTCGTGCGCGTGTGACGACACGAGGAAAGGCTAGACCCCTGAGTATCAAAAACACCGCATCAAGTGTGGAAAGTATTGCTGTAGAAGTAATTTCGATTGAACAGCAGATTACCCCCCTATCGCCCAGCTTCGCCGAACTCGGCGTACGCGAAGAAATCGTACGAGCATTGGCCGAAGTGGGGATCGAACGAACATTTGCCATTCAAGAACTCACTTTGCCGCTTGCGCTGGCCGGCGATGACCTTATCGGTCAAGCGCGAACTGGAATGGGAAAAACCTTTGGGTTCGGAGTTCCCCTACTACATCGCATCTCCACAGCCACTACGGGAACAGCAATCCTAGACGGAACCCCCCGCGCTCTGATCATTGTGCCAACACGCGAATTGTGCATCCAGGTTTCTAGTGATTTAGAAAATGCTAGTAAATACCTACAGGTAGGCGAGCGACCATTAAAAACACTCTCGATCTACGGGGGTCGTCCTTATGAAACGCAAATCGAAGCGCTCCGAGCCGGAGTCGATGTAGTTGTCGGCACTCCTGGTCGTTTACTCGATTTAGCGCAGCAATCGCATCTCATCCTCGGAAAAGTTGGAGTCCTCGTCCTTGACGAAGCGGACGAAATGCTCGACCTTGGCTTCTTGCCAGACATAGAGCGAATCTTAAACATGGTTCCTGATGGCAGCACCGGCGCTGGCGGAACTTCGGGACACCGCCGACAAACCATGCTTTTTTCCGCAACAATGCCGGGACCTATTATTACTTTAGCCCGTACCTTCTTAACTCAACCCACACATATCCGTGCTGAAGAAGCCGAATCCTCAGCAGTGCATGACCGTACCGCACAACATGTCTACCGAGCTCATGCGCTAGACAAAACAGAAATGGTGGCTCGCGTCCTGCAAGCCACCGACCGTGGCGCAACCATGATTTTTACCCGAACTAAGCGCACTGCTCAAAAAGTTTCCGATGAACTCGCCGAGCGCGGGTTTGCTGTTGGCGCAGTGCATGGCGATCTGGGTCAGATTGCTCGAGAAAAGGCACTGAAGGCTTTCCGCTCAGGAAAAATCAATGTCCTTGTTGCCACAGATGTCGCCGCACGTGGCATCGATATTGACGATGTCACTCATGTGATCAATTACCAGTGCCCTGAAGATGAAAAAACTTACGTCCACCGAATTGGCCGAACCGGACGAGCAGGGCGCACTGGAATTGCTGTGACACTTGTAGATTGGGATGATATTCCCCGTTGGCAACTAATTGACAAGGCATTAGCTTTAGGGATACCAGAACCAGTTGAAACTTACTCAAGTTCACCACATTTATTTACTGATCTCAATATCCCTACTGGCACAACAGGATCGGTAACTATACCAAAAATCGTTGATAGCACCCCCTCCAGCAAAGCTCAATCACCAGAGGAAAACACCAGTAGCGGTCGCACGCGTTCCCGCAGAAGAACTCGCGGCGCGAAAAATGTAACTGAGAGCGGCTCTATCGGCGCTACCCCACTTAAGGAAGACAGTGCTACAGCACAAACTCCACGTCGTCGACGGCGACGCTCCCCCGCTTCACTAAACACTTCAACAAGTGAAACCACGTCCCCAACCACAGGATCTACCGACTGAGGACCCCATGCCCGCACCTGAAAGACGAACTCGAACCGACCTCATTGTTGCTGCCGTCCTGGCGATTATTGTGGTGGCATCAGCGGCCATCGTCTGGCACACCAGCCCGACCAGACAAACCGAAAGCAACCCCGCTGCTACCCCTGCACCCGTAGTCACCCCAGCGTCCGCTGTTCCAACCACGCTGACTGAATTGTGGCGAACGACAAGTTCAGCTACCACAGCGCCGATTATTGTCGGGAATGTAGCGGTGTCTGCACATCAAGGCACGGTGATCGGACACAGTCCAGCAGAGGGAAACGAGCTCTGGAGTTACTCCCGAAACCTTGACCTCTGTGGATTAATTGGCGCTTGGGATAACGCAATTGCGGTGTATCGGGATACCAGAGGATGTTCACAAGCCACCTCCCTGAACGGCAAAAACGGAGAAAGAGGAGCTGCCCGCAGCAGTGATGCAGACAAAGAGATAACTCTGAGCAGCGACGGCACTTATGTTATGTCGCGTGGTAACACTCGGATGGAGACCTGGCGCTCAGATCTAGTGCGCACCATGCAATATGGAAGAGTGGATGCACCAGCAAACCCAGGAGTACAACCACGTAGTGGATGTACTTTAACTTCAGGAGCATCCAGCTCAAGTCGAGTAGCAATCTTGCAGCAATGCCCAAATGAACAAGATATGCGTCTGTCTATCCTTAATCCTTCCCCTAAAGACAGCGATAAGCCGGAAGAATACGGTAGTGTCGTCGTCCCCGGAGCTAGAACGGGGCCATTAGGAGCAAAAATCGTTGCAGTTGAAGGTGACCGAACAGCGATATACCTTCCAGCTGGCGGAACTTATAGCTCTACTCCACAAATATCCATCTATGACGGCTCAGCAAATCTCATTAATGAAATACCTTTGGACTTAGATCCACAACTACTATCTGCCAATAACCTAACGGGAAAAATCGGCTCACTTGTCACCTGGTGGACCGGTGATCAGATTTTAGCCTTTAATTCTAGCGATCTCACGTTACGATTTGTCCTTAAAAATGCGTCTGGCCCCGGCACCCTGATGGCTGGAAAATACTTAGTGCCCATCGAAAATGGAATAAGCGTATGTAGTTCCAGTTCCGGTGGATGCGAATACGCGATTCCTGTTGACCGTAGCGGCTATTCGGGAGTTATTGCTATGTCAGTTATTGGTTCCACAATCATTGAACAGCGCGGGACAGACCTAGTTGCTTTAGGCTAATCCACAACCCCTCCCCGAATTTTTCTTAGCACTAAGTTATGTCATTTCACAGGAAAACTCAGGTAACGCTGTCCCGCACTGCCAGAAGGCAATCAGTGATTCAGCAAGCTGCTGATAAGCCTGCGCCCCTTTGTTTTTCCTACCAACCAGGACGGTGGCACCCGAAGCCGACGCCTCGGCAAAACGAACTGTACGCGGAATTGCTGGGGCTAAAACCGGCAGCTGGTAGCGGTCTGAAACATCAGAAAGAACATCACGCGAGTGCGTAGTTCGGGCATCGTAAAGAGTTGGCAAAGCGCCAAGCAAAGCCAAATCCGCATTGGTAATCTGCTGAACATCTTGAACTGTACGAAGTAGTTGACCTAGCCCTCGATGCGCCAGCATTTCACATTGCAAAGGAACAATAACCGCGTCTGCGGCGGTAAGGCCATTAAGCGTAAGAACCCCTAAAGAGGGTGGACAGTCAACAATTATTGTGTCAAAGTCATGGGTCACCAAGGAAAGTTGACGTTTTAGCGCATACTCACGTCCAGCCTTCATCAATAACATCGCCTCAGCCCCAGCAAGGTCTATCGTAGCAGGTAGTAGCGTCATCGACTCTGAGGTTTCCAGTAGTGCCGACCGAATATCGGCCTCGCCTAAGAGCACGTTATGCACTGAAATCTCGAGTTTATCGGGGTTATGTCCAAGGGAAAAGGTGAGGCAACCCTGCGGGTCCAAATCCACGACCAAGACGCGCTGCCTCTGTGCCGCTAAGGCAGCACCTAGCGAGGCAACAGTTGTTGTCTTAGCAACACCACCCTTTTGATTGGCCACTGCCAATATTCTTGCCACAGACCTAATCCTGACTGCTAAAGGCACCCTGATCTTGGGGTTCAGACCCCGACCTAAGCACCTGACCATTCACTGACGCATGATGATCATCATGGCTAAGCAGAACCCTAGTCTCCCAATGTCTAACGTACAGCCCGATCCCCAATTTGGCCACCGACTAGTGTTACTGCGACATGGTGAAACCTTGTGGTCGAAGATTGGGCAGCATACTGGTGCTACTGATATCGGACTGACTGCAACCGGACAAATGCAAGCAAGATCCGCATCCGCAGTAATCAATGGCTTAGAGCTTGTCAATCCACTGGTCCTGTGTAGCCCACGCCAACGAGCAATTGCTACAGCTGAACTAGCCGGGCTGAAGATTAACAATATCTACCCCGACTTAGCAGAATGGGACTATGGCGCTTATGAGGGCTTAACTTCCGCCCAAATCAGAGAAAACATTTCCGAGTGGACGATTTGGACTCATGGAGCCACGGAGGGGGAAAGCATCACCGATATCCGACTACGGGCCGACCGCGTACTCGATACTGCACTCAAGCATCTTGCCATCGGCGATGTACTTTTTGTTGGTCACGGACATTTTTCTCGAGCCCTACTTGCTCGTTGGATTACTCTCCCTATTGCACTGGGGAAAAACTTCTCCATGGCACCAGCATCCATTGCTATCTGTGGCTTTGAGCATGGCCAGAAACAAATTACGGCACTTGGTCTTACTGGATACTGATTCCGCCAGATATTCCGCGCTATTGCCCTCTAGACTCATACCAGCAAAGAAGGAACATGTCGCTAGCTATTCGTCCAGCCCTACCCACTGATGTTGACGCCCTCGTTGGACTCATTTATGAGCTAGCTGACTACGAAAAACTCAGGCATGAATGTACTGTCACTGCGACACAGCTCAAGGTCGCTTTATTTTGCCCAGAACCCAAACTCTTTGCCCACGTAGCCACGGTAAACGACTCAATTGTTGGCATGGCGATCTGGTTTCTTAACTTCTCAACCTGGGATGGAGTTCATGGCATCTATTTAGAAGATCTTTACGTTCAACCTCAGCAACGCGGCACAGGAATCGGCAAAGCATTGCTCGCTACGCTGGCAGCAGAGTGCATTAGTAATAACTACACCAGGCTGCAGTGGTCAGTATTAGATTGGAATGCCCCGTCAATAGCTTTCTACAAATCCATTGGCGCTACCCCGCAAGATGACTGGACGGTCTATCGACTTTCTGGTGCTGCACTCACCAATTTAGCGAGCAAATAACTTGCGGCTCATTGTTCTTTGTACTGTGCATTCATCCATTGCCCAGCTTCTCTACTGAAAAGCAGAACCAAAACCACTAAAACCACAATCGCTACCGGCACTCCGAGTACCGGAAGTTGAGAGCTCACAATCAATGACCACGCTACCGGCAGGAGTAGTACTTGTGTCACAACTGCAATCCCCCGCCCCCAGCGCTTACCTAGAATAAGTGCGATACCGGAGGTAAGCACCCCACCGCCAAGAATTACAAACCACGCTGCAGTGCCATAGCCACTGGCAACACTTTGATCCTGCCCCATCAACGCTCGCACGCTCAAAACAATTGCGGTAAGCATCGCAAGCGCGCCTTGTCCAGCGACAATGATCCCTGCCCAACGAATTGGCGACGGAGGAGACGATGAGGAAGACGACAAAAAACTGGCATTGGGCACCCACCAAGCCTAATGTCTACTGCTGCACCGCTACGCTGGTACCCTGTGCGGGCCTTGCTGATCGTGAATCCAAACGCGACTTCTACCACGGCAGCCGGACGTGACCTCCTTGCTCATGCTCTTGCCAGCACCGTTCAACTTCAGGTAGTTCATACCACTCACCGCGGCCATGCCAAAGAACTTGCCGAACAATCAATTAAGCAAGGGTACTCAGCGATCATTGTTCATGGCGGTGATGGAACAGTAAATGAGGTGGTTAATGGACTGCTCGGAGCACCTACACCGATATCGCTGGGTTCCTTGATTATTGGGCCTATACCCGCTTTAGCTGTGGTCCCTGGGGGCTCCGCTAACGTCTTTGCTCGCTCAATTGGGATGCACCCAGATCCAGTGGAAGCCACGAACCAGCTGATCAACTTACTCCTGCACCGTCGTCGACGACACATTGGTCTGGGACACTGCGACGGCCGTTGGTTCACCTTCAACGCTGGAATGGGTCTTGATGCTGAAGTGGTTGAGGCGGTAGAAGCAAGCAGAGCAGCCGGACGACGCGCTACTGCCTCACGCTACATTCGTAGCGCGGTTAAAGCTGCGCTTGCTAACGCCCGAAAAGAACCCACCCTTACTGTGCAAATAGCTGATCAGGAACCTGTCTCTGGGATTCACTTTGCATTCATCAGCAATAGCAGCCCCTGGACATTTGCCAATAAGCGACCCGTAGTCACCAACCCTGCTACTTCTTTCGATTCAGGACTTGGTGTTTTTGCGGTCAGCAGTATGCAGCTGGGTGCAAATCTTAGGCTCACTAGGCAGATTCTGACTCCGGGCTCAAAACTACAAACAAAGCATCTTCTTCGCCAAGATGACGTGCCCATAGTTCGCATCACAAGTTCAGTACCTATCGGTTTGCAACTTGATGGGGACTACATCGGACTGCGCGACAAAGTTACCTTCCGATCCGTTGCTTCGGCCCTTGAGGTAATTGCCGAACCCTAAGCACATTGGAACCTGAACCAGGTAATTCTCAGAAAATTCTATTGACAGTGCTGCAGAAACACATATATCTTCAGCCTTGAGCACAAAATACAGCAACAAGTAAGCAGATTCAGCGCGACCATGACAGCACTTATCAGGGCCCCTGATTTAAGTGACTTTGGACACGTGTTACCGCAAGCTCTTGACTTATTTTGAGTTCGTGAAAGCATTCACAAGCAACAGTGCGGAAACATTTGATACGCGCTAGTAAACTAAGAACCAATAAATGGTGCTATATGCACCCGGTAAGGAGCAGAGGATGGACTGGCGGCACAAAGCGATTTGTCGCGACGAGGACCCTGAGCTGTTTTTCCCAGTAGGTAACAGCGGTCCCGCTCTCGCTCAGATTGCTGACGCAAAGGTCGTCTGCACTCGCTGCCCGGTCACCGCTGAATGCCTATCATGGGCGTTGGAGTCTGGTCAGGACGCGGGTGTATGGGGCGGCATGAGCGAAGACGAACGTCGTGCACTTAAGCGTCGTAATGCACGAACACGAACTCGTAGCATCGTCTAAATTTTCGACGAATAGGTTTTGTGGTTTCTTGACTCCTTACCGAATATGACAAACGGTGATGGAGAGAGCAACCTGGATCTACTAAAGCCTAAAGGGCCGGTGGTGAGTATTGCCTCACCACCGGCCCTTTAGGCTTTCACTCATTCGATAACCAAATACTGCGGTTCAAGAGAGTTGCCGAGGGCAATACTGCCGCAGTTCGATGGGGTTGCAACACCATTAAACCGGTCATTGAGCCACATCAAAGCACCAGGTAGCCACAGCATCGCCCCGGGAATATGGCTTAGTAAGTCGTATTGGTCATACTGAATCTCTAGCCCTGCCTCACAGTAGCGATTCATTAAGCTACGAACATCGCCAGCAACCATAATTGCATCACCAGCACCAATTCCAGGGGCTCCAGCTTGGGTGCCTTCGATGATCCCATTAGTCGCTTGTGCCACAAACATGGGAATAGTTGGAATAGGAGCGGTACCCATATTAATTTTATTCACCACATCCACAAACTCTGGGATTGTGTTGGGGTTGGCGTACTCTGGTTTAACCAATTCTTGCCATGTTAATCCTGGATACTGCATCAGCACATTTCCAATAGACGCATCTTCCAGTCTCGCCATAATCTCTCGGCCCCGCTCAGTGATATAAGGGCCAAAATCAATCTCATAAGATCTGGCAATACCAACCACTGCCATGCCCACAACTCCACCCCAACCTAGGCTGCCACTTGCATACTTAAGATTGGTTGCTGGATTGACCAATAAGCCGCCTTGGGCAACACCGATGAGGTTTTTATTGATATCTGGGGCATAGTCAGGAGCCAGAATTGCTGCCCAGTTACTAGCAATAGCGCCTCCGGAGTACCCCATCAATCCAATCTTGGCCTCGGGAGCCAGCCCAGTTTCAGGGGCATTAAATGCTGCTCGCAACGAGTCGAGGGTCATCTTGCCGTATTCCGGTCCGGCTGCGAAGTTCGCATGGGGGCCTTCGGTATCGGGGATGACGATGGCGTACCCCTGAGCAAAAAGTGGAGCAAACAGTGGAGCTTCTATTGAGGTGAACGTTCCACCAATATTGAAGTTTCGTCCACTCGGGGTCCAATCAGCGATCGGGGCATTACCCGCAATTGCCCTTGAGGGACTGTCATCTGGGTTGAGTGAGTCGTAAAACGACTGATAGGAGATGACCTTGTCAGTTTTACCAGTCAAAGGCTTCAGCACAGAAGTAACGTTCGCTGATGGTCGTCCCAGAGCATCCGTGGAGCGATATAACACCTGAACAGCCTGCAAAGGTGTCGGCACATTCAGGAAATTATACGGCACAGTTCGTGTCTTAAGGACCGCCCCTGGTTCATACGAGGACAGCGGATCAGCGCCGTCATACTGATAAAAAGGGTCCGCAACAGCCGGCTGCGCAGCAACCATTGACAGCCCGCTCACCGGTGCTACAGCACCGGTACACGCAACAGCGATCATCGCTGCTAGCGCACGCATGATAACCCTCAACGACATAACCAAGCCTCCAAAACGTGATGTATGCTACTTATTGGTAACAATGTGATTTGCAGCATAATCTATCGATAAGACTAATCAAGATCAGGATTGATTTTTCATACAAGATCAAGATTTCCCCAGGAAGAACCTAAACACTCCCGTAGATAACTAACCCGTGATGCTGAACCACACTTAATGCAGCAATTGCCGCCGTTGACCGCCAAAAGTAGTCAGTTCACAACTTGAGATTGACTGAAATAGGGAGCACTACCACTTGAGAAGAGTGGGACCCGAGGATGGCTCTACCGATGCAGCGATGGTGGTGAATCGTTGTTGTGATGTATCTTCTTGAACATCAAAGGAATTGGCCGAATAAACTAGCAGTTGTTCCAGCTCCGATAAGGAATCGGACAGGGCACTGCGCCGTATCGCCAATTCCTCAATAAAACTTTCCAACCCCTTACGGCCCTGTTCAGCCCATCCATCAGAAGATTGTGCGATTGCCAGGTCAGTAGCTTTCAACGTCTCAACGCTCCCTTCCTTGACGGTATTAGTTCGGTGCGCTGCAACTCTCAGTTCTGTGGTGTCCGCCTTAACAAATGACATTAACTCTCCCCTTACCGTTGCATGAAAATTTCCTCGACCAAATTAAGTAACAACTGGTACCCTACACCCCAGCTGAATGTAAATCAGAAAAATTGATTCAAGGAGCCGGGGTGGATCTAACCGATATTGAGCGGTGGAATGTTGACGCACTTGACGATATGGCCAAGGCGCTGTCCACTAGGCTAGACACTCTTGAAGAAGTGCAGAATCAGCTAAGAATCATTGGCGAACTCCCTGGTTGGGAAGGTGAAGCTGCCGATGCTGCTCGGCATAAATACACTGTTAGCGCCGATACTCTCACCGATGAAGCCGCGACCATTGGCGCTGTCCGGCACCTCACCCGCAGTACCGCAGATTCGGTGGCATTGCTAAAAACTCGCCTCAGCACTCTCCATGCCGAGGCTGCCGCCCTAGATATGCAGCTGCAACCTGATGGCAGGGTGACTTTTCGAGTAGATACCTGGGACTCAGCCGAAAACGCGAAAAGACGTGTGCAGGCCCAAGAAATTGAGACCATAGCTCAAGCGCTCATCTTGCAGGCCGAAGATATTGATAACGACGCCGCTGAAGTGTTTAACACAATAGCTCACGGTCAGATCAGCACGCAGGGAGCCACAACCATTGACGCTGCCAGTGCTCATGGCGAACAGCAGGGAGCTTTGTCTGCACCAGCCCCACCTGCGCAGGTCACCCCCGCTGCGGCGAAAGCTTACTGGGATTGCATGACTTACACTCAACAGCAAGAAGTTCTAACCAAAAACCCACAATGGGTAGGCAATCTGGACGGCGTCCCTGCCGCTATGCGTGATGTTGCAAATCGCAATCGGATTCCAGGTGAACGTGCCAGGCTTGAGAAGGAACGTGACAGACTGCAGGCTGAGGTGAACAACAGCATCGGTCACGGAACTTTTACTAATGAGGATGCGGCACTGACCTATACCGAGAAAAAACTGGAAGATTTGGCGGCCATCGAAAAAATTACAAAAAACCAGCCCGATAGGAAATTATTGTTGCTCGATCTCAGTTCGGGGGAACGGGGGATGGCTGCGATTGCTGTAGGTGATCCTGATACTGCGGACCATATTTCCGTCACCACCCCGGGAATGGATACCACTGTTGCTGGTTCCTTGGAGGGGATGGTCAAGGAGTCCGACCTGTTGCGGAAAGAAGCACTTGCGCAACTCGAAAACGCACACAAGGAGGGTGAGACGGTGTCCACAATTTCGTGGATTGGTTACGAACCGCCGGTCACCACAGGCCCTGGAAATCACGATACCCCAGATTGGGTGCCGTGGATCGGTGAGAAAGATCTGGGCAGAGGTTGGGCAGATGCCGTTCAAACCGATAAAGCCACCGCTGGGGGTGAAAAGCTGGCAAGTTTTTATGAGGGTCTTGCTGTCACCTCCACCAAAGATGATCCACATATCACTGCCTTAGGTCATTCCTACGGTTC
>JBOFCS010000153.1:0-8080 GCA_051646185.1 Mycobacteriaceae bacterium | reverse complement strand
CAACCCCACAACCCGCCACACCTCAACCCGCGACACCCTATTCATACAACCAACCACGCCTTGAGCAACGACGGGATGCACGGTGATGACCTGCCGCTGAACGTTGTCGCGCTGCAAAATCAAGCCCGTGTCCTGATCCGGTGAAGGCCCACAGCAGGGCTGCGGTCCCAGCGATGCTAAGCAGGATCGCTAAGGGGTCCAGCAGTGTGAACATAACGGGTCTCCTACTCCTGTACTAGTAGTGAAGCAATCTATGTGTGACGCACGGTAACAGATTTTAAAATTTGTGTCCAAGGTCATATCTGGATGTAACTGTACTATACATATACACATAAAATATCGGTAAAAATAGATCTGAACTGGCATTTTTCATGCCACCAGAGTGGGGTATAAGATAGTTGAGGGTGTATTTCATGAAGAGTGAGTGTGATGTATGTTACTTAATCACACACTTAACCTTTGATGTATCCATCAGTAAGGAATGCAGCAGTAATGAAACTTGCCCATGATATTCGCGGAAGTGGACCAATTCTTGTTCTGGTACACGGGGTGACGCACCGAAGGCAGGCTTGGGACTCACTTATCGATCAGCTCGCTGCCTACCGCACAGTGGTTACTGTGGATCTGCCAAACCACGGTCAGTCTCCTCAGCTTCCCCCAGGACCGCACATGTTGACTCAGGTGTTAGAAGGTCTCAGTGAGTTTGTTAAAGAACTTGGTGCCGATGGAACCCCAGTGCACATTGCCGGGAATTCATTGGGAGGTTGGTTAGCTCTACAGTTAGCTGCCAGAGGTGAGGTTGCATCAGCAACAGCCTTATCGCCCGCCGGATTTTCCTTAGGCCGCTGGGACGAATTGCGTACGCAAAAAACATTTTTGGGGATGCGGTGGATTGCGCGATCGCTTGGGCCAAAAATGAATACTGTCTTGCGGATTAAACTTGGTCGTGCTCTGGCGTTAGGATTTTTCTTTGCAAAGCCTTGGCGGGTAAGTCCCGAGAACGCAATTGTTGATGCACAATCGCTTTCAACTAACACAATTCTAGACTACTTGGATACCGATTTCTCTTTTCCCAGAACCTTATCCAAGGTTCCGATCACCGTTGCTTGGGGTAGTCGCGATCTGATTCTTCCGGTGTATCAAGCAAAAAAAGTTGCTAAGAGTTTTCCGCACGCTAAAGTGTTAATTCTTCCCGGATTAGGGCATGTACCAATGACTGATGATCCTGAACTGATCGGAACTATTTTGTTGGGTGCTAGTACGCAAGCAGTAGAAACTTAAAAAGTGGGGCAACAACACAATAAATGTTGTTGCCCCACTTTGGGATTAGATGTTGCGGTTAGGCTTCGATGATAAACGCTTCAAGTTCAGCTCGAGCCTTATCATCGGCCATTTGCTTAGGTGGGCTCTTCATCAGGTAGGCCGATGCTGGGTATACAGGACCACCGATGCCGCGATCCATGGCAATTTTTGCGGCCCGCACGGCATCGATAATGATGCCAGCGGAGTTTGGTGAATCCCACACTTCCAATTTGTACTCCAGGCTAAGCGGTACATCGCCGAAGGCACGACCTTCGAGGCGAACGTATGCCCATTTACGATCATCTAACCAACCTACATGGTCGGAAGGTCCGATGTGTACGTTGCCAGCGCCGAGCTCGCGGTTGAGGTTAGAGGTAACTGCTTGTGTTTTTGAAATCTTCTTTGATTCCAGGCGCTCCCGTTCCAACATGTTCTTAAAGTCCATGTTGCCACCAACATTAAGCTGCATGGTGCGGTCTAGCTGTACACCGCGATCTTCAAACAGTTTTGCCATTACTCGGTGAGTGATAGTTGCACCAACCTGACTTTTAATATCATCACCGACGATAGGTACTCCAGCATCAACAAACTTTTGTGCCCACTCTGGATCTGAAGCAATGAAGACAGGTAATGCGTTCACGAAGGCAACCCCAGCGTCGATCGCGCACTGGGCGTAAAACTTATCTGCTTCCTCGGAACCAACAGGTAGATAGGAAACCAGGACATCAACCTTGGCGTCTTTGAGTGCTTTAACCACATCAACGGGATCTGAGTCAGATAACTCAATAGTTTCGGCGTAGTATTTGCCGATTCCGTCGAGGGTTGGTCCACGCTGAACGGTGACATTTGTGGGGGGGACGTCGGCGATTTTGATGGTGTTGTTTTCGCTCGAGAAGATTGCTTCGGATAGGTCAAAGCCGACCTTCTTTGCATCCACATCAAAAGCAGCTACAAATTCCACATCACGAACGTGGTAGCGGCCAAATTTTACGTGCATCAATCCCGGAACGACGGCGTTCTCATCGGCATCTTTGTAGTACTGCACGCCCTGAACCAGGGACGAGGCGCAGTTGCCTACACCTACAATGGCCACGCGCACGGAAGCGGTGCTGTTATCACCCATGGTCGGGTTCTCCTTCTGTCCTTATTGATATTTTGCTCTGTGGGGCAGCATTTTTTGGAAGCACTGCCGAGCCGGGTGTTGACATCGTTTTGCCTTCTGCGGCAATGAGTTCATTGAGCCAGCGAACTTCTCGTTCGCTGGATTCAAGACCTAACTGGTGAAGCTGACGGGTGTAGCGATCTAAAGAGCTACTTGCTCGTGCGATTGCTTCCCGCAGACCTTCGCGCCGTTCCTCTACCTGACGGCGGCGGCCTTCAAGAATACGCAAGCGTGCTTCAGCGGGGGTACGACTAAAGAACGCTAGGTGAACACCAAAACCGTCGTCTGTGTAATTTTGTGGTCCGGTATCAGCCACAAGTTCGGTGAAACGTTCCCGGCCTGTGGGGGTGAGTTGGTAGACCCGCTTTGCGCGGCGCAGCACCGGTGTCCCTGCGGGCGCTGAGTCCTCTTCGATGAGGCCATCAGCCTGCATTCTGCGGAGGGCGGGGTATAGGGAGCCGTAGGAGAAAGCTCTGAAAGCCCCTAGTAATCCAGTTAACCGTTTGCGCAGCTCATAGCCATGCATGGGTGCCCCGTGCAGTAGGCCCAGGATCGCTAGTTCAAGCACAGTTCACCTCCTTGGTGAGCTTTGTGGCGGTAGATACACTTATAACTGTATCGCACCGATATATATGGAGACCGCATCGCCTGCCATAAGAAGCGGTGGGTAGCGATAAACGTTGGCAGTCACTCAGGCCTGTTTTGCAGTTTTAACAAACAAAATTTTGCAGGAAATTAGGTATGTCTAGTTGCATGATATCTAGCATTTTTGTGATCAAAGATCTTTTTATCGCTGTTTAGACATAGTTGCCCGTACTCTGGGGTTATGGGACTGCAACGTCAGGTAGTGGACTACGCGCTCGCGCGCAAGTCGGTGCTGGCTCAGGTGCACTCAGGGCGGACAGCGCTTACCGCAGTATGCGATGCGGATTCTTACCTGCTGCGGGCAGCTAAATTTCATGGCAGAGGTAGCGAAGTTATCTGCCCGATTTGCCGTAAAGAACAGCTTACGGTTGTTTCGTGGGTTTTTGGGGACAAGTTGGGCGCTATCTCAGGTTCAGCGCGTACTTCGACTGAGCTTGCGCGTCTTGCCGAGACTCAAGAAGAATTTTCGGTCCACGATGTTGAGGTATGTCGGAGTTGTAGCTGGAATCATTTGATCCAGTCTTATGTACTTGGTGGTGCCCCACCGCCTAAGCGACCTTCCCGTCTTCAGGAGAGTGATTCTTTAGACTTAGGGTGTAAAGCCCAAGAATAAAAGCTCGAGCTAACAATTAGTCACGCCACCGCACAGTGTGAAAATTTGCATAGTGCAAAACTGGAGAATGATTTATGACCTATCCCGGCCCGCCCTTTGAGGATCGTTCTAAGGAAGAAGTTTTTATGACTTCATCAACAGCCGCATCGGCTAAGAAACGTGCATCCCGGCGTAAGAAAAATTCCACATGGCGGTTGGTTCGACGGTTTTTTGTGGCAGTTTTTGCCTTAGCAATCCTTATTCCTACCGTAACTTTCATGATTGCCTACATGGTGATAGATGTACCGCAGCCAGGAGATTTACGGACAAATCAAGTGGCAACGATTTTTGCTGCAGATGGCACTTCAATTATCGGAAAAGTGGTTCCACCACAAGGTAATAGAACAGATGTTGAAATCAGTCAGATACCGGAGTTTGTGCGTGATGCAGTTATTTCGGCTGAGGACAGGGATTTTTACAGTAACCCCGGATTCTCTATTAGTGGCTTTGCTAGGGCTGCAAAAAATAACCTTACCGGCGGCGACACCCAGGGCGGCTCAACAATCACCCAGCAATACATCAAAAACGCGATTGTTGGTTCTGAGCGTTCTGGCATGGCCGGGTACACCCGTAAAGCTAAAGAATTAGTAATGGCAACAAAAATGGCTAGGGAGTGGACTAAAGACGAGATATTGGCGGCCTATCTCAACACAATTTACTTTGGTCGAGGTGCATACGGTATCTCAGCAGCGTCGAAGGCATATTTCAATAAAAATGTTCAGGATCTAACAGTGGCTGAGGGTGCGGTTCTAGCTTCGTCTATTCAGAGCCCTTCGGGTAATGATCCTGAAATAAACCTTACTCGAGCTACCGAGCGTTGGAACTATGTACTTGATGGCATGGTTACGATAGGTGCTCTTAGTGTCGGCGATCGGGTTGCTCAGGTTTATCCAGCAACTATTTCTATTGCTGAAGCTACCTCGGATAGTTCAGCTTCAGGTCCAGAGGGGCTTATCAAAACTCAGGTTCTTAAAGAACTCGCTGAGTCTGATATCAGTGAGCAAGAGCTAAATACCGAAGGTCTGCAGATTATTACCACAATAGATCCCAAAGCTCAACAGGCAGCAGTAAATTCAGTCAATGAGAACTTAGAAGGTGAGTCTGCTGATCTCCGATCAGCAGTGGTATCAGTGGACCCACGGTCCGGTGCTATCCGGGCTTACTACGGTGGCTCCGATGGGGTTGGTTTTGACTATGCGCAAGCGGGTTTACAAACAGGTTCTTCGTTTAAAGTATTTGGGTTGGTGGCAGCGCTAAAACAGGGGATTGGGTTGGGTACAGCCATAGACAGCTCACCGCTTGTTCAAAATGGCATCAGAATTTCTAATGTTGAGGGTGACTCATGTGGAGTTTGCTCCATTGCTGAGGCTTTAAAGCGATCACTTAATACCAGCTTTTACCGACTAATGCTGAAGCTAGATGGTGATGCTTCGGCGGTGGCAGAGGCTGCGCACCAGGCGGGGATAGCAAAAAGCTTTCCTGGAGTGGATCACACGCTTTCCGAGGATGGGCTTGGAGGTCCACCCAACTACGGTGTCGTTCTTGGCCAGTACCAATCGCGTGTTTTAGATATGGCCTCAGCCTATGCAACTCTTGCAGCATCAGGAACGTATTATAAGCCACATTTCATCCAAAAAGTTACTACTGCTGATGGCGTTGTGTTATTAGATAGAGGAACTCCGTTGGGAGAAAAGCGTTTTGATAATGCAGTAGCAGATAATGCGACTGCAGCTATGAAACCAATAGCGGGTTATTCGCGAGGCCATAATCTCGCTGGCGGTCGACAATCTGCCGCTAAAACAGGTACCGCGCAGCTGGGTGATACTGGGCAAAACAAAGATGCCTGGATGGTGGGGTACACACCTTCGTTAGCTACTGCGGTATGGGTAGGAACAGATAGCGGGCAACAACCATTAATAAACAGCTACGGTGGCCAGATTTACGGTTCAGGTCTGCCTTCTGATATTTGGAAAGACACTATGGACGGTGCGCTTGTCGGAACCGAAAATGAAAATTTCCCTAAACCCGGCACTATCGGTGGCTACTCGGGTGTTCCAGTTTATGTACCCCCGTCAACTGAAACGACCTCGTCAGGTCCTAGTTCGCCTGTTGCTACGAATAGTTCGGTGGTGCTGGTGCCACCAAGTATTGAAATTCTTCCTGGCATAACCATTCCGCTTCCAGGTGCACCAACAGCATCAACGGTACCCACGTCTGTTGCTCCGGTGACATCGGTAGCTCCAACTTCGGCGGTGGCACCGCCAAATCCATAGGTTGATATTGGAGTCGGGTAGCCTTCAGTACGTGTCAAACGACAGCGATACACCCATTGTTCATGAGGGGATTCCTATGGTTTCCCCTGGACCATTGGCCGAGGATCTCCGTAGCGCAAATTGGCGTGATATGCCGGGGCATAACGATGTTATGGTTGCGCAATTAGTTGAGGTTATTGGTGGCCCAGTAGGTCATCATGCCCTGGTGGGGCGGACTCGTTGGGTTACTCCGGTGCGGGTGGTGCTGCTTCTTGCAGTGGTTTTTCTTGCGCTTGGTTGGAGCTCAAAAGCTGGGTGCATACAGCAGGCACCTATGGGGCCAAATGGTGAGCTGGGTTTAGATTGGTCAGATAGTCGGCAGTATGTAGCGTTATGTTACTCCGATACGGTGCCATTGTATGGTGCTGAACGTCTGGATGCGGGGGAGTTCCCGTATAAGTCAAGTTGGGTTGAAACGACTGGCTCAGGTAGTCCGCAGATTCGTTATGATGGTTCGGTCCAACGTAGGTATATGGAGTACCCGGTTCTTACTGGGCTTTACCAGTATGTGGGTATGACTATCGCAAAAGCTTGGTATCAAGGATCTTTGAAGGGTTGGCTGCCGGGAGCATTGCAAGTAGTTATATTCTTTAATGTTATAGCTTTGGGCTTGTCTTTAGCTTGGTTGGTTACGATTTGGGCAAGTGCACAACTTGCCGGGCGTCGGGTGTGGGATTCAGCCCTTATTGCGGCTTCGCCAATTGTGATTTTTCAAATATTCACTAATTTTGATGCTTTAGCTACGGCGTTCGCTTCGAGTGCGCTTTTGGCCTGGTCGAGAAAGAAACCATTACTAGCTGGAGTGCTATTGGGTTTGGGCGCCGCAGCGAAGCTTTATCCCGCTTTGCTTCTTGGTCCATTGCTGGTTTTGTGTCTGCGTACCGGAAAGATGCGTCAGTGGTTAAGCGCGGCAGCGGCCACTGCGGTAACGTGGACTGTAGTTAATCTTCCTATAGCCGTGTTATTTCCGGCTGGGTGGCGAGAGTTTTTGCGTCTTAATACTGAACGCGGCATGGACCCAGATTCAGTATACAATGTTGTCGCATCTTTTACTGGGTGGAAGGGATTTGATGGGCACCTTGGCTTAGGTGAACCCCCCTCTATGCTTAATAGTATTTCGTTTAGCTTATTTATGTTGGCCTGCTTGGGAATTGGTTATATCGCCTTGACTGCTGCACGTCGGCCCAGATTGATGCAGTTAGCCTTTTTGGTGATTGCCGCCTTTTTATTGACAAATAAGGTGTGGAGCCCTCAGTTTTCGCTGTGGCTGGTCCCCCTTGCTGTATTGGCATTACCTCATAGGCGAATTTTGTTGGCATGGATGACAATTGATGCTCTTGTCTGGGTTCCTCGAATGTACTATCTTTTAGGCGAAAACAATAAGGGGCTACCAGAACAAGTATTCACAGGCACTGTGGTTCTTAGGGATCTTGCTGTGTTGGGTTTATGTACACTAGTGATCTGGCAAATTTATCGACCAGAGAACGATATTGTCCGGTATGGTTGGGTTGACGATCCAGCTGGCGGCGTTCTCGACCAGGCAGCTGATCTGCCACCAACTTGGCTTCCTCAGTGGCTTCGCCCTCGTCAAGCTCAAGTTGTTCAAATTCCGATGGTTAAAAGTTAGTTACCAACCCCCGCAGCGGTTTTGTCACGTTTTGATAACGATTGTGAAGAATGTTGGTTTGCTGTTGACATTATCCAGATGGGGGGGGGTAGCTTGAGAGTCGTCCATTGGTTAGCTGACGTCCGTAAATGTTTTCTGTGGGGTGTGTTGTATGAGCGTGTATTTTCGTGTTTTAGCGGTAGCCAGTTCCGTTACCGTTACCGCTGTCGCGTTGTTGGGTGTTGCAGGTGTTTCTGGGGTGTCGGGTGCGGTGCCGATTGATGTTGCGCCGGTGGATAATTCGACAATAACGTCCGATGGGTGGGTGTTAACCACCAGTATTGAGTCTGAGGTAGTGAATTCTGTTCCGCCGTTGAATGTGGGGTTGTTTTCTCGGGAAG
>JBOFCS010000146.1:0-14925 GCA_051646185.1 Mycobacteriaceae bacterium | reverse complement strand
TCATCAATTGCGCATAATCCACCAAAGCTCCCCTGGTTCGCTCAATAGCCTCCGGCGCCAGAGTTCCCGTAGCATCCACCCCTTCCCCGAGCCGCACCACCCGCATCTCCCGGTGCACATCAGTCAGACCAGCATCGGTGACATCAGCAATAAGAAGGCGAAGTGAATTGGTACCGCAGTCAATCGCTGCAACACGAGTCATAACTACCCCTGCTCTGGAGGTGAATAGGTTGGCCAGTCCGCTGGAATCACAGTGCCCCGCAAGCCACCAAGGTCTGCCGCTAATGCCACCGACTCATCCCCTAACGGATTGACCCCAGGCCCTTTAGCCAATGCATGCGCCATCAACACATGCAAACATTTCACCCGATCTGGCATTCCGCCACCGGTGAAATCTGTTCCCAAATCTTCAATGCCGTTGCGCTCAGCCAAATAACTATCGTGCGCTTGCCGGTAATGCTGCGCCAACTCAGTATCGGTTGTGAGCCGCTCAGACATCTCCCGCATCACCCCGGCCGACTCCTGCCTACTGGCCTCGGCGGTGAGCTTAGGGTGAGTTAGATAAAACAACGTAGGAAAAGGCGTACCATCGGGCAGCTTTGGAGCGGTCTTCACCACCCCAGGCTCCCCATTCGGGCAGCGGTAAGCAATCGCCAATACCCCACGGGGCAGCCGACCCAATTGGGCAGTGACCGCATCAAGGTCAGCTTGCCCAACAGCATCGGGCGACTGTGCTGAACTCATTTAGTGGTACCTATCTGATCGGGGGAAACCGGGCTATCAGCAATGGAATTCCACAACTTGGTGTACCACGGATCTGCGCTTCGAGCTGCTTGCTTCTTTTTCTCTATCTCGTTGATTGCCGCAGAGTGTGGAAGCTGCACCTGAAAAGGAATCTCACCAGGAAGCACAAAGCCTAAACGATTTCGAGCCTGCGCTTGAATATATGCCGGATCGGCCAATTGCCCTTTCTGCTGCCCCAACATCTCCAGCTCAGCCTCCAGCTGCACCCGCTGCGCAACCAGCCTTTCCCGTTCGGCTTGTTGTCCAAAATATGTTCGCAAGGGCACCGCCATTGTTAAGCCTAAAGCGCACACCACAGACACCAAAATCACTGCCCGCTTCGCTGTTAACGCCGGAGCTTTCTCCTGATCAACAACCTCAGTTTTGGTCGTAACCTTCCGAATCACCTTTGGCTTCACCGTCGCAACATCCTCAGACTGACCCGAAGACGCGCGCGCCGGGCGAGACAAGCTAGGGCGAGCCACCGCCTGCTCATCACGGCGCTTGCTACGACGTGGGTCCCGGCTCCCTGGCCCAGGCGCAGGTTTACGCCCGGACGCCCGGCGGTCTCGACCTCTACTATCTTGAGCCATCAGTTAATTGACCTAACAGGTGCTAGCCGTCGGCTTCACACACATAACGAGGAAAAGCAAGATCGCCCGCGTAACGAGCGGCATCACCCAAAGCTTCCTCAATGCGCAGTAGCTGGTTGTACTTAGCCACCCGCTCGGAACGTGCCGGCGCACCCGTCTTGATCTGCCCGCTGCCAACAGCCACGGCTAAATCAGCAATGGTGGTGTCCTCAGTTTCACCGGACCGGTGGCTCATCATCGTCTTGTAACCATTGTTATGAGCCAGCGATACCGCATCAAGAGTTTCAGTCAACGTACCAATCTGATTGACCTTCACCAACAATGCGTTAGCTGCACCCTTAATGATGCCCTCTTCTAAACGTTCCGGGTTGGTGACAAATAAATCGTCACCAACAAGCTGCACCCGATCCCCAATGGCCTCGGTGAGCGATACCCAACCCTCCCAGTCATCCTCACTGAGTGGATCTTCAATGGAAACAATCGGATACGCCGAAATCAGTTCCTCATAAAAAGCAGACATTTCCTGAGCCGTCCGCGACTTCTTTTCAAAAGCGTAACCGCTTCCCGCGGTGTAGAACTCGGTCGCAGCAACGTCAAGCGCCAAAGCAATATCACTGCCAAGCTTTAACCCAGTAGCAGCAATAGCCTCACTAATAAGGTCTAATGCAGCATTGGTACCAGCCACATCAGGAGCAAAACCGCCCTCATCGCCAAGCCCCGTGGACAAACCAGCTTTTTTCAACACAGCTTTGAGCGAGTGGTACACCTCGGTACCCCAGCGCAACGATTCCTTAAAACTTGGCGCACCAATAGGCGCGACCATAAATTCTTGAACATCAACCCCGGTATCAGCATGAGCCCCGCCGTTAAGAATGTTCATCATCGGTACCGGCAGAATATGAGCATTAGGACCACCGAGGTAGCGGAACAGTGGCAATGCCGCCGAATCTGCTGCTGCTTTAGCCACGGCCAACGACACACCCAATAACGCGTTTGCCCCCAGTCGAGACTTATCGGGGGTGCCATCCAAATCAAGCAGAGCCTGATCAACAATGCGCTGATCGTCAGCCTCAATGCCAATCACCGCAGGGGCGATCTCACCAAGAACAGCCTCAACTGCTTTTAATACACCCTTACCGCCGTAGCGCTGCCCACCATCACGCAATTCCACAGCTTCATGTTCACCGGTGGAGGCACCCGAAGGCACCGCAGCACGAGCAAAGGTTCCATCACCTAAAGCAACCTCAACTTCCACAGTGGGGTTACCACGGGAATCTAAGATCTCGCGTGCTCCGACCTGTTCAATAATGGCCACGGGTAGAACTCCTCATCGGTTGTAAGGAAACGTTAGGTGTACAGCCAGCCTTATCAGTATGAAATAAGGTTGTGGTGACCTGCAAAGCCTAGGGCATTGAGAAGCCAAAAGCGTTTAGGGACGTGCCTTAGAGCGTTATAACCTAGTTCCTACTGAATACGCTGCTGCCCAATCGCGCACATCAGCGAGGTATTTGCCGGAAAGGTTGTAGGCCATTAACGCCTGTTGCCAGCCTTCCGGTGTCCGCAGATCACCACCCCGGTAACACAAATAGCGGGCTGCTGTCAGTGCGGCATCATCAATATTATCGGGGCTAACGACCCCATCGCCGTTAGCGTCTACCGCCCAGATTCGCCAGGTCTCAGGAATGAATTGCAACGGCCCCATAGCCCGGTCATGGACACTATCGCCATCAAGAACCCCGGCATCAGTGTCAAGGATCGTGGTATTACCCCGAGTTCCGTCCAAGGCCACCCCACGAATTTCCGGGGTGACATCGCCGGTAGCGGTCACCGTGGAACCCTGATACACCCCATGTTTACTTTCGATATACCCGATCCCGGCCAGGGTAGTCCACCCAATCCCACATTCAGGTTTAGTTTCTGCCATTACCTGGGCTGCGTAACCATAGGCTTCTAGGGCGGAAACAGGAATGGCCAGTGCCGTAGCCTGACCCATCGCCCACTGATGTAGCTGATCTGCGCTTCGACCGGGAAGATTGATATTGATGACCGGAATTGCCAATCCCGGCCCAGGCGGTATGCCTTGCGGGATAGGGATCTTTGGCTCACTGACGATGTTCACGGCGCTGTCGCAAGCCGCTGCCGCACCGATCATCGTTACTGCCACGCTCAGGGAAGCAATAAAACCCTTAATTCTCATTGCCCGCCCTCATCTAGTTGCCGGTAGTTTTCCTCCAAACATTCAGGCTACCGAATCTTTGATCACGACCCAAGCTTGTTTCCTTTGAGCGTTTGTCAGTTGCTAGCTCCACGGAAAATTGCCAGTCTGAACCTACCGCTGTGGTTCCTACCATCGCCGTGTATCCTCAACGACAGAAGTTAGGTGAGCCACACCTAGCCAAGCCGTGCCTATCCATAGTGTCGATGTATCCACATCTACACCGTCAGCAAGGAGCAGCGTGACCACTCTCGCCGCCGGATCAGCCCCCTCAGTAGCTACCCAGCTCCTCGGGAGCGGACTGATTGGGCTACGCGAAGGTCTCGAATGCGGAATTGTCGTGATGATTCTGGTGGCTTTTTTAGTAAAAAGTGATCGGCGTGATGCCCTTAAATGGGTCTGGTCTGGGGTTGGCAGCGCAATCATCATGGTGGCTGTCATCTTTGGGGCTATCCACTATGGAACATCCACAGTCAGCGGGCTCACCGCCGAAATCATCGCCGGGGTGGCTTCGCTCGTAGCTGTCATTATCGTCACCGGCATGGTGTTGTGGATGCGAACCGCCGCCCACAATATTTCCGGAGAACTACGCGCCGGTATGACCAAGGCCCTCGAAGTTGGGCCCACAGCCGTTATCTCCTTGTCCTTCTTAGCTGTTGGCCGAGAAGGTGTGGAAACTGCACTACTGATGGTGGGCTATGCAGAAAGCAGCAGCGGTGGACAATGGCCCCTGCTAGGACTCGTCCTTGGCGTGATCGCCGCAGCCGCACTGACCGTTCTGCTGTACCTGGGGACTGTACGGATGAACTTTGCAAAGTTTTTCACCTATACCGGAATTTTCCTCATTGTGGTTGCCGCCGGAATCTTGGCGTACAGCATTCGCGCCCTGCAAATTGGCGGACTACTCCCCGGCGGGTCGAGCACTGCCTTTAATATCTCTGATATTTACAACTCCTCGAGCTGGTACGGCACAGTCTTACAAGGGATTTTCAACTTCCGGCCAGATCCCACCATTTTGCAAGTTGTGGGCTGGGTGCTCTATCTCACCATCGTATTAGCACTTTTCCTCCGTCCAGCTTCCAAACACGCCAACAAGACTCCAGCACAGACTGTTTCAGTCAAACTTTGAAAGGTTCTCCACCCATGCGCCGCTCTTTTTTTACTCTCACAGCAGTAACCACCCTGCCTCTTGCCTTTGTTGCCTGTACTTCAAAAGATCAGGGCGCTTCTGAAGGTGATATCACGGTCACTGCCACAGATAGCAGCTGCGAGTTATCAAGCACCTCCGGAAAAACCGGTAATTCCACCTTCCTGATCACCAATAATGGCTCAAAGGTTACCGAGTTTTATGTCTATGACACCGGACAGCGAGTCATGGGCGAGGTAGAGAACATCGGACCAGGGCTCACACGTAAACTTGTTGTGGCACTACCAGAAGCAGCAACCTACGTCACTGCCTGCAAACCCGGCATGATCGGCGATGGTATTCGGGTTGATTACACTGTCAGCGGAGACTCTATCGTCCTTGACAAAACCGGTAAACTTGCCGAAGCCGCAGCGGGTTATAAGCGATACGTTGTTAGCCAAATCGAAGCACTGACCGAAGCGAGTGCCGTCTTTGTGTCGGCAATCAAATCCGGTGATATTGAGACCGCCAAAACACAGTATCCGGTGGCCCGCACCTACTACGAGCGTATTGAGCCAGTAGCCGAAAGTTTCCCCAATGACCTCGATCCACGCATCGATCTCCGCGAAGCCGACCTGGAACCAGGCGCAACCTGGACCGGTTTTCATCGCTTAGAAAAAGATTTATGGGCGCAAGGGCTACAAGCTGATACCAATGCCATTGCCGATCAGCTCCTTGCTGATATCCAAGAACTAGAAAACAGCGTAGAAGACCCCGGTTTCACCGTCGTTCCCACTCAAGTAGCCGGTGGCGCACAATCTTTACTTGACGAAATCGCCATCTCAAAACTTACCGGAGAAGAAGACATCTTCTCACACACCGACTTATGGGATTTCCAAGCCAATGTTGATGGATCCCAAGCTGCCATCGCTTCAGTACGAACTATTGTCGACGAACGTAATCCTGAACTTGGCAAAGCCATTGACCGTCGTTTTGCTGAATTAGATGCACTCCTAGCCAAGTATCGACTCGGTGATGGATTTGTATCCTACGACACCGTTGTACAAGCTCAACGACAAGAACTAGGGATCGCCATTGACGCACTCTCCAAAGAGGTCAGCCAGGTCCAAGGAATAGTGGCAGGAAACTAATGTCAGAAAGTCCAGAAACCATTCATCAAGAAAAACAAGGGCTGTCGCGGCGTAAGCTTTTTGGCGCCGCCGGGGCTGGGGCTGCTTTAGTAGGAGTCGGCGCTGCCGGTGGCATTATTGGCACTCGATCAACCACAGAGGAACAAACCCTTTCCCTTGATGCAGCTGTAGATTTTTACGGAGAGCACCAGGCTGGAATCCTCACCCCAGCTCAAGACCGAATGCATTTTTGTTCTTTTGATGTCACCACTAATTCCCGGGAAGAACTAGTCTCTCTGCTCAAAACCTGGACTGCGATGGCCGCTCAGATGACGGCGGGCAAAGAAGCCGTTGATGGCGGGGCTATTGATGCCGGAGAATTCAACCCGCCAACCGATACCGGTGAAGCGCTTGATCTTCCAGCCTCAGCATTAACTCTCACCATTGGCTTTGGACCCACCTTATTCCGCAAAGATGGGGTGGACCGATTTGGTATTGCCGATCAGCAACCCGCTTCCCTGGTTGACTTACCCAAGTTTCCCAACGAAAATTTAGAAGCGGCTCGATCGGGCGGTGATATCTGCATTCAAGCTTGTGCCAATGACCCCCAAGTTGCGGTCCATGCCATTCGCAATCTTGCTCGGGTTGGCTTTGGGGTGGTATCAGTTCGATGGTCACAATTAGGTTTTGGCCGCACCTCCTCAACCTCAACAGCCCAGAAAACCCCACGAAATCTTTTTGGTTTCAAGGACGGAACCCGCAATATTAAATCTGAAGATCCTGGCTTAGCTGAGAAATTCATTTGGGTCAGCAAGGACGATAATCCAGCCTGGCTGGCTGGCGGAAGTTACCTGGTAGCCCGTCGTATCCGCATGCGCATTGAAGCCTGGGATCGCACCGTTCTTGGTGAACAAGAACGAGTCATTGGTCGACACAAGGGTTCTGGAGCGCCGATTGGCGAAAAAGACGAGTTCGCTGAGCTTGATCTCACTGCCAAAGGTCCACAGGGTCCGCTCATCGACACAGACTCGCATGTGCGATTGGCCTCAGCCGAAGAACTCGATGGTATTCAACTTTTACGCCGCGGCTACAACTTCACCGATGGTTCCGACGGTTTCGGGCACCTTGACGCCGGATTATTTTTTATTGCTTTCAACCGTGACCCGCTGAAGCAATTTGTGCCGATGCAGCAGAAACTTGCTCGCAGCGACGCACTTAATGAATACATTCTTCACAATGGCTCAGCTTTATTTGCTTGCCCACCGGGCGTACGTGCCGGTCAATACTGGGGTTCAACTCTTTTTGGCTAAGCAGCAATGCTCGCTGCCTTGCGATCACCAATGGGTAAGGCGAAAAAGAAAATAACCTTTAGCTGGCCTAAATTTTAGGCAGCCGGGTGCCGCGCACAAACTACAGTCGCTGCCCTTGCGCATATGTTTATGGGCAATAAGCGGATGCCCACAACGACAGGGCAAGTCGGGGCGACGGGGGCGAGGCATTCCCCCATAGTGCCATGCGCGCGTGACAGATTGCTAGATTTTGTAAAGATATGGTGATTTACTTACCAAAAATTTAAGAAGAAGACGACCATAATTCCCGCCAACGCTCTTCTGCTATATCCAGCACACCCTCAGTCGGTTCAATTTTCAGACAGATCTGGTCAATCTGCTTCATAAAGGCCAACGCCGATTTACGCACCACCGCTTCAGCATCGGTGGTGACATCACTGGGCCGTACCAAGCTCAGTTCCTCCGGGAGTAAATCATCAGGAAAGCCTGCCTGCCGCACCCGAGTTATCACCTTCTGCGCCAGCGATAACGCCGGTTGAGTCAAAGCGATACCGGCAAAATATGAACTATTTTGGCTTTCCGCCTTTTCCATTGCCTTACTGTTTTCCCAGTCGGCTATCTGTTCCTCAATGGTAACCGGTATTCCAGCCACAACCCGTGGTGCACGCCGTTTCAGCTTCTCAATAAGATGCTGGGCAACATCATCAATAGTAAAACTCCCCGAGTTGGACTCTTGGGCAATCCGAGCATGAAAAAGCACCTGCAGTAGCACATCGCCAAGCTCACCACAGATCTCTCCGGCGTTGCCCTGCTCAATGGCATCACATAATTCGTAGGTTTCTTCAAGCAGATACCGGCGAAGCGATTCATGTGTTTGCTGCGCCTCCCAAGGTCCATGGGACCGCATTCGGTCAATAATATCTACCGCATGAATCAGGTTGTCACCCAAATATTTTTGCGAGCGGATAACGTCTTCACCTTCAAATATCCGTTGCCTAACCTCGGGATGGCTGACATCAGAACTGAGCAAGACTGCAGCCCGATCGCCACATCCCACCGGCCGTGCATCCTTAAGTACCCAAGGAACACGAACAGGAAGCTCTTCGGTGTACTGCACCCCCAGGGCAATAAGTTGAACCGCTTCCAGTGGAATCTGTGTTGGGTGCTGCGGATCAACCAATACCACGGTCACTGCCCTACCTCCATTGTGACCATTCCCGCTGGCTTACCATCAAGAGCTAGCAATAAATCTGCAATCATTTGAATAAGTGCCACATCCCGAACTCGATCAGCACCCACACCCCCACCACCAACCCTTGGTAGCGGTAATTGCACCAGCGAGGTGGTGGCACGGTACTGCGCGCTGGGATACAGTCGCTTGAGTCGCAACTGCTGCGAATCAAGCAGCACCAGTGGGGCAAGTTTTAATTGCGTACCAACAACACTGACCTCAGTAAGTCCATACTGCCTACACAGTAGCCGCAGTTTTGCTACCGATACCAGCCGCTGAACTTCTTGTGGTAGCGGACCATAACGATCTACAAGTTCCTCCATCACCGCAGCAATGCCAGCATCAGTGGTAGCCGAAGCTAACTTTCGGTAGCCCTCTAACCGCAACCGATCGCTGGTCACATACTCTGGCGGGATATGAGCATCCACAGGAAGGTCAATGCGAACTTCCTTAATTTCTTCAGCTACAGCAATCGGTATACCATCTGCCGCCGCTCGGTAGGCCTCCACTGCTTCACCCACCAAACGCACATAAAGATCAAAACCAACCCCAGCTACATGACCAGATTGTTCTGCACCTAAAACATTACCGGCACCACGAATTTCTAAGTCTTTCATAGCAACTGCCATGCCAGCACCAAGCTCGGAATTTTTGGCAATAGTACTCAGACGATCATAGGCAGTTTCGGTAAGTGGCTTTTCCGGTGGATACAAAAAGTAGGCATAGCCCCGCTCCCGGCTACGCCCAACCCGACCACGCAACTGATGCAGTTGCGAAAGGCCAAGAGAATCAGCACGTTCCACAATTAAGGTATTAGCATTAGAAATATCTAATCCTGTTTCAATGATTGTGGTACACACCAAAATATCGTATTCACGATTCCAAAAGCCTTGCACCGTAGTTTCTAATGCCTCTTCATTCATCTGACCGTGAGCAACAACCACCCGTGCTTCTGGAACTAGTGTACGCAACCTCGCCGCAGCTTTGTCAATCGAACTTACCCGATTGTGTACATAAAATATTTGACCATCTCGCAGTAATTCTCGACGTAAGGCGGCAGCTACTTGTTTATCTTCATAAGCACCAACATAAGTCAAAATTGGGTGCCGTTCTTCGGGAGGAGTCAAGATGGTAGACATCTCGCGAATGCCAGCCAAACTCATCTCCAAAGTTCTCGGAATAGGGGTTGCTGACATTGTTAGGACATCAACATGGGTTCTCAGCGCCTTAATATGCTCTTTATGCTCAACACCAAACCGCTGCTCTTCATCAACCACCACCAAACCAAGGTCTTTCCACTGCACCCCCGTCTGTAGCAAGCGATGAGTTCCCACCACAATATCGACGGTGCCTTCACGCATCCCGGCCAATGTTGCTTTTGATTCGGCCGCATCAGTAAAACGAGAAAGCCCTTTGATGGTTACTGGAAACGCCGCCATACGTTCGGCGAAGGTTTGTAAATGCTGCCCGGCCAAGAGAGTGGTAGGCACTAAAACCGCAACCTGCTTTCCATCTTGCACAGCTTTGAAAGCGGCTCGAACAGCAATCTCAGTCTTACCGTATCCCACATCACCACAGACCACCCGATCCATCGGAACAGGTTTTTCCATATCAGCTTTTACTTCAGTAATAGCGGTGAGTTGATCCACTGTCTCGGTAAAAGCAAAGGCGTCTTCCAATTCCTGCTGCCAGGGGGTATCCGGGCCAAAAGCATGCCCGGGGGCGGCTTGCCTAGCCGCATAAAGTTGCACCAGCTCCCCTGCTATTTCTCGAACTGCCTTGCGAGCCTTACGTTTTGTATTTGCCCAATCAGAACCACCCAATTTACTCAAAGCAGGTAGCTCACCACCTATATAGCGGGAAAGCTGGTCCAGCGCGTCCATTGGAACAAAAAGTCGATCCCCCGGCTGCCCGCGTTTACTCGCCGCATACTCCACCACCAAATATTCGCGACGTGCACCACCGACAGTACGTTCCACCATTTCCACAAAGCGGCCAATGCCGTGTTGGTCATGCACCACCATGTCCCCGGCAGCTAAGGCCAGTGGGTCAACCTGGTTGCGGCGCTTAGCCGGAAGGCGCTTTCCATCCCCTACAGCAACCACCCTGTTTCCAGTTAAGTCTGCTTCTGTGATGATGACAAGACCGGCGTCGGGGAATACCACTCCGTCATGGAGACTGCCTCGGAGCACTCCTACCACACCCGGCTCTGGCTCCCTGCCGGGTTCTAATTGTGTTGCCGGAACTTCTTCTTCACCTAATCGTTCAATAATTCGGTGAGCAGTACCGGTGCCACCTACCACCACCGCTGCCTTACCGCCAGCGCTAACATGGGCCCGCAGACTAGCAAAAATAGTTTTTACACCATCGTCATCACCACGAGCGGTAGGCGCAGCTAAAAGCTTAACGTCAAGAGCCTCTGCACTACCACTGGCTAACGGGCTTATCGTCCACCAGGGCAAGCCACGGGCATCGGAAGCCTCACGGGCCTGCCGTAATGAACGATACGCTGAAGCTCCAAGAATGGAACTATCCAGTGGCGCAACACCACCCACCGAAGCCGCAGACCACGATGCTTCCAAAAATTCTTGCCCAGTCCGAGCCAAATCACTTGCTCTGGTGCGAACTTTCTCAGGATCACAGATAAGCATCTGGGTACCATCGGGAAGAACATCGGCTAATAACTGCAACTGCCCCGGCAGTAATGCCGACATTAACGCTTCCATACCTTCAACCGGCATAGCGTTGGCAAGCTTGTCCAACATTTCCACCAAAGCTGCATCGGCGGCATGTTCCTTGGCTAGCTGCGCTGCTCGCTCTTGCACCTGCTGGGTCAGCAATAATTCCCGACAAGGCGGCGCCACTACCGCAGCAAGGTTGACTTCACCGATAGATCGCTGATCTGCGATCGAAAAAGCCCGAACCTCGGTGATCTCATCTCCCCAAAACTCTACGCGCACTGGATGATCTGCGGTAGGTGGAAAAACATCAACAATGCCACCACGGACGGCAAACTCACCTCGTTTGCCCACCATATCCACTCGGGTATAGGCCATTTCCACCAGCCGATGAGCCAACTCCGCAAAATCCATAGTGCCCCCGGTCCGCAGAATCAAGGGTTCCATCTCCCCTAGCCCCGGAGCCATCGGCTGGACCAAAGAACGCACGGTGGTGACAACAACTTTTAGTGGCGGCCCATATATTTCATCCTCAGGGCGAGCAATTCTGCGCAGAATTTCCAACCGCCGACCAACAGTATCTGCGCTGGGCGATAACCGTTCATGCGGCAAGGTTTCCCAGGACGGAAAATACCCCACCACATCTGCGCCGAGGATTTCTTTAAGTTCAGCAGAAAGATCATCAGCCTCCCGACCACTGGCCGTCACCACTAATAGCAACCCGCGCTGCGCTAAAGCCGAAATGAGGAAAGCACGCGCGGCATTCGGCGCGGATATCTCTAGATATTGCTGCCCACTACGGTCCAGCACTGAAGCAATTGCACTATCACGGGTAGCTATGGCTGCTAAACCACTCATGGGAGCAGGGTTCAACGCAACTGAAGTGGGGGCAGACAACGCTGGGAACGCTCCTGAAGGTGTGGGCAAAATCGGACAGGACTCACATAGAATATAGCCAGTCTATGCCTTTAACTCTGCTCCGTTATTTCATCACTGAGCACAGGCTGCATCTCCAGATGGGTGAGTCCGTGCCAGCAAAGATTTACCAGATGGGCGGCAACAACTTCTTTTTCAGGAACCCGCACATCAAGCCACCATTGAGCAGCCATCGATACCATGCCCACCAGAGCTTGAGCATAGAGCGGGGCAAGCTCGGCCTGTAAGCCTCGGCGCACAAAGTCACCAACAAGAATGTTCGATACTTGACTCACCGCATCATTTAACAAACTTGAATAAGTACCCGAACTCACCCCGGCTGGGGAATCTCGTACCAGAATCCGGAAGCCATCGGTGCGGTCTTCAACATAGGTCAGTAAAGCTAGTGCCACTCGTTCTACTCGAACCCGAGAACGGTTATTAGTCAACGAGGAGGTAATCATGTCGTTGAGTACAGCCATTTCACGGTCAACAACCACCGCATAGATGCCTTCTTTGCCACCAAAGTGCTCGTATACCACGGGTTTAGACACATTTGCTCGCTGTGCAATTTCTTCAATGGAGGTAGCTTCATAACCACGATCGGCAAAAAGAGAGCGGGCGATTTCGATAAGTTGCTGCCGCCGTTCAGTCCCGGTCATTCGGGCGCGCGGCGGGCGTACGCTAGGTTGCGTAGGCTCGGCTGGTCGTGCCACAGGTAAGGTCCTTAACTCTGGGGTGGATAATTCAACGGGAACCGCCTTAGTCAGCCTATCGTTATGAGGCGCAGCAAGGAAAGGAACCTCGGGTGGACAATCAGGATGAGAACGAAGACGCAACTAACGATGATGCAGCAGAAAACCCTGGCGACGCTTCTGGGGCAGAGCCTGAGCTCGCAGATGATGAGCCTATCGATATAACCCCTTTGCTTGCTAACCCGCTGCCAGTTATTGCCGCATCCCTCAAGCTTCGGGATACCCTGCGTGATGCCTTGGCGACGATGTCTGAGCCGCATACTCCTGACCCTTGCGAAAACTGGGACTGGCCTCGGGTGACTCCCGCTGACATCGCCCAGATTCCGCCCACCCCGGACATGCTGTACTGGGTTGTCAATAGCTATGCAAATGGCATTGAAGGCATGAATGACCGGCTTTTGGAGTCAGCTGGGGAGTTGAATCTGATGCTCGAAGAAATGCGGGTGGCTGCTGAGGCAGAGCGAGCTGCTCTTCGCAACCCTGGTGAGCAGGAAGATTCTGATGAGAACCCTGATAAGTCGAGCTAGGCGCTTTTCTGCTGCGTTTTTTACGGTGGTGGGGGTGCTGCTGGCGGGGTGTGAGGTCACGGTCTCGGGTACTGCCACGTCCCCGAGTGGGGCCAATAAGTATCGGGACCCAGTGACTTTTGATCCCTGCACTGATTTCCCGCAAGCCGCCTTCGATGCGGTGGGGGTGAAACGTAGGGAAACCGGTGAGCAACGCGCCGACCTGAATATCCCCTACACCGAAGCCGATGGCGGCCCAGAAATGCATATCGGCTGTTACTACCACAATGACCAGTTCAGCATGACTATTTGGGCGGAAAATGTGGGGTTAGAAGCTCGGCGGAAAGCTATCGGGAAAATCAAAATTTGGGATACCACCCTCACCGGCCGTAATGCGGTGATGACCATTCCCGACAACTTTGGCAGCTGCAATATGTATGTGGAAGTCCCCGGCGGAGCCATCACCATGCTGCAAAGTAATGCCAAAGGTCGTGAAGACCCGACTATTGATGAATGCGCAGCAGTCATCCATCACATGACCTTGTTGGAACCATTTTTTCCGAAACAGATTTAAGTACCTACACCCCTGAACTTACCCATGCGCTGTACATCCTAGATCTGCAAGGGTAACGTGTGGTTGGTACTGTACTGGGTGTGAGCTGGGAAAATATTGTGTGGAAAAGTTTTTTGGTAAAAAATGGAACCAAAACGAGGTTTTCTCCGTCTTACTGAGTGTGAGTACCTATGGTGATCAGAATGTGTATCAGAAAAGGGGAGTGTGATGGCTGAGGATAATCCGATCCGAAGGTTAGCGCAGCAGGCTGCTGCTGGAATATTTTCGATGGACCCCGCCGAGGTGGACGAACTGGTCGGACACGTCAGAACGATGCGGCAAGTCCTCCTCGACGAAGCCAAATTCGTAGGAGAGTTGGATAAAGTCGGAGGGTTGGGTGAGGGATATCCGCCTTCGGATGTGTTGGTTCCTAAATTGCAACGTAAAGTGGATGGACCGGATAATTCGGTGCAGGCAGGCTGGCAGGATCATGCGGATGCGTTAGGGGAATTAGAAGCTGCGTTGTTGCAGTGCAAAGCTAATTTTGAGCGGGTGGAGCAGGACAATCAGCAACGCTTTAACGGTCTAGGACTGTAAACACCCATGACCAGGAACCTCAGCACCCGCAACGACTACCAGCGCATCTCGGTATCGTCTGTACTACTTCCTGTGGTCATCGGTGTGTGCCTGCTGGTAGCTGGGTGTGAGGCCACAGTCTCGGGTACTCCGACGGCCCCGAGTGGGGCCAATAAGTATCGGGACCCAGTGACTTTTGATCCCTGCACCGATTTCCCGCCAGCCGCCTTCGATGCGGTGGGGGTGACCCGTGATAACGATAAACGCGCTGACCTGAATATCCCCTACACCGCAGCCGATGGCGGCCCGGAAATGCATATCGGCTGCGACTATCACAATGACCAGTTCAACTTAACTATTTGGGCGGAAAATATCTCTTTGGATATGGAACGTCACGCCAGGGGACGAATCAAAATTTGGGATACCACCATCAATGGTCGTAATGCGGTGGTGACCATTCCCGATACCTGGGGAAGGTGCAATATTATGGTGGAGGTCCCCGGCGGTGCCATCAGCATGATACAAAGCAATCTCAAAGGTCGTGAAGACCCGACTATTGATGAATGCGCAGCAGT
>JBOFCS010000091.1:0-8530 GCA_051646185.1 Mycobacteriaceae bacterium | reverse complement strand
CGCACAAGCTGTACTTGTGCTCAGCCATGGTTTGGGGGAGCATGCTCGTCGCTATGATCATGTAATCGAGCGTCTTACCGCGCTTGGTCTTGCGGTTTATGCAGTTGATCATCGTGGCCATGGTCGATCCGGTGGTAAGCGGGTGCACCTTGACCAATGGTCCGATTTCACCGAGGACCTACAGACTTTATTTACCATTGTTGCTCAGGAGTACCCAGCTCGAAAGCAGTTTTTATTGGGTCATAGCATGGGCGGTGCTGTTGCCTTGTCGTACGCTCTTGATCATCAGCAAGATCTCGCGGGGCTTATGCTCTCTGGACCTGCGGTTGTTGTTCATCAGGGGATACCTGCTCCGGTACTTGCTGTAGGAAAATTTTTAGGTAAATATTTTCCGCGTGTGCCTGTTCAGAGCTTGGACGCCACCGCAGTTTCCCGAGACCCGGCTGTGGTTATGGCTTACAAAGTTGATCCATTGGTGCACCACGGTAAAATTCCGGCCGCAATCGCAAGTGCCATGATAAAAGCAAGTGAAGGTTTCCCCGACCGATTGCCCTCCCTAACGGTCCCTGTTTTGCTGCAACATGGTACCGCTGATCGGCTTACCAATGTTGCTGGAAGTCAGTTGATTGCTGATCTTGCTTCTTCTGAGGATCTTACGTTGAAGACCTATCAGGGACTGTTTCATGAGATTTTTAATGAACCAGAACAAGAGCAGGTGCTGACCGATCTTGTTGAGTGGTTACAACCACGGATATAGGCGTCGAGGTATAGCTGAGGTCAAGACGTATCCTAGGTAGCGTGGCAACTCCAAAAATTGTCTTGTTCTATATGTTCACGCCGTTGGCTGACCCGGAGGCGATTCGTCTATGGCAGCGGACTCTTGCTGAGTCCAATAACTTAACCGGGCGAATACTCATTTCCGAACATGGCATTAATGCCACTGTTGGCGGTGATATCGAGGACGTTAAGCGATACGTTAAGGGCACCAGGAGCTACCAGCCATTCAAGCGTGCAGATATTAAATGGTCAGACGGGTTAGGTCAGGATTTCCCGCGGCTTAGCGTCAAAGTTCGTTCCGAAGTAGTGACTTTTGGTGCCCCGGGCGAGTTAAAGATTGATGGTCATGGAGTGGTTGGCGGTGGTACACATTTATCGCCAGAGCAAGTTCATGAATTGGTCGATAGTCGTGGTGACGAAGTTGTCTTTTTTGATGGACGGAATGCTTTTGAAGCTGAAATTGGCAGATTTCGTAATGCGATTGTGCCTCAGGTTGAGACTACCCGAGAATTTATTGAGCAATTAGATTCTGGTGTTTACGATGATTTGAAATCGAAACCTGTAGTGACTTATTGCACTGGTGGAGTTCGCTGTGAGGTCTTATCCTCGCTGATGAAAGCTAGAGGTTTTGAAGAGGTATACCAGATTGCTGGAGGAATAGTTCGCTATGGAGAAAAGTTTGGTGACGAAGGACTTTGGGAAGGTTCCCTGTACGTCTTTGACAAGCGAATGAACATCGAATTCTCCGATAAGGCAAAAACTTTAGGCCGGTGTGTGCTGTGTGATTCAGCTACATCGCGGTATGAGAATTACCCTAATGCTCAGGGCCGAGAATTAAAGCTAGTCTGCCTCAACTGCACAAAGTCCACTAGTGACACCCCTGCCGTATCGTGATGGTTTAGCCCCGCTAAAGCTCTGCCTACCACATGGGAACGGTGCTAGTACGGTTGTGCAGTATCTTTTGACCTATTCGGATGATCCTTGGTTGGAGATGATTGCAAAGGGCGAAGTTGTTGATGAGAAGTATCGGCAGGTGACCCTTAAAACTTCTTATAAACCGGGACAATTGATCTACTTTTATCGGACTCCAAAGCCTGAGGTTTTAGTCCCATTTAACTATCAGATCCTGTACCAGGATGACTATATTGTTGTTATTGATAAACCACATTTTTTAGCAACTATTCCTCGGGGACGTCATGTTACCGAGACTGCTACAGTGCGATTACGTCGCGACTTAGGCTGTGATCAGCTAACCCCAGCGCATCGTTTGGATCGATTGACCGCAGGGGTTTTGTTATTCACTATTGGCCAGGAGCTTCGCAGACCCTATCAAGAATTATTTTCTTCCCGAAGGGTGCACAAAGTATACGAAGCGCTCGCTGGTTTCGATTCACGCTTAAGTTTGCCCCGGGTTGTCCGTAGCCGGATATGTAAAGAACACGGCGTTATGACCGCGTATGAAGAACCAGGTGAACCCAATAGTGAGACCTTCATTGATCTTATTGAGGTATCTGGGAGTACTGCAAAATATCGTTTGGAACCGAAGACGGGTAAGACGCATCAATTGCGTATCCACCTTGCATCACTGGGAATCCCCATTTGTGGGGATCCCTTTTATCCCGAGTACCGGAGTGTCCCTGCTGATGTATTTCACAATCCACTACAGCTTTTAGCTAAAAGCATGACATTTATTGATCCTATTTCCGGGATTCAGCGGCACTTTGAAAGTAACCGTCAGTTGGGTTAAAGGTATTCGCAGAGACTGTATATAACTGTTATAAAAGTGATATCAAATTTGCTATTCTTTTTAGCCTAGGTACTAGTTGCTGAAGCATTGTTGGAGTGAGCAGTGCGATTAAGGTTAGATCCGGATGGCAAACGGATTGAATAACATAGCGTTGCAGCAAAATACAAATTTCTCGGTTTGTGCTGGGTTGTTTGCCCATGCATGATTTGGGTGCGTCGATAATCGGCGTAGTCGGCCACCAATTCGGAGGAATCTCATGCGAACAAAGAGAGTTGTCATTTCAGCGTTCCTGGCAACAACGATTGCTTGTGGGTCTGTTGGGGTTAGCGCTCCGGCTCTTGCTGCTCCAGCTGGGGATGCATCATCGATTTCTGTGCCTACGGCAGCGTTGGCCACCGATAGTAAAAATAGATTGGCGATAGCAGTCGATGGTGGGGAGCTTAAAAAGACTGGCAGCTCGGTGTCAGTTGTGGGTAAAGACGGTAGCGTTTCGACGCTACCGTCAGTTATTACTGATGAGTCGGGAGGAACTGCAAAGCTTTCTTACGATGTTGTTAGCCCTAGTTCCGCAGTTGTTACGGCAACGCCGCTCACGCCGTTCGATAAGTTCGGTAACTACGCTCAGTGCGTGATCAGTGAGGCTCTGTCGACTGCGGTAGAAGATGCAGTTAAGGGTGGTCTTGCTGGTGCGGTATCTGGTGGTTTAGCTGGGGCAACTGCAGGTGGTTTGATTGGTGGGTCAGCGACAGTCTGGTCTGGTCCTGGTGCGGTATTAGGTGCGGTGGTAGCTGCGGCCCCAGGCATTCTGGCCGGAGCAGCAGGTGGAGCGGTTACCGGTGCAATGGGGGCGGCTCTACCGAATATCGCCACTAAAGGAATAACTGCTTTATTTACTTGTGTACCAAAGCTTTTTGAAGAATCAACGCCAGCGCCTGCAACTCCGACAACAAGCGCACCTGTGCCCAGCGGTAGTTAAGAAAGAGTTTAAAGCTGTGACACCATTATTAGGGTGACTAGCCATCCACTGGAAGATCCGGTACTGAGTTCGCTTCTTGGGCGGCATCAGCGTTTTGCACAACGTCGGGGTCGTATTCTCAGGTACGACCCCGACGTTGCGCCGTTTATTGCGCTAGCTTCAGACATGACTGAGCAGGATTGGTTGGATCTTTGGCGTCTTGCTGGTCCTGGCCAAGTGATCGCTTTGCGGGCGCACAAGGAAGAGTTGCCGCAGGATTGGCAGGTGATTGCGAAGAGCACTCTTCTGCAGTTTGAGGGCAGTGCGGTTTCGGTGGCGTATGACGGGCAAGTATGTGAGTTAGTTTTATCTGATGTGCCACAAATGCTTGACCTCATCGCCAGAACAAAACCGGGACCCTTTTCGAGTAGAACTATTGAGCTAGGAAGATACTTCGGCATCAAGGATGAGGGCAAACTTATCGCGATGGCGGGTGAACGTATGAAGCCACAAGGATGGTCAGAGATTAGTGCGGTGTGCACCGATCCAAAGTATCGAGGTAAAGGTTTGGCTAACAAGATAATTCGTGTATTGTCCGCTACTATTCGTGATAGTGGTGATATTCCTTTTTTGCACGCTACTGATACAAATACGTCGGCAATTAGCGTGTATCAGTCTTTAGGTTTTAAGCAGCGGAGTACCAGGGATGTAACATTTATCAGGTTACCAAAATGACCATCCTATTCCCCTGTCGGAGGGTAGAAGATTTTAATCATGTTGTTAACCATATTTTTAGAATGAACTATACTGCCCACCCCTGAACGGTTAATGGGTAGCGGCTATACCGACTTTGTTCGATGGGATGCAAAGTATCTTCTGAGCAGCTGGCACCCTAGTGCTAGGCCACAAGGCTTGAACTTTGATCCAAACCTGCGGCGGACCGGTCTAACAATTGTGGGAACCTCAGGCAGAAGTATAGTAAATTCCGCAGAGAAAAGAACCTCTGGTTCTACTTGGGCGAATTATAATTACCGGGTTCTTTGGTACTTTCGTACCGAAAGCGGCACAAAAACTACCAGAAGAATAGCTATCCAGATCAGGGTGTAAAGCACTGGGTGTTGCAGTGACCATACATCTGGAGCGGGGACTCCTGCTCCGACATTACCCCAAGATTCCCGCACCGCCTGAGCTAAAGCTGAGACTGGATTCCAATTAGAAAATGTCCGAAGAACGGCAGGGAAATTATCCGTGGGAGCAAAGGTATTGGCAATAAACGTCAATGGGAAAATCACAATAAACGATGCATTATTGACTACTTCTGGCGCCTTCACTGATAGACCTACAAAGGCCATGACCCAGGAGATTGCATAGGAAAATAGCAGCAGCAAAGCAAAACCAGAGAGCGCCTGAACCACTGAGGTATGGATGCGCCAGCCCACGAGTAATCCGGTAACCGACATGACCGATACCGTTATCACATTTACCAGTACATCCGATGCTGTGCGCCCCACAACAACTGCTGATCGAGTCATGGGGAGCGAGCGAAACCGATCCATGATGCCTTTTTGTAAGTCTTCGGCAAGGCTGGCCCCGGTAATTGTTGCCCCAAACACTACCGTTTGCACAAAGATGCCACCCATAAGAAATTCCTTATAGCTAACTCCTGGAACGTTGATTGCGCTGCCAAAAACATAGGCAAAAAGAAGGACAAACATAATCGGGGACATGGTGGCAAACACCAGCAGATCCGGAACTCGTTTGACCTTAATCAGGTTGCGGCGGGTTATAGTCGCCGCGTCTTGAATGGTTCGCAATAGATTAGGCATGGCTTTTTGCCTCCTCGGTGGCAGCAATATCAGCATCTTCGGTGGCGTGGCCAGTTAACGTTAAAAACACATCATCAAGATTAGGTCTTCGTAGTCCAATATCAAGAGCGGTTATTCCAGCCTCCTTGAGTTGGCTTAAAGCGCGAGTGAGATCCTCGGCGCCACCGCTGACTGGAACGGTAATGCTGCGGGCTTGTTCGTCAATAACTGGTGTTTCCACCCCGATAGGGGCAAGGATTTTCTGAGCAGCAGTAAGTTCAGTGGCGTCGCTGAGGACAAACTCCAGGCGTTCTCCGCCAACTTGAGCTTTAAGCTCATCAGAGGTTCCTTTAGCGATAACGGTTCCTCGATCCATCACAATGATCGAATCGGCGAGCCGATCAGCTTCTTCCAGATACTGAGTTGTTAATAAAATAGTTGTTCCTTCGTGGACTAGGTCAGAAATAAACTCCCACATCAGTATCCGACTTCGAGGATCAAGGCCAGTTGTTGGCTCGTCAAGGAAAACCACCTTAGGACGGCCAATTAAGCTAGCAGCAATGTCGAGCCGACGACGCATACCGCCGGAGTAAGTTTTTGCAGTTTTATTTCGGGCGTCGGCAAGATTAAAGCGTGTCAATAATTCGTCGGCGCGTTGGCGAGCTTCTGCCTTTTTTAACCCAAAGAGCCGACCCACCATTTCCAGGTTTTCGAAACCAGTGAGATATTCATCAACAGCCGCAAATTGGCCGGTAAGTCCAATCATTTCTCGAACTCGATTGGGGTTTTGCTGTACATCCACCCCAAAAACTTTGGCTGAACCAGAATCTGCCTGTAGAAGGGTGGCAAGTACCCTGACTGCAGTAGTTTTACCTGCACCATTAGGTCCAAGAACACCAAGTACCGTTCCTTCAGGAACGGTAAAAGAAACGCCGTTTAGGGCCAGGGTATCTCCATAACGCAAGACGAGATTATTGACCTCGATTGCTGGACTACCATTCATCGAACTTGTCATCGGTCCTCCTTGTACAGAGCGGCTCAAGTACTGTGAATAAAAATCATTGGGCAAAATCTAATTTTCCTGCTGCAAACACTACCGCGACAGCCCGACAAACTTATCGGTAGTGAAAATTTTAGCGGTAAAGGTTCTAGTTTTCTTCGCATTATTTGCTGGATGGGAACATGGGTGAGGTGCGAACTGTATTTAGCTGGTGGCACCCCTAGCCCGAGCGTACTTTATGACGTAGATCACCTATAGTGGTTTTTATGTTAAGCACTATGTACGACGGGCCGCTCTCGTTAGCCACCCTGCTGGAGTATGGAAGCACCGTGCATTCTGGCGCGGAAGTTGTCACGTGGATGGGCGCGGACTCTCGCCGGATGAGTTATGGGGAACTCGGTAAACAAGCTGCACAACTGGCTAATGGACTGAAATCACTTGGAGTGCAAGAGGGAGATCGGGTAGCCACATTTATGTGGAATAACGCTGAGCATCTTGTGGCTTATGCGGCTGTTCCGGCAATGGGAGCTGTCCTGCATACTCTTAATATTCGATTATTCCCCGAGCAGCTAGTATTTATCGCTAACCATGCTGAAGACAAAGTTGTGCTTGTTGACGGCACTCTCGTTCCACTCTTTGCTGCGCAGTTACCGTCGATGTTAACTGTCAAGCATGTCATCGTTGTTAATGGGGATGCAACAACATTATCGGCTCCACAAGGGGTGCAGGTACATTCGTATGCTGAATTGATTGCAGAAAAGTCAGATAGCTACAGCTGGCCGATTATTGACGAAAAATCAGCTGCAGCAATGTGTTATACCTCAGGAACTACAGGTGACCCCAAAGGGGTTGTTTATTCGCATCGTTCGATGTGGTTGCACGCTATGCAAGTATGTGCAACCAATGGTATGAAATTATCCGATAGTGATAGCACCTTGGCGATCGTGCCTATGTTTCATGCCATGTCCTGGGGGCTTCCACATGCAGCACTGATGTGCGGAGCGACGCTGGTTATGCCGGATCGGTTTTTGCAGCCAGAACCAATTGCCCAAATTTTGGCAGCAGAAAGACCAACCTTTGCCGCTGCAGTACCAACAATTTGGCAGGCTTTGCTGACCTATTTAGAGGCCAACCCGCAAGATATTTCACATTTACGTGAGGTCGTTGTTGGTGGTTCAGCAGCCCCACCCAGTCTCATGCATACTTTTGAAGAGCGCTACCAGGTACCGATACTACATGCATGGGGAATGACTGAGATGTCACCGCTCGGGAGTATTGCTCGGCCACCAGCGGGAGTCGCTGGGGAGCAAGCGTGGAAATATCGTTACAGTCAGGGCCGGTTCCCGGCGAGTGTTCAGATGCGAGCGGTTGCTGATGATGGCACAGTATTGCCTTGTGATGGAACAAGTGTTGGTGAGATAGAGGTCAAAGGCCCGTGGATCACTGCTGCATACTATGCGCCCGATGGCGTCGGGGTCGATGCTTCGAAGTTCAACGGCGAGTGGCTGCGCACCGGCGATGTGGGTCATATCACCGCAGATGGTTATCTCACCTTGGTCGATAGGTCGAAGGATGTTATTAAGTCGGGCGGAGAGTGGATTTCTTCTGTTGACTTAGAGAACGCAGTTATGGCTCATTCGGCGGTGGCTGAAGCTGCGGTGATTGGCGTCCCTGATGAAAAGTGGGACGAGAGACCGCTTGTTGCAGTTGTACTGCGTGAGGGTGCCCAGGCAAAAGCTGAGGAGCTTCGCGAATTTTTGGCAGAAAAAGTAGCAAAATGGCAACTACCTGAGCGTTGGACATTCATCAAGGAAGTTCCAAAGACCAGTGTTGGCAAATTTGATAAGAAGCGGCTCAGAGAAAGCTATGCTCAGCAAGGGCTTGAGGTTATTACCTTAAGCTGACTGTGATGAAGATAGCAGTTTTAGGTGCCGGAAGTATTGGTTGTTATATCGGTGGCAGATTGCAGCTGGCAGGTTCTGAGGTCAGTTATATTGGGCGCCAAGTCATTATCGATGCTGTGGCATTAGCTGGTCTTAGACTTTCAGATTACACTGGTTTTAACGCGACTCTAGCCGCAGATCTCTGTAGATTTTCTACAGATATTTCTGCAGCAGCTGATGCTGATGTGATTCTTATTGCCGTAAAGTCTGCTGCGACAGCTTCTGCTGCAACTTCTTTACGGTCTGTTATCTCAGATTCTGCGGTAGTGGTGAGTATGCAAAATGGTCTTCGCAATCCAGCTG
>JBOFCS010000064.1:0-21503 GCA_051646185.1 Mycobacteriaceae bacterium | reverse complement strand
AAGCAGATTAACCGCTAACATAGTAGCAAACCAAACAAGACCCCCAAATAATTTGGGAAACCCATGGAGGGGCACTCGCATGACCATAAGTTTTGCAGATCGCTTAAACAAGTTATTTGACACTGTGTACCCACCCGGTCGCGGTCCTCATACCTCGGCTGAGGTGATTGCTGCTCTAAAGGCGGAAGGTGTGACGATGTCCGCTCCTTACCTGTCGCAGCTGAGGTCCGGAAATCGGACAAATCCTTCTAAGGCCACCCTCGCTGCCCTGGCGAACTTTTTCCGGATTAAGAAGGAATACTTTACTAACGACGACTACGCCCGCAAGCTTGATGCTGAGCTCGAATGGCTTGCCAACATGCGCGATGAAGGCATCCGCCGCATTGCAAGCCGTACCCTCGGTTTATCGCCACATGCTCAGCAAAAAATCAGCCAAACTGTTGATAAGTATCGCACCCAGGAAGGCCTTGACGCCCCTGTTCAAGCTGCAGAAAATCCGTTTATCTAGTTCAACTCTCGGCGGTACTCAGATGCAATACACAGTATCCATTCTCGATCTGAGTAATCCTCGGGTTGATGTAGCCATTCAGAACTTGGGAAGCCTGACGCAATAGCGTCGACGCTTCCCAAGTTTTTTTCTGTCTCAGCCTGCCCACCGCTTGCTTTTGGCAATTTCCTGGCATGCTGCGGACCTGCTTTACGAAAAGTCGCTTCGGAAGCAACCCATTGAGCAATGAGCCTAGCCCGACCAACCGGCTCTAAGGCGAAGTATTTATTGGATTCTTCAACACGATCTTTGGCGATATCGTCCGAAGCAGCGGTAACAACCTCACTTGCTCCAGCCTCCGCCAAAGCTTCGTAAAGCATTTCCCTTGACTTAGCCTCAGTGAACAAAGCATCCGAAATATAGGCCATGCGATCAGCAACTTGAAAAGCCGCCGGTCCATGTTTACGAGTTCCAATAGCTAAATCCGGATGTCGCGATTTCATCTCGCGCCACAGCGGCTTAAGGACATGCAACTCCTTACGCGCGACCAACCAATTCTCAAAGGTTGGTAGTAATGATCCCGCTGCGACAGCCGCAAAAGCTGCAATAGTGAATATTCCAGCAACCCCTAAGGCCGGATCACGTGGCCCTGATTTAAATAAACCACCAAAAACATACAACAAACTTGTAACTACAATTAACGATATTCCCACAGTAAAGAGGACAAGACCTCGACCACGTTGTGTTCTTGTTATGTATCGAAAACCTGACCAAATCACCACTAGCATGACAAACACCGTGTATACCGTTGGCAAAAGCCAAGATTCGATTATTCCTCGCTGCTGACCAAATTCATTAATAAAATCATCCGGGTATCGAGCCGGAAGCTCACCTCGTGCAAAAAAAATTCCAAGGGCAAGAGCCGAAACACCACCGGCAATTGCATACTGGATACGGGCAAAATGATTGTTCTGTAGTGAAGTTCTACTTGCAGACATGCTCGTGATCATCACGCAGCTGCCTACCGCAGAACCAACCATACCCACCTGCGAGAGCGCGAAAGAAAGATTAGGCCAACCCAAGGCTTCATCAACAAGCACGGCAAGGGGTTCCCAACTCAGCGAAGCCACAACAGCAAGACTTCCTAATGCTACAATCATGCCCATACTAACGGCGGAACGCTTATGGAAAAGCACCCAACCAATTCTTAATCCGGTTGCCATACCCAGCAATCCAGCCACTACCCATTGAATCACCCAAATGCCTCCCCCAGGCGCAGCTGCACAATCGAAGATCGATCTGACGGTAGCCGCCCTAAGCGATAAATCAACATAGCAGCAAAATCCTCGGCTTCTTGCTCGGCCCGCTCCCCATCGGCTGTGCCTAAACAGCCAGAACGCTGGCTGAGCATGTAGGCAATCAAAGATTCAGAGGCAACCTCTGCATTGTCAGTTGCCGCTTGCACAATCGGCACTCCTTGATGCCCCAGAACAACATGCCCAAGTTCATGTGCCAAGGTTCGATCACGAGTTGGCAGACCACGCTGAAGGATGAATAAATCTGCATCCTGGTATTGCCGCCACTCGCCGCATACCCCAGGAGGCAACTCATCAGAAATAATATCGATAGGCCGCTCACGCTCACGAGCCACTGCCTCTATCAGGATTGACAGTGATATTGGACCGGTTTTTGGAGCCAAGTCCAGCACATGCGCTACAGCGTCAGCAACTACGCGACGTGATGCCAATCTGACTCCTTCCCACCTAAGGACAACAATGCGACTTACCAGAATCGCCAATCTGATTGGAGTCTACTGCTCCGATGCACACAGATAAAACTACCGTGATATCACTCACTACGGTAGAAGTTGTAAAAACGAATGACAAATGGGATTACTTAAGGAATCGAGCTGACCCGCTAGTCATAACAACATGACCCGCTTTTGCTTGGCGGTAACCAACAAAACCAGCACCGACAGTGATAATCGTTAGTCCGGCCAGGCCCGGAATTGCTATACCGCTGATGCTGGGCTTTGAGGATAATAGTGCGTAGTCCCCCACAGTCGAATTGTTTGAATCACTACCCAGGGCCATTGCAGGTGTAGGCAGATCAATTGGTACGTCAACCGTAGATGTTTGAGCCGATGAAGACGTCGGTGCTTGAGCGTTTTCCGAAGTTGTGTCTTCTGAGGTTTCTGCTGTTTGAGCCCCGGCATCTTCCGAGGCTGATCCTTGAGGCTGATTTGACTCACCCGCCGAGGTCGGCTGCGAAGAGGATGTCGGAGAAGAAGTCCTGGGTTTAGGTAACGTCCTCGGCTTACTGACCGTCGTATTTGTCGTAACTGGCCGCTGCACTGTAATTACTTGCGACGCAGGCTTCGATGCATTTGTTGCCGAAGTACCTGTTGCCGAAGTACCTGTTGCCGAAGTACCTGTTGCCGAAGTACCTGTTGCCGAAGTACCTGTTGCCGAAGTACCTGTTGCCGAAGTACCTGTGGTCGTTACGCTTGTGGTCGTTACGCTTGTGCTGCTTGGCAATTTAGTGCCAGTAACTGAAGAAGTGACCTGCGTGCTCGAGGTGAGTGCAGTTGTTGATGTGTAAGTCAGGGAAGTGTACGAGCTGGAATGACTTGAACACCAGTGAAATCTGTGCGGGCAGCCTGGGTCGGCGGAAGACGTACCGGCGAGGACCATGGAAACGCTCACAGCAGCCAGGACTGAACCGAGCAATCCTACTGCCGCAATTTTATTGCGCTCCACACGAATCACCGCCTTGCCTTCTTCCGGTTAGCGCCAATAGACAAATCGTCCGTTCGCACTTTAGCAAATAAAAAAACTTATCTTATGAGACAGTCGTCACAAATTGCCGTCAGGCAACCCTATGATAGCTTAAGCTGCACAGATCATCAGTTTGAGGCAAGGCAAGGATCAAGATCATGTTGCCCAAACTGCGCCTATAGACCCTTGGCAGTAAAACTACCCAGAAATTTCCACAGCTAATGGAACCTCGTCCCCGGCCTTATCTACCATCCATTCCCTCAGTACCTTCGTGGCTCGAACATCGTCTTCGTTGTACTCAAGCAATCGTGTGCGTTGACTGATATTCACGCCACCATCATCGAGACCAACCGCTTCTCGATACCAACTCATTGAAGCCTCTCCACCAGCTTCTGCATCCCGCCAGGAAAAACCTGCCAAAGGCGCAATTTTTTTGAGTCCTTTACCTCCCGGACATACAAACTGTGCCGTGACGGCCTCGTAAATATCTACCCATTCGTGGCCAGCGATAAATGCTTGAACTTCAGCAACTGTGGGTATAGCTGGTAGCCCAGAAAAGCGGATAGCTGAAGACAGCAACCACTTATTCTCAGCAGCTTTTGAATAGCAGTAAGCAGCAAAAGTTAGTCCTTGACTGTGGGCGTCTTCTCGCACCTGCATCAACCAAGACCAAAACTCGCCGAACGCCCTAGCTTCATCGGTTGTTGGTAATGGATCCCAGGTAAAGAAGGAGCGATAAGTGCCTTGATCAGCCCTGACCCTGGTGTCAGAAACTAATGTTCCCCACATATACGCACCCAACTCTTGGTAGCTTTCCATATCGACATCAACTTCGATATCTGCTCGATGAACAGTTACTTCGTCGTATCGTCGAATAAGTGGAATACCCGCAGAAAAGGCTTTTGCCATAACAATCGCGTCGTCAAACCCATTTCCAGACCATTGCTCCGGCTGCTTTTGGTCCCAAAGTGCAAGTTCGTGCACAGTATTGATTCCGGCTTGCCGTAGTGTGTCTGCTTTTGCTCCACTAACCACAAGACTCACATCGTCAACCTCAATTAAATCTGCTTTGCACTGAGACCACCATGGGCAAGTTTTACATTCGCCAATCTTGGAAGGGGCCGAGGAAATTTCACCCTTGGCGACTGCCATACGATCTTTAAAATGCTCATCATATCCGTCAAGCATGGTAGCAATATCGTGAATAACGACGCAGTCTGCGGCAAACCCAATTGCCCCACCAAGACCACTTTCAGAGGCAAATCCACAGTCCTGCAACATCCGAGTGAGGTGAGCCAGGCGAAGGTAGTCACGTGGCTGGCTACGGACTTTATGATGTTCGCTAATGTGAGGATTCCAAAGTCGTAAATCGCTGATGCAGGCACCAGCCCCCACATCCGTCACTTTGTGGTTAACCACAATGACCGGTGAATACCCCGTGTCATCACGAATAAGTAACTCAACCCCACCTTTTCGCCCAATGGCTCGATCCGCCGGGAGTACTGCGCCCCAAATTCTCTCAACACCACTTCGGCAAGCTTCGATCGTAGCTTCGACACGAGCCTTCGTTGGCAATTCCGGTGCTATCTCCACCAACTGAACTGGACTCTCCAACAAAAGTAAGGACCGAACATAATTTCGATGTGCAGTTGCAGACTCACGCCTTTGTCGAACCCCGGAGTCAACTAACGACTGAGCCGCAAAATCAGGGTCGCGAGTATCTAATAACACCCGATGTCGGCAACGCGACAAGGCACCCGCATCCAGTAACGGCTGCACTGGTCGTTGCGATGATGCCGATAATGACAACAGTTCAACTTCATTAGATGTTCGACTCACAGTGCGTCCAGTATCGCCTGGACCTCTGCTTAACTGCAATCGAACCTCGCCCAACCTTAATATGGGCAACCGGGGCTCTACTAAAATCGCTGACCAGTAGGGTACTAGCAAGTAGAAAATTTGCTGGACAGAGAAGGGCAACACACATGGCGTTGTTGAAGAAAAACCGCAACACCCGAGCAACCCGTCGGGCCGAAGCTCGAGCGCTTAAAACAAAGGCAAAACTTGAAGCCCGCCTGGCTGCGCGAAATGAAAGACGCAAAATCAAAGCTGCGGCTCGTTCTGAACTTAAAGTTGCAAAAACCCACGCTAAGACACAAAAGAAAAGCGATAAGGCTTCCTTAAAAATAGCCAAAGAACAGCAAAAAGCTATTGCGGCGGGTAAGATCTTTTCGGTAAACAGGATAAAACGCACTCTGACCGTCTCACGTTTACTTGTGCCCGTAGTAATCCCAGTCGCTTATCGAGCGGCAATCTCAGCTCGCGGTTACCTCGATACACACAAAGCTCGAAAACTGGGCGTATCTGTTGAGGAACTCAGCGCGTACACCGGATACGGTGCACAATTTAACGCGCGCATCACCGGATCAAAAAAATCTCTTGAGCACCTTCTGGCCCAAAAAAACAATGGTACTGAAACCAAAGAATTTATCACTGCAACCACCCAACGGCTTACAGATTTAAGTAGCGCCGTACAAGCCGCGGAACATATGCCGACAGCGCGACGAAAGTCAGCTCACCAAGCAATAAGCCGAGAACTTGATGGGATCGACGCCGATCTTCTCGCCCGGCTCGGAATCTCCACCCACCTTGACGGCTAATTATGAGAAAAATTGTAGCCCTCCTGCTGGTAATAATCGGGGTAACGATCTTTGGCAATGGCACCGCACAAGCCCACTCCTCGGTAGTCGCCGCCAACCCGGCCGCCGGATCTGTTCTCGATCACGGTCCTTCTCAAGTTTTTGTCACATTTAACGAGGCCTTGCAGACCAAATTTGCAGCAATGACTGTAGTAGGTCCGGACGGCAATATCTGGTCCAGTGGCGATCCACTCATTCAAGGTGCAACGCTAAGCGTGCCGGTCAATGAACTAGGCCCCGTAGGCGCGTACACCATTAACTATCGGGCAACCTCAGCTGATGGTCACACTATTGCAGGATCATCCACCTTCACATTAACCCGAGCCGGCAATGGCAGCCCTGGATCTCCCGCAAGTGCTAACTCTGCTTCGAACTCGGATTCTCATGGTATAGATCTTCCTTTGTGGTACTTCATCATTGGTGGAATTTTACTATTTGGCGCCGGTCTGGTTTTTATGCTACGCAGAGTGGATGGCCCTAAGTAACCATGCAGTCAGCTGTTTCGGCAAAAGTGTGGCTGCTAGCTGTAGCTGGATTAGCAGTTTTGTGCGGAACCTTCCTGGCCTGGTCATTAGATGAGTCCTTTAGCCCTCGGTATTCATCGCTGGTTCGAGGGCTAGGCGATTTAGCCACCGCCACGGTTTTGGGCCTTACAATGTTGCCCATACTGGAAGAACAGGCCAGGAAAACTAAGCTACTCACTAAAGTTTGGCGCCTTACCTCCGTTTTTTCGGCTATCTGGGCGCTATGCGAATCACTGCTTCTGCATCTTAATGCGGCTGACAATCTTGGGTTAGATACTGCAGAGGTAACTATTTCACATATCATTAAGTACATAGGCAATACTTCAACCGGACGAATCAATGCACTAATCATACTGTGCACCAGCCTTATTGCTCTTTTCGCCGCGCTTGCCTTTAAACAAAGAAAACAATGGTCAACAGCACCCTATCTGGCTGCCACCTGTATCTGCGCTATTGCGCTGCCGTTAACTGGACATCTTTCTCAATTCGCATTTGGCTCTTTACTCATCAGCGCACATGTACTTGCTGTGTCACTGTGGTGTGGAACTCTCATAGCAATCACGTTAACCGCTTCCGGTCGAGGCGACTGGGCTCGGCTACTCCCAAAGTATTCCCGGCTAGCTTTACAATGCGTTGGAGTTCTTAGTCTCACGGGAGTACTGAGTGCCTTACTTATCCTTGATAGTCCCCTAGAACTTGCAACCTCTGGTTACGGTCGGATTATCTTTGCAAAGACAGTGCTACTGCTCATGCTCATCGCCCTAGCGTGGCAATACCAAAAGTATTGGCTGAGCATTGCCCGATCTCACCATGTAACAGCCAACGCTTCATTTGTTCGTGCGGGTATTGAAATAGGCTTAATGTCAGTGGTATTAGGACTTGCGGCTACATTATCCACTACCGGCTAGGTTCAAGCTTTGATTTCAGTGCAGCCAAGGTGGCGTGCATACCCGATACCATTAGTTCATCGCGGTTACGTCCAATGAGGCCTAGCCTGTTAATAAGTCTGACATGCCAAGCAGTATCTCCGAGCTTCTCTCTGGTTTCCGTGACTAGCGTGCCTTTTTCCTGTGACTCCAGAAAATAGGTCCACCTTGTTTGTGACTCTGCAACTTCAAAAGAGAAATAGCGCGGCGACTCTGACCCAACTACTGTGCAGGTGGTGCTCCAACGGATCAGACCATGCTTATTGCTCCCTTTAAAAACCGATCCGATAGCTTCAGCTGAACCAGAAATCCAGTAGCCACCAGTGTTTTCTGGACTCAAACTTCCCATCCCGTCAATATCAGTTATTTCTTCCCATACTTGCTCAATGCCGACCCCGATATACACACTCACCGAATCCATACCTGGACACTAGCGGGCACACATGAGAATCCCTGAAGCCACGCCAAATGAGCCCCAACGAATAGCAGAAAATAGCTTAGAGGTGCTTGTGAGCTAATTCGTTTCTTATAAATTCAGCTGCTTTTTTGAGCGCAGCACGCCCTTCTGGAAGGAACCCAAAAGACTGAAAAACGTGCACCTGACCTGGCCATACTTCAATCCTGCAATCCGAATTACCATCAGGAAACGATCGAGAAAATAGATAAGCATCAGCACGTAATGCTTCCGTGCCACCAACCTGCAACAATATCGGTGGCCACTGTGATTTATCAGCAGCCAGGATATCAATTTGTGGATGGGACAGCGGCGTTTGAGCAATGTAGGCTTGGGTGCATTTCTGCGCGTAAACAGGGGCTAGGAAAGGGTCCCGCTCGGCGTTATCTATTGTCATCATCGGTGAACAGCTCCAATCAACTACGGGTGAAAGCAAAAAAGCCGCAGCAGGTTGTGGTTTGTCCCTTACATCAATTGTTGCGAGTAATGAAGCGGCAAGATGACCTCCCGCTGAATCCCCGGCTATCACAATACGATTAGCTGGTATCCCAGAATCAAGAAGTGCACAGTAAGCTGCAAAAGCATCGTCAATTGCAGCTGGAAAAGGGTTTTCAGGTGCAAGTCGATAGTCAATTACTGCCGCAGGTATACCAGCATAGCGCGCTAAAGCTGACACTAATCCTCTATGCGATTTTGGTGATCCGAATACATAACCACCACCGTGCAAATAAAGGATAACTCCTCCGCCAGCCTCCGCCCCATGCGGAGTTAACATCAAGGTTGGGACGCCACCTAAAAACTTCTGAGCCGACCCAACCCCTTGTCGCACTGGTCCAGAAATCGCATCAACTAAACGTCGAATTAGCTTTAATTGCCAGCCTTTTACTTTTGCCTGATTCGCTACTGGACGAATGACATGCGAGAAAAAACTTTCAACCCGCCGACCCATCTTGGTTTGTGGGAAATCAACAATCGGTAAAGATTGCACGGCCTCCAGTAGGCTTAGCCGGTTTTCGCCGGGCTGCTCACTGCCCTCATTGCGAGATGTTGCTGGCACAAACTCTGACATAGCTTCTAACCTCCACCGCACTTTGCAAGCGCCAACCTTTAATCGGGTCAGCACTAGTAGACTTTTGTGTTGTGGGACACAGTAGCCTCTCTTACCCGCCCACCCAAGTCCACCTCTGAAAACAACCTTGAGGAGGATCGGGACTACTGTTTAACTCGCTGCTCATAAGCTGCTCTGGCCTGTACATTCGGGTGCGATAAAGCGCTACTCGCGCCCATTATGTTGCTAATCCAATCGCGAAAACCTCGTGGCAAAACTGATGCCACCTGGTATATCGCTTTAGCGCGCCGGGGCACCCATGTCTCTAACCGAGGTGTTGCAGCAACTCTGACTATAGTAGCGGCAACCTGCTCCGCACTAACTGGCTTTGATCCGCGGACTACACCGACTCCGGCTGAAAGTTCAGTGGCGACAACAGTGGGTAAAACGCACGAAACTTGTACATTACTTGGCGCTAATTCAGACCGCATTGCTTCCGAAAAACCCACTACTGCATACTTACTGGCACTATAAGTGGCCCCACCTGCGACTGCTACCCGTCCAACAGCAGAAGCAACATTGATAATATGCCCATGCTTACGCTGAATCATACTGGGAATAACCAACTTTGTACCGGAAATAACTCCGTGTAGATTCACATCAATAATTCGCTGAGTGGTTGCATAAGTTTCATCTACCAAATCCGCCAAAGGCATAATCCCAGCGTTATTAACGAGTACATCAACGGGCCCTAAGTGCTTTTCGGCATATTTTATAAAAGCACAAAATGAATCTATATCAGCGATATTAACCACTCCGGCTAGTACTCCATCACCGAGTTCCTCGGCAGTTTTCTGAGTTAATTCAAGATCAATATCTCCAATTAACACCCTGGCCCCACAGTCACGGAAAAGCGCTGCAGTCGCTTTACCAATGCCTCTAGCGCCTCCGGTTATAACAACCACAGCACCATCAAGATTAAAGGTTTTATGCTGAAAAGACATCCGACTCCGTTCTGAGTAATTGAAAATTTACAGGTAAACCATCAGTTGGATACGACAAAGAATGAAAATTTAGTGGGGGTACGTACGGTGAATCAACACTCCATTGGTAACCCAGCAGAGCGTGATGCATAATTGACTTAACTTCCATACCGACAAAATTCAAACCCAAATATTTATGTACCCCACCCCCAAAAAGCTCCCAGACATAGCGATGGTCCTTCTCTTCACATCGATCTGCGGCAAAACGTTCCGGGTCAAATTTTTCAGGATCAGGCAAATATTTCTTTTGGTGATACGTAAAGTAGGGTTTTGCAGTAACATACGATCCCCTGGGGCAAAGTATCCAAGTAAACTTGCACCTTGTATTGCGATCCGTGGAACTATGGGGAGCGGCGGAAGAAGACGTAGGCATTCTTTCATCGCTAAATCTACATCGCTAAGCTTCTCCAGCTCTTCAAGATTCGGTGATGCTGTTGCTGCATCCAAAGACTTTTTTCCGCAACGGTATTGCCACTCCTGATGCTGACCAAGGTACTTGCATCATAACTGATCGATGCCATTGGTTCTCCATTATTCCTAGCGGATCACGAAAATACTCGAGCGATGCTCCAAGTATCGGACGTCCCTATCGGCCAGGGACTGCACTAAACCCACTTCTCCTGGTAGGTATAGCCAAAACTTTGACACTTTTGAGCCTCCAGACTATTTTTATCTGACAGTAGGTTCTGTCAGATAAAAATAGTCTGGGCCACATGACCGGATCTGTCAACAGAAAGATTTTCGAAATCACCCGAAGTAACGTTTCACGTTATATGCTACTCAACATAGAAACCTCAACTGTGCATAACAGATCCAGCCTTACCAAAACTAGAAGGACGAAGATGAAAAACTTTGATGCCATAGTCATTGGCGCTGGACTGGCCGGGCTCACCACTGCCGCCTGTCTCGCGGCTGAAGGTAAAAAAGTATTAGTTCTTGAGCAATACAGTGTAATTGGAGGAAGTACTCACGTTTTTCGTCGTAAAGGCCAATGGGAATGGCAAGTAGGCGTTCATCATCTCGCTGATTGTGGACCAAATGGCGCAATGCCCACAATCTTACGCGGATTAGGACTTGCCGACCGAATCGACTTTCTTCCTATGGACCCAGAGGGCTACGAACGTTACCTACTACCCGACCTTGAGTTCTCCTTGCCTGTAGGCTGGGAAAAATTTGAAGCCAGACTCATCGATAGCTTCCCTTCGGAGAGCAAAAAAATCCGTCGGCTTATTGCAGTTTGCAAGAAAATGGGAGCTGCAGTCGACCGTGGTCCAAGCTCCGCAAGTTTTGCTGGAATGACTTCCGCTGCTTTACATTCTGGATACACTGCCCCCTTGATGGCACTATCAACAACCACTGCACTAAAAACTTTTGGGCTAAGCCCACAGCTTCAAACGCTTCTAGGGGTGTCCCCCTGCGGCAGTCTTAATGTGCCACCATCTCGACTACCCTTTGCAGCATTTGCTTCCTTCTGGCACCTTTTTATGACCGGTGGAGCATGGTTTCCGAGCGGAGGTGGACAAGTACTTTCAACCAATCTTGCCGATGTTATCGCACATTTTGGTGGAGAGATTCTCACAAACGCTGCAGTCGAAAAAATTATTATCGAACATCGCACGGCAGCTGGAGTAGTCATTGAAGGTGGTCAGACGTTTCGTGCCCCGATTATCATTTCAACAGCTGATATTAAGAAAACATACAATTCACTTATTGATTCAGAGCATATCCGTAGCTCCACCATCAAAAGAGTTAACAAGTATCGAATGTCTTCGGCATTTTTTAATGCTTTTTTGGGGGTTAAGATGGATCTTGCTGCGACTCGTAACAATCAGGATCACTTTGTAATCCCCACCTGGGAGACCTTGGATAGCCTTGAAAAACTCGCAGCATACAACCCGGCAACCGACACCTCGGAAAAATGGCTTGAAAGGGTTACCCCACACCTACCTGCCTATGTGCACTGCTCCGATATGAAGGATCCAGAAAATACCCGCTACTCGCCCTCCGGAAGTAGCTCACTAGAAGTTATGTTGCCTATACCGACGGACTACCCTTTGTGGCAAGCACATGAGGAATCGTGGCGAACAGGCGAATACCGGACTAACCCGGTTTACCAGAATGTTAAAGAAGCCTTGACTGACATCATGATTGCCAGAGCTGATACTGCTTTCCCTGGACTGGCAAATAAAGTTGTGCATCGAGAAGCAGCCACGCCACTAACTCAAGAACGTTTCACTCAATCCACTCTTGGTTCTGCTTATGGAATAGAGATGTCTCTCAGCCAATTTGGAGCTTTTCGTCCCGGGCCTAGCACTGAAATTAACGGTCTTTATCTTGCCGGAGCAAGTTGCAAACCAGGACCCACTACCGAAGGGGTTTTACTAAGTGGCGCCTATACCGCAAGTGCAATCCTGGGGAGAAACCTTTTTCAACAGTTCTCCCAGGGCCGATATCTTGTTGGATCAGGTCGATTCCTCAAAAATCCAAGCTCCCAAGATCCTCTCGAAACAGCCAAAAAGCTCAGCAGCCACGCCTGACAATACCTACTCAACGAAGTGTCGACGGTACCGTCGAGGCAGACTTACGCTATTGAGTGCATTATGGAAGTACGTTATCCACTTGTCTCATCCAGAGGAGCAGCTCCATGGCAGATCCCAACGACACACCAGAAAAGACAACCTCGGCAAAACCAGCCGCCAAAGCATCAACGCCCAAACCTAGCCCGCCCAAGCCCGCATCCAAAAAAACGGCCGCAAAGGCCCAAAGTTCACAACCTGTGACAAAAAAAGCTCCGGTACCCGCTGCTGATAAACCAAAAACCTCACCGCCAAGCGATACCCCCACAGGAAATCCTATACAACAGACCCCCACTCCGGTTGCAGTTAAAACTCAGCCGGAACCAACACCATCAGCTAAGCCAGTTGCGCCCCCTGCGACTGCACAAAATTCTGGTCCAGATCCTCGATTAATTGGTGGTGTAATCGCGGCTTTAACTCTACTTCTCTTACTCCGCAAGCGATCAAAAAATAAGTGTCGCAATAAAAAATCTGATACCTAATAGCAGTGGGTGGGTCTCTGCATCATGGACCCACCCACTGCTAGATCATTAACGCCCCGGCCAGTATTTCAGTGACCCAACAAGTGCTGGCAATAACTTTATAAAGAATTTCTTCGGCAACCACGCTGGTCCACCAAGTGGGATAAAGCGCTGGGTGGCAATCGACTGTGACTCGGTGTATTTCAATAACCCTTCAGCACCATGTCTTCGCCCCACACCAGAGGCTCCCATTCCGCCCATCGGGACATCGGTGCTTCCCCAGGCCGCCGCATAGCCTTCGTTTACGTTCACCGTACCTGCACGCACCTGTGCAGCAATCTGACGACCTTGAGCAGGCGATGCAGCCCAGATACTGGCGTTAAGCCCGTACTCAGTATCGTTTGCCTTGGCTATTGCCTCTTCGACATTATCGATTTCATAGATAGAAACCAGTGGGCCAAAGGTCTCGTTCCTGCAGCACAACATTTCCTCGGTCACCCCGGTGAGCACTGTAGGCTCATAAAAATTAGGGCCAAGGTCTGGGCGGGCTTTGCCTCCAGCTAGCACTGTTGCACCCTTCGCTACCGCATCCTGAACATGCTCATCAATCGTCTTAACCTGAGCCTCTGAAGCCAAAGATCCCATATCATAACCTAATTCGTAGGCACCAGAAAGCTTCATATTTTTTACTAAGTCAACAAAAGCTGCCGTGAACTGCGGGGCAATTGACTTCTCAACATAGATACGTTCCACTGAAATACATAGTTGACCTGAGTTTGAAAAACAGGCACGAGCAGCACCTTCAACGGTCTTCTTAATATCAACACCGGCAGTAACAATCATCGGATTCTTCCCACCAAGCTCAGCGGAAAAGCCGATCAACCGGCGGCCTGCATGCTCGGCGAGTAACCTGCCGGTGGCAGTAGAGCCAGTAAACATCACATAATCAGTGCTATCCATAATTGCGGTACCAACCACAGAACCAGGACCTGGGACTACGGCAAATAAATCTTTCGGCAAGCCCGCTTGATAAAGCAGTTCGATCGCTGCAAGAGCACTGTAAGGAGTTTGACTATCTGGCTTAATCACCACGGCATTACCGGCGGCAAGAGCGGCAAGAGCATCTGATACCGCTAAGGTCATGGGATAATTCCATGGTGAAATAACTCCAATAACACCTTTAGGTTGGTGTCGAACTTCTACCTTTGTCACTATCGGCATCATTCCGGCCCCAGATTGTGGTGCTAATAATTTGGGGGCTTTGCGGGCATAATAACGCGAAGTCATGGCAACATCAAGGACCTCTTCACGGGCATACTGCCGAGCTTTGCCATTTTCCGCTTGAATGACATCAACCAAGCTATCAAAGTGTTTAAGCACTAGATCGTGATAGGCAAAAAGGACCTTAGACCGTTGTTTAGGCGAACGGGCTGCCCACTCAACCTGAGCGGCTCGCGCACTCTCGACTGCCTTTAGAACATCCCCAGCTGTTCCCACCGGAATGCTTGCCAACTCTTTGCCAGTAAACGCCTCGACGATAGGGCGACTAGCTCGCTTCTGAGCATCCTCGATGGCGACTAACCGACCAAGACGGGCAAAGGTTTCAGCTGTAGGTACCGGCATGGACATCTCCTGCTTGCAGTATCGGGTGTAACTGACTAATGAAGTTACAGACATTATGCCCCCTCTACCGATTTTTGAATACCACCGGAACCAAAAGCAGCCTGAGCACTTTATATGCTCAGGCTGCTTTTGGGCTGTGATCACTGCAAAGGATCGGCTTAGAAAAGCGCGGCGCCTAAAGCCTGCAAGATTGAAGGCCAGAAACCAAAGCTGCCAAAAACCCAGACATACCCGGCACCAGTGGCTAATGCTGGAACAATGTCCATGATTGACTCGATGGGAAGATCAAAGTTGCCCATGTTTTCCTCTCTACAGATTGTTTGTTGTAACTGCGGCCTTAATCCTTCAAAAGATCTTCAATACAACAACTTTGTATTTATGTTACTGAACTTCTAGTCGTGTTGCAGCGAGGGTCTCGGCAATAAACCGTGGGATACTGGTAAGTACACGGCTTGTTTCCCACTGAATTTCGTAAGGGGTACGGAATCTAGCTTCAAGCGATCCCCAGTTATTCTGCACAGCATCGCTGTAACGAGGTAGCAGCTCAGTGCTGATGTACTGCCAACGATCCTCAAATACCGTCCAATCCCAATTGGGAATCGGTGCTACTAAAGTTGCGGTTCGACCATCAGGAAGATTTCCCGTCAGCTCGAACTGACGGTAAGCACGCAAAGGCGGAACACCGGCGATCGATGGTGATCCCATCAAAGTCATCGCATACGCCAAAGCACTGCCAACACCGTTTCCATAGTTTCTTGCATCATCCATTTGTGAACCAACAACATTGAACTGTTCTCTGCGCAAAAGTGTTTCATTCGCTGAGGCAATTTTTGCAGTATCACCGGAAGCAATATCGTTCCATGCTTGAAATATTTCCTGAGGAATCAAACCAGCATCATAAAACTCTTTGATACCATCGAGACCTTCGTGAGTGTAGATGTAGTGCATCGGCATCAGGTCAGTAAAGATAGCCTTCTGCATGATCAAAATCTGGCGAATAAACCAACGTAAATCCTCTGTCGTGATATCACCGGCATAGCTAGCAAGATTTCGCAAGCCCTGCGGAAGAGATTCAACAAATTCTGGACCAAAGGCTGAGACAACTTGATCAATAATAGACTGACCTAATTGCTGCAGGCCTGGAAGTTCATAAATCGTTGTAGCTAAAGCCATATCAGCAATACCACCGCCAAAATCAGCACCAACGATGCCAGCCATACCTGCCCACTGTAATTCTCGGTGTTCAAGTTGGAAAGCCTGGTAGTACTCGTAGGACTTGATCATGTTTGGCCGGTTAACATCAAATCCTAGATCAGGATTCCAACTGGCTAAGTCAATTCCAGCCTCTGTTGTTGCTTGGACTAACCGAAGTTGATAGAGCAAGGCTGCATAATTTGACGCAGGCAATCCCGAATTTCGCGCCTGCCCAACAAGTGCTTCCAAAGCTGTTAGTTCAGTTGGTAATGCTGGGTTTACCCCACCAGGCCCTTGATCTGCTAAGCGATTACTCAGCGGGAGATTGAGGTAATCGCTGAGACTTTCAGCTGATGCCTGCGGTGCCAAGACAATTGATGTTGCAGCAACTATTGGCACCAATACAGCTGCCGCAATCCGTGAAAACGGATTAATTACTTTGCGGGACATTTAATTTCCTTCTTTCTAGTGAAGCTATCAATAATTGACTAAGCAAGCTCGTTAGCCAACCAGTCAATGGTGTGCATACCAAATAATTCAGTTCCCCAGCGATACATGTCAGTTAGGAAGACATTCAAGCCACACTCGAGCGGATGGTACTGGGCATTGACGCCTTGAGCTCGATAGCGCTCAACCATGTCACGGGAACCTTGAGCAGGAGTAACCACCATAAATGAATCATCACTGCCACAAGAACTAATCAGCATTTTTGATTTTGGTGCAGTGCCATAACTCAAATTATTTTGCTCATAGACAGGTAAGAAAGCTTCAATATCAGCCGGATTCTGGCCTGAGTTGAACAAAATATTTAACGGTAAGAAAGGCGTAGAAAAGTACAAATAAGTCTGACAACTCACCCGAAAAGCGTCTGCCATTGCTTTACCCGCAGGGTTTAGCTTTTCATCAATTTTCATCTCAGGGTACTGAGCTTCCAAACTCAGTAATGTAGCAAGAGCAAACCCTGATCCAAGTCCACCTGAAGCAAACCGAATAAATTCACGTTGGTCTGCGGCCATAGCCTCCAGCATTGTTGCTTTCAAGTTCAGCTCAGGGGCGTACCACGGCTGGTACTCCGCAGCAAAGCCGCCACCAACACCGCCACCGGCAACGGCAAAAATACCCAAAGGGCTAGCCGGATTAAGACCGGCTTCCTGAACCTTGTACGCAGCCCGGACTCCGTTCAGTAGCGCCATACCCGCATAACGCCCAGCCATTACGCCATGCGGATGTGGATCGGCATCATTACCAACATCGGAAATGACGGTTGCCAAGCCTTCTCCCCAAAGCAATGCCAAAGGGCCAAGAGCAGACCAGGCAGAAGCATCCGAGAACGCTCCGCCACTCCACTGTGTTGATGGGTGACAGTTTGCACCCACCGAGTCGTTCGCTTCCTGGTATGCAACCACCGAACGAGTGCTGTTATCGCGCCCATCCTCAGGAATCATGACGACCCCGGTGCTGATATCCAGCTTACCTTCCACATCTTGGGTGACGTACATCATCTTCCATGCCGAAATGTTGGCTGGCTTAACTCCACTAAAAAGCACATCGAAGCGCTGAGCTCTTAATAAAGTCCCTGGAGCTTCATCACCTTTGAGGGGTGGTTCAACAAAGAATGGATCTGTTGCGAATAATCCGTCAAAGTTTTCTTGAATACTCGCTGCTCTCGAATCTCGTATTGATCCCAAGATGAAACCGTTAAAAACCTCTTTAAGCGTAGGAACATCTAAGGGCACCGGTGTGGGGTCAGGTTCAGCTAAGGCTGAACCTGAGGATCCCACAGCAAATATTGCGAGGGCTAGGGGTAGAACTAATGCCCGGGTTAGTACTGCACGAATCATTCATTTGCTCCAAGATCAGAGATTCCAGGTTAATGCCGATCCTATGTTTCGGACCGATAACCCTACGGTGAATAGTTGATAACTATTCGGTAACAGTTTTACTGACTGTAAAGTTACCACCTGCAATAAGATCAGATGTCCAACTTTAATGTGAACTTAAACTCATTAACTAGTTAAAGTGATATAAGTCATATCGATTAGTAATTTAATTAGCTACAGAATCGTTTATTTGACGGAGTAACGACACCATTTATCCACAACACCGCACCCGACGACCCCATTACAGCAACATATTTTAGATTCTCAAAATATCAGGTTGATGAGGCGTGAATTGTGCGGCCACAACTACGACTAAGATCGACGCTGTGCCACTGCCTTCTTTTGCCCAGTTCTCTATTGAGAGCATGACCCGGCTGCTTGGCAGCGAAACCTGTAGACGCGGTGCTCAGTACGCCAGTTCCGGTATGGTTTCAGCGCTAAGCTGGGACGCAAAAACGTCCAGCCTCGTTGGTTCGGTTAAAGGCAGCCAAGCTCAGTGGTACCGGACAACCGTGACCCTTGCTAGTCAATCTCAAAATCCCAGCCATATTCAGCGAGGACTGTGTTCCTGTCCGGTACAGCTAAACTGCAAACATGTGGCCGCAGTTGTCTTTGCTGCAGCCAGCAGACAAAAAAAATATTCATCGAGCACTCATGAAACCTGGGAGGATGATCTTTCTCCGTTGTTAGATCACAGCGAACGACACGACTCCCTACTTGGTATCCAACTTGGACTTGCTGATCCTGTTGGCCAGCAAGCACGCCAGGGCAATAGCAATCCATTACGCCTTTTAGCTCGACCAGTGGTACGTGGCCACAATGGGGGATGGACTGTCACCGGTGTTAATTGGCAATCGCTGGCACATAGCGATTTCGCCTTCCCCCCAGAGCAAACTCGCTGGTTCCAGGAGCTTCATGCCGCTCAAACGGCGCGTTCCCACACCCGATATGCCTATTCACAACCAACTACCATAGATATCGGCATCTTGGCCGATACCCAGCTATTTGGCTTCATCGAGCGTGCAGCAGAGCTCGGTATCACCCTCATTAACACCGCCAAAGGCCTGGGCACGGTAGCCGATACTCAAAATATTGAAGTTAGTATCGATATACGGAAGAATAATCGTACCAATGATATTCAGCTTCAAGCAGTACTCTCAGTCGATGGAAAATCTCCTAAAGAAACCGATGTCTACTTCCTTGGCGACAATGGACGTGGCGCTCTACTAGCTACCGGCAAAGAACGTCAACTGCCAACTTCGCAAAGACCAGTCCGCCTGGCAAAAGCAACTCGCCCTGTTCCCGAGGCCTTGCAGCGACTAATTGTCGACAAGCGAAACCTCCACATCGGGGCAGCATCAGTACCAAAGTTTCTTTCAGAATTTATTCCCGTCCTTCGACAACAAGCATCAATTCAGTCCTCAGACAAATCATTTGACCTCCCTGAATTTTCTGGACCAACCTTAGTTCTTCGATTAGCGGCTCCGGGGGATAACACTCTATCAGTTGAACCACGGTGGGCTTACGCTGTTAATGGTGAACAAAAAGAGCAGGCAGTATCAGCCACTCGGGGGCCAAATTTTCGGGATCAGGAAAGCGAAACTGCTTTGCTGCAAAAAGCACTCGCCTTGATTCCAAAATTTGGGCCTCAAGATCCGTCCTCCGGGAAATGGGGAAATTTCACACTTTCGGGAATTGACGCAATCAACTTTGTTTCAACAGGTATACCTGAATTTGAAAAAACATATGGCATGAGGGTGGAGCGCTCAGAAAATTTACCCACGTTTACCGATGCCAGCGGCGATGTTGAACTATCGGTATCAACCAAAGCAATCCGGGGGGACAATGACTGGTTTGATCTTAATGTAACAGTAAAGCTGGGCAATCAGGAAGTACCGATAAGCCTGATCATTACTGCTCTTAGCCAAGGTGAATCGCACATATTCCTTGAAGGCGGACAGTATTTTTCATTGGAAACCCCCGGGTTAAGTAAATTAAAACAAATCCTTGACGAAGCCCGTGAGCTTGGCGATGATTCAGCAACTCTTATGCAAATTAACCGTTTTCAGGCTAGTTCCTGGAATGAGCTAGTTGCTCTTGGGGTAGTCGACAAGCAAGCAAAGCTATGGAAAGAACAGGTTACTGGATTACTAGATATCACAGCTGTCCCCGAGCCTGACGTTCCTGAGTCTCTCTGTGCAGATCTGAGACCTTACCAAAAATCGGGGTACTCCTGGCTGAGTTTCATCTACCAATACAAACTCGGTGGAATCCTTGCCGATGATATGGGGCTGGGAAAGACATTACAGACCCTCACTCTCATCGCCAAGGCAAAAAAGGACGAAAAGCACTCTGACCCTTTTCTTATTGTTGCGCCAACCAGTGTAGTTGGCAACTGGGAGCAGGAGGCACATCGATTTGTGCCTGACCTTAAGGTCGCTGCCATCACCGGGACAGCTACAAAGCGTGGAGATACCGTGGCCGAAGCGATTGGTCATGCCGATATTGTCATTACCTCATATACGCTGTTTCGTATCGAATACGAGCATTACTCCGAGTTACATTGGTCCGGCCTCATTCTTGATGAAGCCCAAAACGTAAAAAATTATCAGTCAAAGGGCTACCAATGCGCTCGAAAGATAAGCGCCCCCTTCAAGTTAGCTATAACCGGAACACCATTAGAGAATAATGTCATGGAGCTATGGGCACTGCTTTCCATTACTTCACCCGGATTACTCTCCACCCCACAACGTTTCACAGAAAACTTCCGTATTCCTATCGAAAAAAATAATGATGCTACTAAGCTAGACGCGCTTCGTAAACGCATCCGGCCGCTTATGCTAAGACGGACCAAAGAGCAGGTTGCTACTGACTTGCCCCCTAAACAAGAACAAACCCTTGAAGTGGAACTACACCCACATCATCGCAAACTTTATGATGCACAACTACAACGTGAACGTCAAAAAGTTCTTGGACTCCTTGATGATTGGGGTAAAAATCGCTTCACCATTCTACGTTCGCTGACTTTGCTGCGCCAGCTTTCTCTCGATGCCTCATTAGTTGATGCAGAACATACTGGCGTCCCCTCGGCAAAAATTGAAGTATTAATTGAACAACTTGCCGATGTCATCAGCGGTGGGCATAGAGCGCTAGTATTCAGCCAGTTCACAAGTTTCTTATCGCGAGTTAAGAGTCGGCTTGAGGAGGAAGGCATCGAGTACTCCTACCTGGATGGAAAGACTACCCGACGCAAAGACGTATTAGCCGACTTTAAAGCTGGAAACAACCCTGTCTTCCTCATTAGCTTAAAAGCAGGTGGGGTTGGGCTTAACCTCACTGAAGCCGACTACTGCTTCCTTCTTGATCCTTGGTGGAACCCTGCAACTGAAGCTCAAGCTGTGGACCGAACTCACCGAATCGGTCAAAAGAAAAATGTCATGGTCTACCGCTTAGTTGCAAAAGACACCATTGAAGATAAAGTTATGGCGATGAAAGAAGCTAAAGCACGTCTCTTTTCGAGTGTTCTTGACGATGGAGGTGCTTTATCCGAGGCAATGTCTGCACAAGATATTAGGGAACTATTATCTTAAAGCTACGGTAAATAGCTCTAAACCGGTTTAGTCTGCATAATATATAGCATGACTGAGCCTATAGCCACCGCAGATCTTGCCGATACTATCGGACCTGACATTCGGAGCTGCGATCTGCAGTTCACTCAGTACGGTGGAAAACGAATATTCGCCGGGCCGATTACTACCGTGACCTGTTTTCAAGATAATGCCTTACTAAAATCGGTTTTGTCAGAACCGAG
>JBOFCS010000053.1:0-5653 GCA_051646185.1 Mycobacteriaceae bacterium | reverse complement strand
GGCTTCATGATTTGCCACATGCTTGAGCAGATAAGGGGAGCTGACATCACCGAGGGCGTACACTCCCGTGGCGCTGGTGCGTTGATAGCTATCGACGAGCACCCGCCCATTGTTATCAATATCAACACCGCCAAGGTTTGCATTCAGTAGATCTCCGTTAGGAGTGCGTCCGGTTGCCACTAAAAGAGTATCCCCGGTAATTTTATTGCCATTATCTAGAGTAATGATAATGTGACCATCTCTGGTACTTTCAGCTGAAGATATACTGGAATTAAGCCGAACATCCCAAGTGTTGCTTGCTAATTCAGTGAATTTTTCGGCAATGCTGTGGTCTTGGTGACGCAAGAGTTTTTCACCCCTGGCAATGAGGCAAATATCGACACCAAGGGAAGAAAACACATGCGCAAACTCAGTGGCAATATATCCACCTCCTAGAATGATAAGGCGCCCAGGAAGTTTCGGTAGACGCATAATATTTTCATTGGTGTAAAAACGTATTCCAGATTGAGTAATAACATCGGGAATGACGGGGCGTGAACCAGCGGCAATCACTACCTGATCTGCAGTAATGGCAGAACCAGCCCCAGTGTCCAGGGTGCTACAACCATTGGGCTGAGGGGCTAAAAACTGTGCGTGACCAGAAAAAACCGTAATGTTTTCACAGTCGGTACGGCGGTAGTTTTCGCCACCGGCAGCGATGGGATCAATTCTGCCGAAGACTCGGCTGACAATATCGCTCCAGCGGATCTCGCTAATGTGGCTGTCTATGCCAAAACGCGCAGAATCAGAAATGACCTGGGCAACATCAGCGGCATAAACAAACATTTTAGTAGGAATGCAACCAACATTGAGGCAGGTACCTCCAAAAACGCCTTCTTCTAAAATGGCAACGCGCTTGTTGGTAAAATTTTCTCCAGGAATGCTATTACCTGAACCAGTTCCAATGATAGCGAGGTCAAAGTGATCCATCGTTTAGCTGTTCTTTGTTGAGTTAGAAGCGGGTGCTTTCAAAGATTCTCGCCAGTTTAACCACTGACCAAGCTCGTGATAAACACGTTCTCGGACATAGTCTTCCGAAAGGAAAATATCATGTCGAGCATCTTTGATGGGTACGATGGAGGTATGGTTTCCTAAGTATCCAGACCAGCGGGCGATCTGCTTAACATCCAGCACAACATCAGCGGTATCAACTTTGGGATTGTATTTGGCGGTCCAATAAGTTTTGTCAGAGTGGAAAACTACCGAGGGAACACCAACATTAAGTCCGCGATGTAGTTGGGCATGCCCTTGGCGAACTGCGCTGAGCCACCCAAAGGTGACGGGAAAACCACCATGAGGTTTCCACTCTAGGTTGTAATCCCAAGCGCCTAATGCCCCGGAGTGTAGGCCGATACCGTAGGCATCGGAGGCAGGTAGTTTTATGACAGTCTTGCTAGCAAATTGTGCGATGGCATTAATTGCTAGAGTTCCTGGCCCGCGTCGTAGGGCGCTACCTTGCAGATCAAACCAGGGGCTGTTAAGGAATAGGCCACCGATACCTAGGGTGGACCTATCGCCTGATTTGCGATTAAGCCGATCCAGCCATAACGGCAAAATTATTCCGCCGGTGGAGTGAGCGCCTACCAGTACGTCCGAGCTCGCGGTCTCATTGCGAATGATCTCTAAGGCCGCGTTGAGTTCAGCATCGTAAAAAGCAAGATTACTGACAAAATGAGGGGTATGCCCGTCCTGTAAGGACCGTCCGCACTTGCGTAAGTCGAGGGCGTAAAAAGAGTACCCACGGTTGCTAAAGTATTCGGCCAGTTCCGTCTGAAAAAAATAATCAGTAAACCCATGCACGTACAGAACTGCACGTGTTGGTTTCGAGGGAGCCTTGTTAGCTAAGGTAGGGCGGTGTCGTACTAATGTTGCACAAATATCTCCCTCGGCGTCAGGGTCAGCACCAAGATTGATGGTGTGTTGCTCATACTGCTCGCCAAGAATATCTGGAACCCAGTTAACAGTCACAGCCTTGAGCTTAGCTGGGTTGATTCTCAGTGCTCCACATCTGGCTGCCAACTGTAGACAGAAGATGGCAAAGTACGTGTTCAATCCCACATTTATTTAGTATTAACCCAGCTATAGGGCAGAATTACGCATGCTTGGTGGAGTCGTCGTTAAGAACTAGACTACCCGCAGGTAACCTATTCGTCACCGGTCAGATTGCTACTGGATTGCCCAGGGATAGAGGAAGTCGAATTCCAGTGTCAGATAAGCGTGCAGTAGAGGCCAAGATTGATGTTGTTCTCGTGGGAGCGGGAATTATGAGTGCAACACTTGGTGCTCTCCTTCGTCAGGTCCAGCCTGATTGGTCCATGTCAGTTTTTGAACGGCTTGATGCCGTGGCTGCCGAAAGTAGTGACCCATGGAATAACGCTGGGACCGGTCATTCGGCACTCTGCGAACTGAACTACACCCCACAAAACCCGGATGGTTCGGTGGCCATAGCTAAGGCCGTGGATGTTAATGAGCAGTTCCAAGTTACTCGGCAATTCTGGGCCTATGGGGTGGAAAATGGGATATTGGGAACTCCCAGCGACTTTGTGAACGCTATTGCGCACATGAGTTTTGTCCATGGCGCTGACAACGTGGCGTACTTACGTAAGCGATATGAGGCGCTGCGTGATCACCCACTTTTTGTGGGAATGGAGTACAGCGAAGACCCTGGACAATTTGCACAGTGGTTGCCTTTGATGACTAAGGGACGTGATTTTGCCGATCCGGTAGCACTTAACCGAACTGAAGCCGGAACCGATGTGGACTTCGGTGAGCTTACTCGCCAACTGCTGGCTTACACCGCAAAAACTGGTGTGAACATGCACTTTGGGCATGAAGTCCAGAATCTCAGTAAACAATCCGATGGGCGTTGGTTGGTCAAGGCCATCAATCGCCGGACTGGGGTTGTCAAAAAGGTATCGGCGCGTTTTGTGTTTGTTGGTGCTGGCGGGGGGGCCCTGCATCTATTGCAAAAAGCAGGTATCAAAGAATCCAAAGGTATCGGGGGCTTTCCGGTAAGTGGACAGTTTTTGCGGTGTACTAACCCGGATTTAATTAATCAGCATCGAGCTAAGGTGTATGGCAAGGCGGCCGTAGGTGCGCCGCCAATGTCGGTGCCACATTTGGATACTCGCGTGATAAATGGGAAACCTGGTTTGCTTTTTGGTCCTTATGCAGGGTTCTCTCCTAAGTTCCTCAAAGCTGGGAAGATCACCGACCTACCGCTTTCTGTGCAGCCGAATAATCTTATTTCTATGCTCGGGGTGGGCGTTCACGAGCTTGGACTGACCAAGTACCTCATTGGGGAGCTCTTACAGTCAGCGGAGCAGCGGATAGGTACGCTCAGCGAGTTCGTTCCTGAGGCTGAAGGTAAAGATTGGGAACTGATTACCGCCGGACAGCGTGTTCAGGTTATTCGTCGGGCCAAAGGTTCAGGTGGGGTTCTGGAGTTCGGCACAGCTGTTGTAAACGCTGCTGATGGTTCTATTGCCGGTCTATTAGGAGCTTCGCCGGGGGCCTCAACTGCGGTACCGGCAATGCTTGATGTGATGAAACGGTGCTTTGGCAATCAATTTGCGTCCTGGGAACCTAAGTTGAAGGAGATGGTTCCCTCTCTTGGTGCTTCGCTTTCTGAGAACCCAGCGCTATTCCAGGAAGTTTGGAGCTGGGGAACCAAGGCGTTGCAGCTTGATGACTCTGCTGTTAAATAACAGCTTGTTCATCGCTTTGAATGGCAACCAAGCCCAGTCTATGGTAGTCAGAAGCGTATGACAGCCACATTGCATAGGTCCTGGGCCTACGATCTTGACACCAGCACGTTGTATCGACTGTTGCAGCTGCGGGTTGAGGTTTTTGTTGTTGAGCAGGCCTGTCCCTATCCAGAGCTTGATGGTCGTGATCTGCTTACTGAGACTCGACATTTTTGGTTAGAAGAAAATTCGCAAGTGGTATGCACACTTCGGTTACTCGAAGAACATCACAATGAGGGTAAGTCGTTCAGAATCGGTCGGCTATGTACTGAGCGCTCGGCGCGGGGCAAAGGGCATACCACGAGGTTGCTTAGGGCTGCGCTTGCTGAGGTAGGGGGATTACCTTGTCGGATCAATGCGCAAAAGTATTTAGTGGAGATGTACGCCAAACATGGTTTTCTCCCCGAGGGGGAAGAATTTGTTGAAGATGGTATTCCACATATTCCCATGCGGCGTGGTGGTGGTGATCCGTGGCGAGAGCACTAGCAGTTTCCCGCTAAGCTAATGAGGAGCACTGTCCGGGGAAGTCCTGTGTGATTCAGGCGCGGTCCCGCCACTGTACTGATCTTTAGGCAGATTTTGCCGTAGAGGTTGAGCCAGATCGCCGGAGGGTGAACTCCCGTTGTCCAGTAACTCGGCGTGGATACCGAGAGAGGAATTGTTATGTTGGATCAACCGTTACCAACTTTTCCCTTTAGTGCGATAGTAGGTCAAGATCAATTACGTCTTGCCCTTATCTTGTGTGCACTTGAGCCCTCGATCGGTGGGGTGCTGATTCGGGGTGAGAAAGGTACTGCTAAGTCCACGGCGGTACGGGCCTTAGTATCGCTCTTGCCTCCGGTGCAGGTAATGGATGACCGCGGGCAGCTAACTTATCGGCCAGCCAGGTTGGTGGAACTCCCGGTAGGAGCCACCGAAGATCGAGTGGTTGGCTCGCTCGATCTGGAAAAAGTGCTCAGCAATGGAGAACGAGCTTTTCAGCCTGGTTTATTAGCAGCGGCGCATCAGGGGGTCTTGTATGTCGATGAGGTCAATCTTTTGCATGATCATCTCGTTGACGTTCTTCTTGATGCGGCAGCTATGGGGAGGGTGCATATTGAGCGAGACGGGATCTCTCATTCCCATGAAGCCCATTTTGTTTTAGTGGGAACGATGAATCCAGAGGAGGGTGAGTTACGTCCACAGTTGTTGGACCGCTTTGGATTAGCTGTAGATGTGGTGGCTTCCCGTGAGGTGGATACTCGAATGGAAGTAGTACGTCGACGCTTAGAATACGAGCAGGACCGACACGCTTTTATTGGGAAATATCGACAGCAAGATATCCATATTGCACAAAAAATACTAACCGCACGTGAGCTTTTGGCGAATGTAGAGCTTTCCGAGGATGAACTTCGGCGGATATCTTCAGTCTGCGCTGCTCTTGAAATTGATGGCATGCGAGGAGATTTAGTTGTTGCACGTACCGCCAAGGCGCACGCGGCTTGGTGTGGGAATAGCAGTGTGAGTGAAGCTGATGTCCGCATTGCTGTTGAGTTGGCATTGCCACATCGTCGTCGTCGTAATCCCTTCGATGAACCAGGTTTAGATTCGCATCAACTAGATGAAGCATTCAACGATGCTCAGGAAAGTATGGAATCGAGAGATTCTTCCAGCACACAAAGTGAGCTCAGCGATGTCAGTAATTCCGATGAAGAGCCTGATCCGGAACCTGACGGTGGCTTGTCAGATCCGCAGCGAGAAGAAAACTCAGGATCGCAGGCAGCGGGAAATTCGGATCAGAACCTGGTCGTAAAGCCAGCGCAATCAGCAAAACCGAGAATTTTCACTGTTCCTGGAACTGGCACTGGGGACTCTGGCCGAAGATCAGC
>JBOFCS010000031.1:0-13333 GCA_051646185.1 Mycobacteriaceae bacterium | reverse complement strand
CTCCAACGTTTGTGCTGTTCACTACCGGTTTTCTGGAAGCTGGGTATCGGCGGTTTTTAGAGCGTCGGGTGCGTGAAGAGTTCAACTTTGTCGGCAGCCCGGTTCGGATCTCGGTACGGGTACGGGAGAAGCGGGACCGGCGTTCAAAATAGCTTTGACAAGGCGATTGGTGCCGCGCCAGACTGCTGCGGTAGGCTGGCGCGGTTATCTTTTTGACACGTTGGATGTCAAAAGTTAACAGCGGGCTGTGGCGCAGCTTGGTAGCGCACTTGACTGGGGGTCAAGGGGTCGCAGGTTCAAATCCTGTCAGCCCGACCGTGGGGGGCGGTTCTTGCTTGTATTGCGGGTCTCCTCCTTGGCAGGCAAATACCCGCATAACAGCAGTGTTACAGCGACTTTCCTTGCCGTGGCTTACTATGTGGTTCCCCGGACATGACCAAGCTAGCGAGTAATTAGCTGCCTACTAGGTAGATTCGGAGTGTACAGTTCGGTATGACCTCGGATTCCCCCATTGTGATACCAGTTTTTGCGGTCCGTGTCGGCGACACGGTCTACAAGGACCACGAGACTAGGCCACTGACAGTGGACGAGATCGACTGGGTTCTTGAGCACGAGTACGGCCCAGTCGCGCGGTTTATTGGTGTATCAGAGGAAGGTGCGAGTCAGAAATGGGTCTATCCGTTGTCAGGGTTCATCGGGTGCTTCGATACACCGGACGGCGAAGCTTTAAATGAAAGGCAACCAACGCTTCGTAGTGTCGATTTAGTTGGTGGCGACTCTTCTCGTGGAATTGTCTCACAGTACGAAATCACCGTTAAGGACCTGACATGCGACCATCTGGGACTCTTCATCGGTGTCCTTTCGGATGATGGCAAGTTCAATGTCCCGGCGAAGATCATTCAAATTCACCAAATTCCCAACCGCGCAACGTGTCCCGGCGCAGTCGTTAAAGTGAGGATAGGGGAGACGCCCAGCCAGCCGTCACGTGTCGATGGCGGGTTGTATCCGCCGAATCAGGTGTTCGAGATCATTGAGCTGCGCCAAGAGGGTGATCCGGAATACCGCCACCCTCGCTGCTACGTGAACACCCATGGGGGTTGCTCAGCCACAATCTCAGGTGAGCATTACGTATCCCATGGGCTCATCAAGCTGTTCACATTCGATAACCCGAACGCGATGATTCAGCACAATCACGGGGCCGGAATCGTGAAGCCCGTCAAGCCCAAGAAGTTTGTCACCAACGTGCTCTGCACCAGCCACAACCAAGGACTTCGCCCTGCGGATGACGCGGCCATTAGCTTCGCTCGGTTCATTAGAGACAACGCGCTTGAGTGGCGTGGCGGAGCAGGTGAGTGGGGAGATGAGACTGAGGTGCACATCTCAGGCGACGATTTTCAGAGGTGGGCGTTAAAGCTCCTGCTGAATCACGCTGCTGCGAAAGCTTTCACAGGAAATGGTGGCCGTGTGTCTACGCCGATACCGTCGGAGGCAGTGGATATCTTACTTGGCCGCGCCGAGTGGCCGGAGACATGGGGAATCTCTGTGGCGAGCCAGATGGACAGCCCACTCGCTTGTGCCCCCTTCAATAACCCGGAGTCGGTACTTTCAGACTGGTGGTCTGCTCAGCCGTTCCTGGACAACGGAACCAATACGATTCGCGGAGGTACGGTTCTGCTGGCTGGCATTGAATTCGGGATCTCTCTGTTCAATCAAGGCCGGGAACTGGAAGTGTTTAACGCGCCAAAGAACCCAATTCGGGGGTCGATTCAACGCCCCAGTTTCATGCGCTGGGAGTTTCAGGGCATCGGCAAGACGGTCCACTTCTTGTGGGAGGACGGCTGGGAGCATAAGGCCATCACATATACGATGTTGCGCTGATCTTTTCCCCGGCGGGTGAGCTCAGTTTGATGGCGGAGCGCACGGTCTTGTCCAGCGCGAACTACTGCGTGATCGAGCGAACAAAGATACTCAAAAGCCGGCTTTACATGCTAACCATAAATTATGGAATTTGCTGTGCTACAGCCTACTGGCGCATAAAGAGATATTCTTTTTGCACTCTAAAAATCGAGGATCAAGGGCCTCTAGTTCAAATCTTGTCAGCCCGGCAATGCATTTGTGGTGAAATAGTCAGCCAACTATAAAAACTAATGAAGATTCTCATCGCCATGTGCGAGAGCTGTTCATCAAAGCTTCCGATGTCATGGGGTTAGCTCTGTCCTGCGCCCAGAGATAAAATTGGTGAAGACAAGTTTATGGATAGGGGAGGTTTCAGCACAATTGATTCTGTCGGGCAGAATTTCTTTTGCAATTCCAGGGAATAGCTCTTGAAGATCAAACTCTGAATCTCCTTATTTCAGCGATCTTTTGGATAGGATCTTAATCAAGAGCTAAAAGTTTCTATACCTTTTTCTAACCCCGGCGTGCGCCAAATGAATTGCGAAGTCGGGTCCGTATGGGGGTGCCAAGTAGGGCAGGGAAAAAGGCTGGTACCCGACTTGCGTATTCGCGGTATGCAGTACCGAATCGTGCCACGAGGTCACGCTCTTCAAGGAATGTTCCAAGCAAAATATAGCCGGTCAACCCACCAGCCCATAATAAGTGCCCAACGGTGAATGTGCTTGCACACCAAAAGCTAAGCAGTAACCCTGTCATCAACGGGTGCCGCACTAGGCGGTAAGGTCCATGCACTTGTAGTCGATCCGAGGTGGGATCGGGAACCTGACTCACATAACTACGATAACCCTGACTAATGCCCAGTAAATAAAAGTGGTTAAGCAAAAGCGTAGCTGCGTAGACAAGGGCAAAACCGAGCCAAAAACCCGAATCTAAAACTGCACCAATCATTCCATCAGCAACCCAGAGAGTATGTGGCAGTGGCTGCCACGCTAAACACAGTACCCACATCGCCAGGCAAGCCATGATGATATATGCAGTGCGTTCAAGGCCTTCTGGAACCCAGCGGGTAATGAATGCCTTAAATGATGGGCGAGCCATACCTGAATGCTGCAATCCAAAGAGCCCTAATAGCAACACATTAATTAGAATTGAGGCAATAGTAGAGAGATGTGGCCCATCATCCACAGTTTTTGGCAGCCACCAACCACCGGCAAAAAGTAACATCAGTGGTACAGTTATCCCACCAAAGGCGTAGCCAGCCAAGGAGATCAGGAAAGGAATAAGCCGACGCGGGTTAGTCAGAACTTCCCGAGCTTGCTGTTGCGTGATCAGATCCATATGAACCACGGAAGATAACGAGAACGAACAGTTCCCTCCTCGATTCTTTTCTCCAACTTCGCTTTCCAACGGTCCCCATAACTTTCATTAAGGAAACCACGTGGTGACACTAGGCGCCAGGCTGAATTAAGAGTCATCCAATAAGGCACAATAACACCGGGTTCGACCTGCCTCATGTAGTCCATTTTATCGGGAATTTGACTCCAATGTATTCCTGGATACCGATGGTGCACACTGTGATATCCCTGATTAAAAATAAAGAAATTCAGCCAGTTACCCACTGTATTCATCGATTTACTTGAGTTATCTTCAAAAATCCGCGCCGGTGCATGAGTCAGCCAAGCAAAATATCCGGAGCCAATTTGAGACACTACAAAAGGAATCCAGTAGAAAAGCGCAAACCGAGTAGGGTCGGCTACCGACATTGTAGCCACAATTAATACCACAACCACCGTAAAATCGAGAATAAATTGATGACGACGCTTGCGGCGTCCTTCGGTGACATTAGCATCGAAAAGTGTTTGTAACGTGTACTTTTTAACAATGACGCCGTAGCGAATCCAGTACCATACGGCACGAATCCCGCTCTCCCGCCCTTTGGTAGAAGTGATATCACCGTCCTCATCGTCATATCGGTGGTGGCTGAGGATATGTACTTCACGCATATCCGCGGCAGTTAAAGCTCCCGGCATGCAACAGAATAAATCCACAGTCCGATTCATCCATCGGGTGACGAATAATGGCCGATGCGTGTGCATATGAAGCACCCCAATGGTGAGCGAGAAGTTCAGCAATATCAACAGAATAATGAGCGGAACCGCAATGTACCAAAGTGTGGCGATCGGGGCGAGCAAGCCAAATGCTAAAGCTACAAACCAACCGCCAATATGAACCAAGGGGCCAATGTTTGCCGGGTGCTCAAGCTTGAGCACCCGTCTACTAAAAGGCGGCTTTTCTGAATCAGATACTTGGGTTGTGGTATTGAGACCTGTCGAAGAAGTGGGCATCAGCGGCCTCCTTGGGTAGGGGTATCGAGAGCAGCAAGTTGGAATTGCTGAGCGAGGCTGTGCATCGCGTCAGCATCGCAAGGGTTCAATCGTTCTAAAGCACCAAAAGCTAGATGATCAGCAATCATCATCCGCCGCACTTGGTATTCTGGAAGTTCATTTGTCAGTGGCTCTTCCGGTAATGCGCGAACAAGGTCAAAAGTAGCATTAATGATCAGAGGTTCTACTGTGGATTCTTCAGTAGAAAATTCTCGTGAATGAAAGTTGCTGGAACTTAATACTTTAGTGTCCGGGCTAGCTATGCTCTGGTGGGGAGAAGCGTTCAATAGATGCTGTATTGCCCGATCAGCCGTAAGCTGAGTCTGTTTCAGCATTGCGGTCCAACGGGCTGATGAGCTTGCGGCTAGTAACGCCGCACCAAGTTGGAGTCGTTTAGGGTAAGGAGGCGGAGCATCTGCTGCTTTGCATAGAAAAGCAGCAGTGGTAATAGTCATATAAGCCATAGCCGCTCTAGCTCCCCGACTTGGAGTTTGGGTACCCAGTTTGGCCAGTAAAGCAAAGCAGCCAAGAGCTGGGGCAAGAAGTCGAAGCATTATGCTTTGAGTGAGTTCCTTGCGGTTGCTAGCACCGTAAAGCGCAAGCTCGTTGTCGCGCAAGTCATTTGCTAATTGTGCTGTGATGCCAACGCAACCGGCTAACTCTCCTATGCTAGACATGTCATGAGAATTTTCGGTTACCAGCGAACATGCGTAAAGCGTTACCCGACCGAGTACATTCTGACCGTAAGCGGTTCTGGCCTGAGGATCATCGAGGTTGCGTGCCATAGCATTGCCTACGTCTAGTAGCATGTGCGCTACCCGTTCTTGGCTTGGAAAAGGTAGCGTGGACAGTAGTTCTCGAATATCATGGATACGCTCAGTTAGCGCCAAGTCCACTGATTCGCTATCTCGGGTAGCCGCTGTCTGCAATGGTGGGGGGAGAGTGTCGGAGTTGCCGTTAAGATAGTTCATCGCAGTTAATACTGCAGTGCTTGCTTGGGGTCGATCTGCAAGATCTTCGTAGGCGTCAAGTACCCGGCAAGCAAGCATGGCCGCAGTTGCCTCAGTGCGCAACTGAAGTGGCAAGAAGCTGGCAGCAATACCAAGATTGCGAGCTGCGGGAATTAATGCCCGCTTAGCTAGTTGGTCGGGTGATGTAGCTGTTCTTAAGCTGTCGAGATCGGGTTTACGACGAAGAGCGCGAAGCCCAAAAACTAGTACCCTGAACCTTTCTGTAATCACCGGGATACCACCCGCTCCGAGAGCTCAAGCAAGTGTTCACGTGCTAGGGAATCGGGGAACACTTCCAATGCTTGACATGCAATCTGGGAGGCCCGGACGGCGACTGTTCGTGCTGCTTGAATGGCACCACTGGCAGTAAGTTCGGACTGTAATCTGTCGCTGGATGTTGTCTTAGATAACCACAGTTGGTGTGAATCTTGCTGCATCGATAGCCATTCAATCACTGGCCAGGTTGGTACCCTACGTTCCAGATCGCCGCAGGCTTCCTTACCTAGAGCCGGGCCACCTTCAATGTCGCGTACGTCATCCATAATTTGAAAAGCGAGCGCTAACTGATCGGCATATACCATAAGTGTTCTTAGTTGATCATGGTCTAATGCTCCAGCTGTACCACCGTATGAGCAGGCCAGCCTGAAGAGCGTTCCGGTTTTGGCACTGGCAACAAGTTGATAGTGCCGACGTAAAGCAGCGTCGTTAACGGTGGGAGGCAGTGTCTCCACGAGTTGTCCGAAAGAAAGATCAGAGAGCTGATCGAGATAGGTAACCCCAACCGCCTTACCAAGTTTGGCGAATACTTTTGGATTATCTGTTAGCACCCGAGCGCTCACTTGCAAAGCATTTCCAGCTAGATGAAAGCCCGCTTTCGCTGCGGTTTGAACACCAAAAGCCGCGGGTACCGATGGCAAATCGCGACGTAGTAAGGAACCATCGCATATATCATCATGGACAAGTGAAGACTCATGGAACATTTCCATTGCGCAGGCCATATCGATGGCATCAGCTAGTGATACGGCATTTGATGAAGGAAGTAATCGAGCACTGGCTAGGGTAAGTCCTGCTCGAACTTTTTTTCCTGGCGCAGACAGAATATGACGGTAAATTTTATCGAAATCACTTCCTGAAACGAGTATTTCATATAACCGTTCGGATACGCGCGGTATAAGTTCGCTTATCTTTTCTGAATGTTGAAAGGTTCTTTTCGAGTGCGAAATAGTCGTGGTATGTGACCCTCGCGGGAGGGTGGGTGCTTGTGCGGAGTGGTTAGCTTGTTGTCTTGTGTGTAACGACAGGTGGGTGCTAGGTGGTGTGCCGATTGAGTCCATCGCGTAGTCCTTGTTGGTGTGGTGGGACAGGTCTCAAGTTGCTGTTGGACAATGACGATCAATGCAGTGTGAATCAGGCCTGCGTGCGCAGTTGCGCTAGTCTGGTAAATGCTGCTTTCACGAGTTCTTCGCTTTCATGGTCATCAGGGTGGAACCCGCGATGCAGGTAGGACTTAATTGTTGCGCGGTAGTCGCTAGGAACCGTTCCCATATGGTCGCGGGTGAGTTTGAGCATCCCCGGCCACCGTCCTATTTTTTTCCATTCTTCAGGACCCAGTACTTTTGGTAGTTGCACCAGCATTCCTCCGAACCCGAGCGCCGTAAGCAGCAAGAAAACTGGAGTAGCAAGCAGAAACCCGACTATTCTCGAAGTTTCGCTGCCGCCAAGTTTGTGGAAGAGATCTGCCACTACTGATTTATGCTCAAGCTCTTCGGCAACATGCCAGAGAAAGAGCACCTCCATCTCCGAGAGATCAGAAGGGGGCTCTGCGAGTGCAAGTCGACCGACAGAGGTTAGCTCGGGGCCGCTTGGTCGCAGTCCAGTTTCAGATAAGGATGCAGTCCAGTGTTCAGCTGCAGCAAAGATTCCTACGGCAAAAGCATGGCCAAAAAGCGGTCGCAGAATCCTCTTCAAAAGAGTGTCAGTGAGCCGGACCAGAAAATCTGTAGCCTTGCAGATTCTGGTGATTTTGAAACCTTGGGCTCTAATGCACTCCATCGATCTACGGTGCTCGCGGGCATGGGCGCCTTCTTGGTGGAGAAATCCGCGTACAGCCGCTAGATCAGTTCCTGTGGGAACATGTTGAGCCGATTGGGCGACATGGTGGACCATGATGAGTTCCAGGGCAGGAAAAACAATGCTGTAGGCGTTGAGCAGGCAGGAGTAGGGCAGGCTACCGGCCATCCAGTCGGGCTCGCAAGACTGAGAGAAGTCAAAATTTAGTCGACGCGGTTCGGGCGGATCTTGCGGACCAACAATAGGATTTGTGTGTAACCGAGGGGTGCGGGTGATGCTAGAAGGTGTGCTGGTTGAGTCCATCGCGGTAGTCCTTGTTGATGTTGTGGTCCGGAGCTAAGTGGTCCTGCGGGCTAAGGTTTCGGTTCAACACGTGCAGTGCAATCGGATAGATCAGCTTGTGGTGGGACTGTAACGCAAAGAGAGGAATGAGGTCAAACGGTCGGTTGCTTTGGTGTGGTAACGAAGATATGGTGATTTCGCCAAAATGGTTTTGGCCATTGCTTTTACTGTACTCATGAATGAATTACGCCGAGAATGTTAGTTGTGTTTTGACTACTGGTAGCTTCAGCTTTCATGTGGGATGCAATAGCTCGGTTTGCCAGCCGCTACGCTGTGCTTGTTATTGGGCTTTGGTTTATAGCAGCCGGGGCTGGGAACTTCTTTGTTCCGCAAGTGGAAACTACCGCTGGTGCACATGCTCGAGGTTTTCTCCCTGAAGATGCGCCGGCGAACATTGCTGGCGCTCGCATGGGTGAACAATTTGGTGATGGCGACGGCAGTAATCTCAATTATCTTGTATTGGAAAGCGATCAGCCTCTAGGGCAAAGTGAGCAGACATTTCACAATAAGCTTATTGCAACCCTTCGTGCGGATTCGGTCCACGTTGAGTCTGTGATGGATTTGTGGTCAGACCCTTTGACTAGACAAGGGGCCTTGAGTGCTGATGGGCATGCTGCTTTCACGATGCTCAGGCTAACAGGGGAGTTAGGGGCCGCCCAGGCCAATGAGTCCTTAGCTGCGGTACGAAAAATTGTTGCAGAGCAACCCGCTCCGCTTGGCTTAAGTACTTATATAACTGGCCCTGGTGCAACTATCGCCGATGAGCTCAGTGCCATCGATAGTCAAATGATTTTAATTACCGTGGTGACGGTAATCCTTATAGCTTTACTACTTTTTGCGGTATATAGATCAGTAGTCACTGCGTTGATCCCACTTTTGACGGTTGGTCTCGGATTAGGTGTAGCTCGATCAATAGTTTCCTTTCTGGGTGAGCGAAACCTCATGGAAGTATCAGTTTTTTCAGTATCGCTTTTAGGTGCCATGGTGCTGGGCGCGGCGACTGATTATGGAATTTTTCTTCTGGGGCGTTACCATGAGGCGCGTCGTGAAGGCCTAGAACACGAGCAGGCATTGCAGCTCTCGAATCAAAGTGTTGCCCCAGTGATTTTAGCTTCGGGGCTCACCGTTGCCGCAGCTTTATCATGCTTAGCCTTTGCCGAAGTTGGAATGCTCCGAAGCGCTGGACTTCCTTGTGCCATAGGGATTCTTACTGGAATGCTCGCCTCAATTACGTTGCTTCCCGCGTTAATTGGGATAGCTGGTCGATATGGGTTTGCTCAACCGCGTAAAATAAGTGGGCAGGTAGGGAGTCGTTGGAGGCGAGTGGGAACCATGGTTGTCCGCTGGCCGGTGCCGGTGCTGATGGCTTCTGCGTTGATGTTGTTAATATGCGCTTTACCCGCCACTGGTTTGAAGCTTGGTTTTGATGAACTTGCATCGCAACCTGAATCTACACAGGCAAACCGGGGTTACCAGGCGATGGACCGGCATTTCCCAGCTAATCAGTTGCTACCGGAAATTGTCTCCATTGAAACTGATCATGACTTGCGTAATCCTGCTGGAATTATCGCTATTGAGCGAGTCAGCCGAAAGCTGATGGAAACTCCTGGCATTACAATGGTTCAATCAGCCTCTCGCCCAGCTGGTTCCGTTCCTGAAGAATCAACCTTCACAAATCAGGCAGGAAGAATTGGCGATCAACTAAATGACGGGATTACCACCTTAGCTCAGCGACTTTCTTCAGTTAACCAACTTGCCCCCACTCTTGACCAGTTCGCTTTGGCCATTGCAGAGTTGCAGGAAGCTTTTTCTGTAGGAGCGAATGGTCTTGATGGCCTTAGCTCTGGGGCTAGTGCTACAAGCCAAGGAATGCAAGAACTTCAGGAAAACTTATCCCAGGTATCTGGGTACCTAGATCCTTTACGTGATCTGACCAAAAACAATCCCAGTTGTAGAAGTGACCAAGTTTGTTCATTAGTTCTTACTATTGTCGAGCCGGTAGATTCGGCAGTAGCATCCACAAGTCTTCTCGCCGCTGGCGCTTCGCAATTAGGCGACGGAGCTACGGATATTAGCGAAGTATTTGCTAGCGCTGAACAGTCAATTGCAACTATGGGTACTGCTGTCGGGCAGCTTAATCTCCTGACAACGCAGTTAACGAATACTGTGGGCGACACAAGCGCGATGTTTTCTGAGCTTACTGAATATCTTCGGGGAGTAAGAGAAGCTTTCCAAGGCAGTGGAGAGGGTGGGTATTACCTCCCGCAACAAGCTTGGCAAGATTCAAGATTTCAACGCGCTGCAGGGTTGTATTTTGCTCCGGAAGGAAAAGTAGCCCGAATTCTAGTGTATGGCAACGGAAAAGTTTTTGGCATAGATGGCGCCCAGCGCTCTCCGCAGATTACAGAAGCGGTTAAAGAAGCCACGAAAGAAGGGACTCTAGCGGGAAGCATCGTGAATATTAATGGCTTTGGTACTGGTACTGCCCAATTACGCGGATATGTTGACAACGATTTTCGGCTTCTAGCGTTAGTGGCGCTTACTTTAGTTTTCCTTATTGTTCTGGTGATGCTGCGAAGTTTGATCGCTGCCATGGTGGTGATTGGGACGGTCATTATCTCGTATCTATCTGCCTTAGGTATTAGCACTTTGCTTTGGCAGGACTTGCTTGGTAAAGACTTGCATTGGTCAGTGCCATCTATTGCGCTTATTGCGCTTGTAGCGGTAGGTGCTGACTATAATCTCCTATTGACTATGCGGATGCGTGAAGAATCCTTTGTTCAGGGAATAAGTAAAGTTGGTTTGCGTACCGCAATGATTCGCACCTTCGGTGGCACCGGAGGGGTGGTCACGACAGCGGGAATAGTATTTGGTATCACAATGTTTGCAATGCTTTCCAGTGATGTACTTAGCATCGAGCAGGTTGGCACTACCATTGGGGCAGGCCTCATTATTGACACACTCATTGTGCGTACTTTTGTGGTGCCAGCTATCGCCGGATTATTAGGTAAATGGTTTTGGTGGTCACCGCCGGTGTCACTACTGGGTTCTTTGTTAAAAGGGACTCGGCGCTAAGTCTTTAGGGGAGATTCCTAGGAAAGAATACCTGGAGATCGGATATACGGTAGCCAACATGTCCTAGTCTCTCCTAAGTAATTTCTCGATTTCACGTCTGTCTTTCTTAGTGGGCCTACCGGTTCCTCGATCGCGTTGTGCTACATGAGGAAAAGCTTCTTTAGATGGTGTCAGAGGGCTATTGTCTATATAAGCCTCAACAGCTACTGGTGCACCAACTCTTTTATTGAGAATTTGTTTGACGATGACCAGACGTTCAATGTGTCCAAAGCGGATGCGAATTTCATCATCGATTTTCACTGCCTGTGCAGGTTTTGGGCGCTCCCCATTTACTCGGATATGCCCGGCCTTAATTGCCGTTGTTGCCGCAGATCTGGTTTTGCATAGCCGAACGGACCAGAGCCAAACATCTACTCTGGCGCTAGTGGGCTTTTCTTGCATGACCTAGAGCTTAACTGCTAAGGGTGGCAGAATTAGGCTATGAGTCTAGTGACGGATTACCTTTCAAAACTTGAGCCTAATCGCCGGGAAGCGCTCACAGTGATTCGGCAAGTAATCTTGGAGAATCTTCCACAGGGGTATGAAGAAATGTTTACCTTTGGAATGCCTACTTATGTTATTCCGTTGAGTAGCTATCCAACTACCTATAATGAGCAACCTTTGCAGTTTGCCGCGTTCGCTAGTCATAAAAATTACATGTCACTCTATCTGAACTGCCTTTATGCCCAGCAAGGGCTATTGGAGGATTTTAAGCAAAAGTGGCTCAAGACTGGTCATAAATTGAATATGGGGAAAAGCTGTATCCGGTTTACTTCTCTAGAGTCCATGCCACTTGATCTAGTAGGTGAAGTGATTGCAGGTACCTCAGTGAGCAAGTACATCGAGGTCTATGAACTTTCCCGAATGCAGTCTTCCTGCAACTAAGCTTTCCTCTGCCGTAGGCTAGTTAAGAACGGAAAACTTACTACAGAAAAACATTTGACAACCAATTTTTTATTCAGGAGTGCGTGTGGCCCGGTTTAATGGCAGGTTCTGGCGGTTTTTAGGTGCTTCAACAGCAAAAAACCAAGCTCGCTCGCAGGAAACGGTGATGGAATCGCAAGGGTTATTGCAGTGGGCTGCGGATCTTTCAGACGATGCCATCCTTGCTGAAGCTCAAGGTTTGGATTTGGTAAAAAATCCGACTAAGACTGCACACTTTTTGGCACTGGTTCGTGAGGCAAGCACTCGGACCTTGGAACTCCGCCCGTTTGATGTGCAGCTTCTAGGTGCGCTACGTATTCTTACTGGTGATGTTGTGGAGATGGCAACAGGTGAAGGTAAAACTTTGGCGGGTGCCATTGCTGCAGCAGGTTATGCTCTTGAAGGTCGCTCAGTTCACGTAATCAGTGTTAATGATTATCTCGCCAAGCGAGATGCACAGTGGATGGGTCCGCTCTACCGGGCATTAGGGTTGACTGTTGGCTTTATCACCGACAGTTCTACAGCACAAGAACGTCGTGATGCTTATTCAGCTCAAGTCACTTATGCCTCAGTGAATGAAATTGGTTTTGATGTTCTTCGTGACCAGCTATGCACTGATCCATCTGAGGTAGTAGCACCTGAGCCTGATGTGGCTCTGATCGATGAGGCAGATTCGGTATTGGTTGATGAAGCTTTGGTGCCTTTGGTGCTCGCGGGAAGTGCACACCGGGAAGTTCCTAAGAAGGCTGTTATTGAAGCAGTCCGAGGGCTTGAGGCCGGTATTGATTTTGATTCCGATGCCGACCGGAGGAATATCTTTCTTACCGAGACTGGTGCTGCAAAAGTTGAAGCTGCTTTGGGTGGTATAGACCTCTACTCAGAAGAAAACGTTGGCTCAATACTAGTGCAGGTTAATGTTGCCCTGCATGCTCATGTGCTGCTGCGTCGCGATGTGCACTACATCGTCCGCGACGGTGGAGTGCATCTTATTAACGCCTCGCGGGGGAGAATAGCCCAATTGCAGCGATGGCCAGATGGATTACAAGCAGCAGTAGAAGCAAAGGAAGGCATAGAGCCGACCGAGACTGGAGAAATTTTAGATACGATAACTGTCCAGGCGCTGGTGAATCGTTACCCTCGAGTGTGCGGGATGACAGGGACTGCGCTTGCTGCCGGGGAACAACTACGTCAGTTTTATGGGTTGGGGGTATCGCCGATTCCGTTAAACTCTCCTAATATTCGAGCCGATGAATCAGATCGAGTATACGACACTGAGCTTAGTAAAATTAAGGCAATAGTTAAGCATATAAAAGAAATTCATGAGACTGGTCAGCCGATTTTAGTTGGCACCCAGGATGTTGCTGAGTCCGAAGATATTGCTGAGAGGCTGCATAAAGCAGGAGTTCCAGCAGTGGTTTTGAATGCAAAAAACGATGAGCAGGAAGCTACTGTCATTGCTGAAGCAGGTGCCCTTGGGGCAGTTACTGTATCGACTCAGATGGCTGGGCGAGGGACGGATATTCGTCTTGGTGGTTCGAGGGAAGAGAGCAGGGAAGCCGTTGTTGCCGTTGGTGGTTTGCATGTAGTAGGAAC
>JBOFCS010000014.1:0-6688 GCA_051646185.1 Mycobacteriaceae bacterium | reverse complement strand
AAAGAGCGGGCCCACATCAACGTCAAAACCAATATCAGCAAAGGCCGTTGCAATTACTTTCTGTCCACGATCATGCCCGTCCTGCCCCATCTTTGCGATCAGAACTCGAGGACGCCGACCTTCTTCTTCCGCAAATTTTTCCACCAGCGCGGTAGCTGCAGCAATATTGCTCACAGAGCCTGCTTCATCTCGGTACACGCCACTGATAGTACGGATCTGCGCTTGATGGCGCCCATAAACTTTTTCTAAAGCATCGGAAATCTCACCGACAGTAGCTTTTACTCTGGCCGCATTGATCGCTAAAGCTAAAAGATTATTTCCCATGCCATCAGCACCAGCTGCACCTTCAGCAGCCGCTGCCCTGGTTAGCTCTGCTAGGGCAGCAGCCACTGCTGAAGAATCACGTTCTGCGCGTAGCTTCTCCAGTTTATCTATCTGCTCTTTACGAACCCGAGAGTTTTCGACTTTAAGAACATCGATTTCATGGTCCTCGGTAACCTGATATTTATTAACTCCGACTACTGGTTGACGACCTGAGTCAATTCGGGCTTGAGTTCGGGCAGCAGCTTCCTCAATCCTTAATTTCGGTATTCCCTCACTAATGGCTTGGGCCATTCCACCAGCTTCAGTGACTTCTCGGATATGTTCCCGAGCCTTATTAGCAAGTTGATGAGTAAGCCATTCAACGTAATTCGACCCTCCCCAAGGGTCGATAGGACGAACTGTTCCCGATTCCTGCTGAAGTAACAATTGAGTATTACGCGCAATGCGTGCGGAAAAATCCGTGGGCAAAGCCAATGCCTCATCTAGCGCGTTAGTATGTAGCGACTGGGTATGCCCTTGAGTTGCGGCCATTGCCTCAATACAGGTGCGTGCAACATTATTAAAAGGGTCCTGCGCCGTTAACGACCATCCTGAAGTTTGCGAATGTGTGCGCAGCGAAAGTGATTTAGAATTTTTTGGATCAAACTCAGCAACCAATTCACTCCACAGCAGTCTGCCAGCACGCAACTTAGCAACTTCCATAAAGAAATTCATGCCAATAGCCCAGAAGAAAGACAAACGTGGAGCGAAGGTATCAACATCCATACCAGCAGCGAGGCCAGCTTTAATATATTCCACCCCATCAGCAAGGGTATACGCTAACTCAAGATCTGCGGTAGCACCTGCTTCTTGAATATGGTAGCCAGAGATAGATATTGAGTTGAACTTCGGCATTTTTGCACTGGTGTAGGCGAAGATGTCAGAAATGATGCGCATTGATGGTGTCGGTGGGTAGATATAAGTATTGCGAACCATAAATTCTTTGAGAATATCGTTCTGAATTGTGCCGGCGAGTTGCTCCGGCGTAACTCCCTGTTCTTCTGCCGCAACCACATACAAAGCAAGGATCGGTAATACCGCCCCATTCATTGTCATCGACACTGATACTGAACCCAGGTCTATACCAGCAAATAGCTGCCGCATATCATAGATAGAATCTATTGCTACACCAGCCATTCCGACATCACCTTGGACGCGCGGATGATCTGAGTCATACCCGCGATGAGTGGCAAGATCGAACGCTACCGATAATCCTTTTTGCCCTGCCGCTAAATTGCGGCGATAGAAAGCGTTCGATTCTGCCGCAGTAGAAAATCCGGCATATTGACGAATCGTCCATGGCTGATTGACATACATCGTAGGATATGGACCGCGTAAAAATGGCACTGAGCCCGGGAAAGTATCTACTGGGTAGCCCTGTTCCACGGCTTGGCTAAGATCCTCGCGGGTGTACACCGGACGAACATCAATACCTTCTGGGGTAGACCAGATTAGCTGTTCCCTGGTGTAAAAGTTTGCCGCTGCCGCAGCCTCAATATGTGCCTGCACCTGAGCGCTTGACGGAGGATCTGAGATTGAATTATCTTCTTGTAGTTGAACTTCTGAAAAATCAGCAATGTTTGACATTGTTTCTTTCGCTTTTCCGTTAGCAGAATCCGAAGTCATATTTATGCTCATTATCCTATGCACCAAAGCTAGCCAGTAGTTGAGATAAAACTTCTACAGCATTAATTTTTGCCGTAAGAAACTGATCAGGCGCTATCGTATCGGAATTGCTAAACAGATCTCCCTGAGCTTCTTTTGCTCCAGCCAACAGCACTGTTGAGATCCCGGCCGCCCTGGCCGCAACGATAGCTGCTTGAGCCTGTATCGCATAGCTTTTATCGCTGCCACAAACCACACACAAACTAGCGCCATGACTTGCGATAGTAGAAGTGAAATCGGCACTAGTTGGCTCTAGTGTCCCAGGGTTTATTACATCAATACCCCCTGCCGCCAATAGATTACTAGCAAAAGTGGTTCGAATATTATGCTCAGCTATCGGACCCAATGGGATAAGAAGAGCGGTTGGCCTACTCCCTGTTCGGGCTAGGTGAGCGTCAGAACGATCCCTCAATCCTTCAAAGTCTTCGGCATATCGATATCCAGTTATTTTGTCCCGCAAATCAAGTGGATCCTCCGCAAGATTCGGGAACTCATTAACTCCGGTGATAGCTTTACGGCGATAAGCAATATCAGCTTGCCGGGTAACTTTTGTCTCAGAAATACCGTCAGCAATAATTCCCCGTTGTAGGGCAGAACTATACCCTCCGACCCTTTCAATCTCCTGAAAAAATGCCCACGCAGCTGCCGCGAGGGATTCGGTCAAATCCTCTACGTACCAGGACCCGCCGGCTGGATCAAGCACCCGAGCAATATGCGATTCTTCTAGCAACAAAAGCTGTGTATTACGTGCCATCCGATCGGCAAAAGACCGAGATACCCCCGGCATTCCGCCAACTAGGGCACTGTCAAAAGGCAAGACCGTTATCCTATCGGCACCACCAACACCAGCACCAAAAGCAGCCAGAGTAGTTCTGAGCATATTGACCCAAGGATCACGTTGAGACATCATTGGACCTGAGGTAACGGCATGCGTGGGTGCATTTCCAGATTCTGGCTCCCCACATACTTGTGCGATCCTGCCCCATAGTTTCCTTGCAGCCCGAAACTTGGCAATTGTATGAAATTGTTCATCCGTTGCCGCAAAACGAAATTCGCATTGTTCAAGTGCTTCCGACACTGACAACCCTGCGTCAGTAAGCTCCCGAAGATACTGAACACCAGCAGCAATTGCCGCACCTAACTCTTGAGCATCACTGGCTCCAGCTTCATGAAATACCAACCCGTCCACGGTGATCGCACGAATTTCTTCTTTTCTCGCACTGGACTGCTTTGCCAATTCAACAACTACAGACATTTCCACACTGCTGCGATTACAGAACTGATCGGTAAGCGTGGTTGCCCCGAGCATGACACGCACTCCATCGGGATTGGATAGCGCGTTTCCAGACCGCCCAACGCTGTCTAATCGCTCAAAAACTTTCTGGGCGGCTTCGGCAATGCTTCTTCCTGCAGCCAGTGTTAGCGGTGCTAAATCAAGAAATACTCCATCAAGAACCTTATCCAGATCCTGCGGCGCGACACCTAGCTCACCAACAGTCAACCAGAGTGCACTAACCCCGTTTTCCAGTCCAGCAAGGATCAACTCGTTTACTGCCGCTGGATCAGCCGATGCACCATCGGTTTGTGCACCGTATCGTTCGCTGACCTTCCATCCGCTCGTGACATCACGGTGCGGATCTGCCCCCCGAGTAAAGGGCCATTGCCCAGGCAGGGAAGGCTCCAGTAGCTCATCGAGACCGGTATACAAAGGTGCGATAGTCACACCATCGTAAGTATCAGTATTGAGCAAATTTTCTGGTTCAGCAGGAAGCTCAGAGACCTCAGTTCTACGCGCTTTTGCTAGCACCGCTGCCACAGCATGGCGCCATTGAGCATGACCATTGCGCAATGTCGCTTCCGAACGCGATATCGACAGGCCGTCCGTAGTAGTCACCGTGAGCTCTCTCTCCAAGTCGTTCCGGGCGGTTATCGAGGCAATTCTGTCCGAGAAGTTAATCGCGGATCAGATTATCTGATTATCTAATACTGGTATATCGGTACCGGTTTTCACTCAGGTAAGCGGGTCCCCCCAAAAAAAATCATCAAACTGATCGCACCCGATGCGCTACACCTATCGTTTACTTCGCATCCGTAGTCTTCATTTTATGAAGTTCACGTTCCGATACTTGTTGGAGATCTTTGTTAGGCTCTCCGAGAGCATCCGGAGAACCTCTCAGCACCTTCTCGCCCAAAGTTCCCGTGGGAAACTACTCACGCTGCTGTTGCTCGGGGGAATCTTTTTTCTTCTGGTGATATTCACCCCACTACCGAGTATTGCCAGAATGCAAGCCTGGTCGGAGTCGATAGGCCCCAGTTTCCTCATAGCGTTTTTCCTCAGCCATACCCTTATTACAATCACTCCAGTGCCCCGGACAGTATTCACCTTGGCTGCTGGTGTCCTTTTTGGTCCTGCGCTTGGCTGCCTTGTTGCTCTTACTGCAAGTACTGCAAGTGCACTTCTTGCCTTCTGGATTGTTCGCCTTATCGGCTGGCAACGTATTGCCGCCAGGATGACGCACCCTTCGGTGCAAGCTCTTAACATGCGCTTAGAACGCCGGGGCTGGCTTGCTGTCACTTCGCTTCGACTGCTCGCTCTTATTCCTTTCTCCTTACTAAATTACAGCTGCGGCGCTTCCTCAATCCGAGTACTCCCCTACGCTGTAGCCACAATTTTTGGCCTTATCCCTGGAACCGTCGCTACTGCTTTACTTGGAAATGCTCTCACTGGCAGCAGTGATCCCCGGCTTTTAATCATTTCTGGGCTGTTATTTTTTGTTGGGGTTATTGGATTATTGGTCGATGCTCGCCTACCTGAGACCCAAGCGGAAAACTCACACTTGCAATAGTCAAGCTTTAGTGATTGACTATTGCATAATCAACTTATATAACTTGATTTTAAATAATCAAGCCTTAGAATTTGACTAGCAATGGGAGGAGCCATGTACGTTCTTACTGTCGATCAGCGACGCAGCCGGTCAGATATTGACCGGGTGGAAGAACTACTAGAAAAATTCAACACCCACAGCCTACTGCGGCCATTTGAACGGACGGCAGGAGATGAGGTACAGGCAGTCACCGATAGCAGTTCTACCGCTTTAAATATCGCGGTTGAACTATCGGAAACGGGATATTGGAGCATCGGCATCGGTATCGGTTCAGTCGAAACTCCCTTACCGCAACAAACCCGAGCAGGACGCGGTCTAGCCTTTGAAGCAGCCCGGGAAGCTGTTACTCGAGCAAAAAACTCAGCACAGAGCGTAGCCGTAACCGGCTCAGGTGATAAAAATTCACAAAAAAAAGCAGAACACGCCCAAACCGCTCTACGACTTCTTCTTTCGCTTATCAATAAACGCAGCGAACAGGGCCGAGAAGCAGTCGCCCTTATCCGAACCGGAGTAACTCAAGCAGTAGCTGCCAGCCAGCTCGGAATCAGTAAGCAAGCGATGTCCCAACGTTTAGCGGCTGCTGAGTGGGCGATGGAACCAAGCGCTAAAGCCCTCGTCGATTTCTTACTGAAGGAGGCTGATCAATGAACACTTCGAGTGTGTCCTTCACTCTCACCGTCATCATCACATTAACAATAACGGCGATTATCCCCCTCGCATTTTCACGAATATCGCTATGGTGGGTCAACTCCGCTATAACGATATTCGCACTTACTGTTGTCGGAATATTAGCAGTAGGCTCACCTGAGAGCATCACCGGAAAAATTGCTGGTGCACTAACCACTATCCTCTGTATAACAATTGCAGCAACGGGAGGAATGCCTCTGGTACCTAGCATCTTTCGCATCGCCCGCAGCCAAAGAGAGATCGAATCACATGGGACCGTCGACCTAGAAAAGCTCCGGTTCACAACACCCAGGGCTAATACTCAAGGGCCGCTACGCGGCGGACGAATCATTGGAATACTTGAACGACTTACCGTAGCAATCTGCATTATCTCGGGTTGGCCTGAGGGAATTGCCATTGTCTTAGCCGTCAAAGGCTTGGCCCGCTATCCAGAACTGCGCTCCCCTGATGCTTGCGAACAATTCATTATTGGCACATTCACTAGCGTGCTGTGGGCTGCATCGGCCAGTGCAATCTGCCGACAGTTACTCAGCTAACCCATTGAGCGTTCCTCAGAAAGTGTCGATGATTGCTGTTCGCCTGCCTCAGAGTACACCTCCGCTTCTGCCACCGCCGCCGACGACGACGCCGAAACAATAGCCGGATCAGACTTCATATCAAACCAGCCCTCAACCTCTGCTGAATCATCTTCAGGCCTTGGGAAATTAGCTTCAGAATCGCGTGGTTCGTAACGAAAAACACCATCCTCACCCGGTGCTCCCAGCAGCTTTGCAAAGCCCTGTAAAGCTGCGCCAAAATCACTGGGGACCAACCACACCTTATTAGCATCACCTTTTGCCATTTCCGGCAAAGTTTGAAGATATTGGTAAGCAAGGAGTTCTGGTGTTGGCCTACCGGATTTAATTGCAGCAAAAATTTTTTCAATAGCTTTTGCCTTACCTTGAGCTTCTAAATAGCGGGCAGCGCGCTCACCCTGGGCTTGTAAAATCCTAGATTGGCGCTCACCTTCAGCAGTAAGAATTGCAGCTTGTTTTGCACCCTCAGCAGCGAGAATACGGCTTTGCTTATCACCTTCAGCAGTTTTAATT
>JBOFCS010000225.1:0-10630 GCA_051646185.1 Mycobacteriaceae bacterium | reverse complement strand
CAATGCCTTTGCTTCCTTCCTTGATAGCTACAGCACTACGCTGACTACTCGTAGCTCTTTACTCATCCTTGGTGATGGTCGGAATAACTATCGGGATGCAAATCTGGCAGCGCTCACGGAGATGGTGTCAGCGGTCAAGCACGCGCATTGGCTAAACCCCGAACCAATTGCGCATTGGGGTGCAGGAGATTCGGCAGCATTGCGGTATAGCGAGGCCATCACCATGCATGAATGCCGTTCCGCTGGGCAGCTTGCGGACGTGGTCTCGGGTCTGCTGCCTGTTTAGCCAGGTAAGCTCAGCGATTGTGGACAAAGAAGTGGAGCGCTCCTTGCCGTCGAAGCCTGGGGTGCAGGCCCGACGGTTAGGGGTCATGGGTGGCACCTTTGATCCGATTCATCATGGGCATTTGGTGGCTGCCAGCGAGGTCGCAGATCGGTTTTCCCTGGACGAAGTGATTTTTGTGCCTACTGGTCGACCTTGGCAAAAAGACGGCAAGTTGGTGAGCCCGGCGGAAGACCGGTATCTGATGACCGTAATTGCTACAGCCTCAAACCCCAGGTTTTCGGTGAGTCGGGTGGATATTGACCGTGAAGGTGTCACGTACACAGTTGATACTTTGCGTGATTTACGACGTCAGCACCAAGATGCGGAACTATTTTTTATTACTGGTGCCGATGCGCTCGCCTCCATTTTGTCCTGGCAGAACTGGGAGGAAATGTTTGCTTTAGCGAAATTTGTAGGGGTAAGTCGTCCTGGCTACGAATTGGGTTCGGATCATCTGGAGCAGTTTCTTTCTGCGATGCCCACTGATGCTCTAACTTTAGTGGAAATACCTGCTTTAGCAATATCTTCCACGGATTGCCGAGAGCGAGCGGAGAAAAATCGTCCAGTGTGGTACCTCGTCCCTGATGGAGTCGTACAGTATGTTTCCAAACGCGATCTCTACCGCCCAGATGGTGCAGTTCGTGAGGATGGGGCAATCACGGTGTCTGGGCCAGCTCCTGATCGCACGGTAATCTCATAAGAACACCGTGCGACTAAGGTAAGAATTATCCCGATAACTAACAACCTCAAGGAGTGGACCGCGTGAGCGCATCCGAAGCTGCAGTGACGATGGCCCAGATTGCAGCGCATGCCGCTGCCGACAAGTTGGCATCGGATGTGGTTGTTCTCGATGTTTCTGAGCAGTTGTACATCACCGATTGTTTTGTGATTGCTTCAGCAGCTAACGAGCGGCAAGTTAATGCCATTGTTGATGAAGTTGAAGAAAAACTTCGTGAAGCTGGGCACAAGCCGGTTCGCCGGGAAGGTACCCGTGAGGGGCGCTGGACTTTGCTTGATTACGTCGACATTGTTATTCATATCCAGCACAACGACGAACGCAATTTTTATGCTTTAGAGCGGTTGTGGAAAGACTGTCCCACGATTGCCATAGAAGGAGTTGAGGCTCCTTCCACCCGTTACGGACTTGATCATATTGACCCAGAGCAGGACGGGGATGCTGAGCAGGAATTGCCGGAGTGAGCATTAAGCGGTTGGTATTGCTGCGGCATGGACAGACCGAATATAACGCCGATAGCCGAATGCAGGGGCAGCTTGATACCGACCTTTCTGCGTTGGGCCGCCAACAAGCCGTGGCCGCCGGCGAGATTTTGGCGAGCCGTCAGCCGATAGCCATTGTGTCCTCTGATCTGCGTCGAGCAGCTGATACTGCTATTGCCTTGGCCGACCGCTGTGGGGTGACTGTGGAATTAGACCAGCGCCTGCGAGAAACCCATTTGGGAGACTGGCAAGGAAAAACTCACCTGGAAGTTGATCAGCTTGCTCCTGGGGCTCGAATTGCCTGGCGTGATGATGCAACGATGGCCCCGCATGGTGGGGAAAGTCGCATTGATGTTGCTCATCGAAGTACCCCGGTGGTCACTGAGCTTCTGGCTCGATACCCTAGCTGGGGAACTGAGGAAAACAGTGATGGACCAGTGGTATTGGTTGCCCACGGCGGGTTGATTGCTGCGCTTACCGCAGCATTGTTAGGTCTTGAGATTCACAGTTGGCCAGCACTTGGTGGACTAGGAAATGCCAGTTGGGTGCAGCTTAGCGGCCATGAAGTGGGGCAATCGTTGGTCTGGCGGCTAGATGTATGGAACGCTTCTGCTCAGGTGGCTAATGATGTGCTCTGAGATAGCTAAAGAAAAACCTATTCTTATTGTGATAGCTGACTCGTTGGCTTACTATGGGCCTAAGGGTGGGTTGCCAGCTGATCATCCCAAAATTTGGCCTAATCTTGTTGCTCAAGAGCTTAATTGGGATGTAGAGCTGATCGCTAGAGTTGGTTGGACTAGCCGAGATTTATGGTGGGCATTAACCCAGGATCCGCGGATTTGGGCGGCGGTGCCAAAGGCGGGTGCTGTGATTTTTGCGGTGGGAGGTATGGATTCTTTACCTTCCCCACTGCCGACAGCTTTGCGCGAAACTATTCGTTATATACGTCCGCCTCGGTTACGTCGGATGGTTCGGGAAGCATATAGCTGGTTACAGCCGCGGTTAGCTCCACTGGGTTGGCCGGTTGCTTTGCCAGCCAAATTGACTGCAGAATACCTGGAAAGCTCGCGTGCGGCATTGGAATATATGCGTCCAGAGCTGCCGGTTATTGCCACATTGCCGCCAGTGCATATTAGTGAGGCATACGCAAAAGTGCATTCTGGCCGCCCTGCCACCGAGGCTGCGATAGCAGGGTGGGCGGCTCAGCGTCAGTTGCCGGTGGTGGATGTAGCAGCTGCTGTTTCGGAAAACATTTTTTCCGGTCAGGGCAATCCTGATGGTATTCATTGGGGTTTTCCTGCTCATGAAGCTGTGGCAAAGGTAATGATTGAGGTCTTGCGGGGGATTGTGGTTGGTGCTGGCGAAGTCAATAGTGACGTGGAAAGAGGCTAGCTGATGTCGGTTGTTGTTGTCACTGATTCCTCGGCGAGGTTACCCGTTGCTTTGCGATCGGAACTTGGTATCAGTCAAGTGCCGCTGCATATTTTAGTGGACGGTAAAGATGTTCGTGAGGATATCGATGATTTTCCTCAAGACTTAGCGAAAGGAGCAACAGTCACCACAGCCGGTGCTTCCCAGGCGGAACTTCGGCAGGCCTATGAGCGTGCCTTGGAGCTCAGTGCGGGTGACGGGGTGCTTGCTGTGCATCTGTCGCGTCATCTTTCCAGCACCTGGGATGCTGGCAGGCAAGCTGCGCTTCCTTTGGGCGCCAAGGTTAGGGTTGTGGATTCGTTATCGGCAGGGATGGGCCTTGGTTTTTCAGTATTGGCAGCCGCGCGTGCCGCTGCGACCGGTGTGGATTTACGTGGGGTTTATGATGTGGCTGTTGATATTTCAAGCCGAACAAGATGTTTAATCTTAGTGAATAGTTTAGATAATTTGCGCCGAGGTGGACGTATTGGTACTGCGGCAGCGTTGCTGGGCACGGCATTGGCGATTAAGCCGGTATTGCATATCGTAGATGGCAAGTTGGTGTTAAAAGAAAAAACTCGCACAGCAACAAAAGCTTTGGCGAAAATAGTTGATGCGGTGGCGCAATATTCGATAGGAAAGTCGGTGGATATTGCTATTCATCATCAGGAAACTGATTCTGCAGCAGAGGATTTAGTTGATACATTGCGGAGCCGGGTCGATGAGGTGGGAGAGGTTATTGTGACTGACTTTGGTCCTGCTCTTTCGGCTCATGTGGGGCCAGGGGCGTTAGGTGTTATTGTTTCTGCGCGTGAATAGTGAAGTAAGGTCAATAGAGTGGCCATTGCAAAGGGATAGTTCTGTTATTAACAGTTATTGTGTTATTAACGTGTAAAAGATTCACTCTACTTATTCCTGAACTAGACTAATGAAGTATGAGAAGTTATTTGCAGTGTTGCTGTGCTTCCACTATTTTCCCAGATAGATTAGGAATATACTGATGAATGTAGCATCGGCAGTAAAGCCAGCGGCTGTTGTCTATGTGTTTTGTTCGATGTGGCTAGCGCCACTTCTTTTCCTGACGCAATCGGGCTCCAGCGCGAAAGAATTTGTATACAAATTTGCTGCTGGACTTATTGGTATTTCAGCTCTTACCGTGGTTGGTGCAATATTTTTCTTCAAAAAATGGTATACAGCCACCAATCTTGTTCTTACCCTTGGTATCCCCGCTCATGGAGTGGCGTGGAGCGCGAAGCTTAATTCTTTCGGCTGGCAATCGGGTGTCGTTCTTGGCGGTGTTTCTGGAGTTTTGCTAGTCATTGCGATAATATTTAACTTTCAAAATATTGCTAAAGAATAATCTTATTATGAAGTGCTGCTGGGCGTTTTGGCCCCGCTCTTTCGGCTTATGCGGTCCTGGACCGTTAGAAGGTATTGTTTCTGCGTGTGAATAGTGACCGCTTTTTGTTAATTTTTTTGCCGATGAGCGCACGGAGTTTATCTGCTTCCTTTTTCTCTCCAAAATTTTGATAATTTTGTGCGACATCCAACCATGGTTGGGGGACAAAGTTCTCTGAGGAAAATTTCTTGAGCCATAGTTCCGCAATTTTTATGCTAGTACGGATTCCGCCTTTAAGTTCCTTAATAACAAGTCCTTCGGTGCGTAAATCATATGTTGCTAGATCACTTTCGGGTGCAACGAGAGCGTCAATCTTGGCTTCACTAAGGTCGATACTCTTTGAGGCCTGTGGGCGGAGCCATAAACGTTTAATGCTGGTACTGCATAAAGTGAGAGAGTCGAACTTAGAGTTTGAAAGGTTAAGCTCTTTTTTGAACCGGGCTGATACCGCACGAATTGCGCCGGAGATCACCATGCTATTGCAAAATAGTGAGCCAGTGAGCGTAGCTTTGTCAAGATTAATAGCATCCAGATTTGGGGTATTAACCGTGGCGCAGGAGAGATTAAATTGTCCGCCGATTTTTGTTGCTTGTGCACTGAGAGTCCCTGTGCTGTTAAGGGTATTACAAAAAACTGATCCAATAAGCGTTGATTTGTCTAGGTTTAGCGCTATACCGTTGGTGGGGTTCAGCTGGGAATCTGTCAGGTCAAAATGTCCGCCGATTTTTGTTGCTTGTGCACTGAGAGTCCCAGTGCTGGTGAGTTTATTACAGGAAATAGTGCCTGTAGTTACTGAGCCATCAAGGTGTAACCCGGCTAGATGAGACCCAGTGAGTATGAGTTCTTTTAAGGTGGACTTGTGTAATTGTATTGGCTCATCAAAAAAACATTCAGTGAACGATAGGGTGTTCGGGTAGTTGATGTTCATAAGGTTGCAGCCACCCGTGATTCGTGCACCTTCAACACGCAATCCGTAAGTAGTGGATTGTAAACTTTTGTTCTCCAATGCTTCTCGGATAGCGGAAGCTGGAATAGTGTGCTGTTCTGACCATTTCCCTACTGAAGGTAGGTCGGGTGATAACGTTGGAACTTCGGTGGGAGGAGCCTTTAGGGTAGCTTCATTATTTATTGCTTGGGTCAGTTTCTCCACCCAGCTACGGTGGTCCACGTTTTTCTCACCAGACATAAACCTACTATGCCATATCAAAATTTGATATGGTGATGTGAAGGCTTTCCGAGGGCAACAGATGTTTAGGCGAGAGTATGGGGCGAAAATGATTAGTTGGCGTGATTCCACTAGTGCGCAATGTCAGGCAGATTTAGAAGATTTATTAGACGAAGCTATCCAGGTTGCGGCAGAGCACATTGCTGAAAACTATGGATTAACCCCGGTGGGGATCATGGTTTCAGATCAGGGCGCAAAATCCATTGTCATGGTTGACGAGAATGTTGCGCATTCTTCTTCTTCTTCTGCAACCCCTCTTCGTGATGAGGTAATCGCCAGATTCCGCGCTTCTTCAGAAAGTATTCGCAGTTGCGCTGTAGTATCTCAGGTTGTTCAGGAAGGTTCATCTGACCCGATTCTTGAGGTGCTATTCGAGCACCGTGAGTTTGCTATGCAAGTCCTCATTCCATATTCCATGCCAGATCCGCAAACGTTTAATGTGGGCGATATGCGTTATGCACAGGCACAACATCTGGTCTGGGGTGCATGAGCATGACTACTGGTGCTTCGGATGATGTGTTTTCTACGGATACGGCGGTGGTTATTGATGCCGCGGTTCGCGCGAAACAGCAAGCGGATCAGATGGATGAAGAACTGGCGCGGATAGATCGGCGGATTGACGATCTGATGTGTAGCTGGCGCGGAGCAGCGGCGAAGTCTTATCGCGATAATTGGAATGATCTGAAAGAGATTTTGTGCAAACAGATTCGTGATTTGCAGGAGATGGGTGAGCAACTTGGTGCATCTACCCAAACTTTTGTTCAGGTAGAAGAAGCAAATACCACCACATACGGGGTGTTGAACTGGTGACGAGCGGTGAGGCTGAATACACCGTAAATCTTGCAGAGTTGGCCGATGCTACCTCGTGTATTGACCAGTTTGTGCAGAGTTTGGTGCAAGCACATGATCATATTGAGTCTGCTGTTGCGCAACGTTGTCAGGAAGTCTGGACCGGGGTGGCCGCAACTGCCTATCAGGAAAGACATCAGCGATGGTCAAAAAACATGGTAAGTGCCAATCGTGAACTGGCTGAACTGAAAGCGGCTGCACAACGGGCGCATAACAATTACTCGACTGCGCGTCAGGCTAATCGAGACATGCTAGGTCGCTGACATGACTGATGTGATTAACCCACAACACTATTACGAGGCTGCTACCGAGTTATTCCAGATCGCTAGAAGTATTGAAGATGCCCATGCTGATGCTGCTAGGCGCTTAAACAGTGAGTGCTCCGGCATGGTAGGAGACGATGATTCCGGTAAAGAGTGGGGTCGAGAGTATGAACAGCAACAAGGAGGCTTTTTTGGTGTCGGGGAGAAACTTCCCCTTGCGATTCATAATTACGGACGAGTGCTCCTACAAGCTGGTAAAAATCATGCCGAGGCAGAGTCACAATCAACGCTGGGCGAGGGGACACCCGTTGTTGCTCCGGCTGACCCCGGTGAGTTTTGGGGTGCTTGTTATGCGCTTCCTCGTGCCGTTGACCCAAACATTAATGGACTCATTGATGATTTTGGTCTTGCCGATAAAGTGGGCATTCGGATTGCTAATGGTGATACCGAAGAATTAGGGAAAGCAGCTGACATTTGGCGTACGTTAGCCATTGATCCTAGGGGGGCGTGGACGAATAAGATCAATGCTATCGCCGATCGGTTTGATCAGCTCAGTGGTGAGGAAATTGACATTATTGTTGAGGACCTCCAAGAGTTGAATTCTCTTGTCGAAGAGCATGCTGAGCAGGCCACAGCTTTACAGCACAGTGTGCGGGACTACAAAGATTCATTGCATAGTATGCGCGATGAATTGGAAGATTTACTGAAGGCATTAGCGGTAGAGTTAGCTGTTTCAGCGGTTATCGGTATTGCATCATCGTTTGTGACTTTTGGTGTTGGTGCGTTAGCGAGTAGCGCAAAGGCCGCTGCCAGTGTTGCTCGCTATGCCAAAAAAATTAAAGATTTCATCGAACTAACCCGGCGCGCTAGACCTCTAGTGAAAAACTTAGATGATTTGGGTGAAGCAGCTTTATCACAAAAACTAATGAGCGGCTTCTACGGTATTTGCGAATGGAGTTGAAGAACGCTGATTCTCAGCTGGAGAAGAATAAAATTAGGGGAAGAATTGGTGAGCTAAGAGCCGGAATTGATCCTAATGTACCGAAGTTGCCGATAAGGATTGGTGATAGAACCAGAATCCCGGATTTCGTGGATAGAAATGCGAAACTAGTTCGCGAAGTAAAAAATACCAATTCGATCGGGGCTAGCCAGCAGCTGAAAGATATGGCAATGTGGGCTAAAGAAAATCACTATACGATGGAGCTGATTGTGGATACTCGCACAAAATTACTGGCCCACTACAAAAAATGATTGATGAGGGTCAGATTACAGTAAAGCGAATGGATTTGAATTAGATGGCTCCTTCGGAAGAGTGGACTCGTTCATGTAAACTATCGGATTTAGAGATTGCGGCCGTGTGTGAGCAGACGGGGTTGTGGTGTAGAGGTATTAATGATTTGACGAGTACAGGGGAGAATTATCCGGAGGTGATTCCGGTATTGGTGGATTGGGTGCGTCATACTCAGGTGAAGTCGGTGATTACTGATCCGTTGGAGCGAATGCAATTTCGAATAGGGTTCTATATGGCGTTGCGGACGGAGGAGGCGGCGGTTCCTGAGGTAATGGATCTGTTGTTTGAGCGGTTGTATTCAGATCCCTGGGCACCGAAACATTTTTTGTCGGATATTGCAATCACGTTGGGTATGTTTTTAGCTGGTCCGGTTGATTTTGATCGGATGGTGGCTGCTGGGGTGGATCGGTCGTTGGGGGAGGGTCGTGGTCCGATTGTGGAGTGGGTGTTGGGTTGTCAGGATATTCGGGGGTTAGAGTTGATGGTGGGTCAAGTAGATGATCCGAGTGTTCGGGCATCGGTGTTGCGGGGTTTGCGGTCGTTTCGGAAGTTGCCCTCGGGTTTGCGTCCGGTGGTGCAGCGGTATGTGGATGATACTAGTAGTGAGGTTCGTAAGCAGGCGAAGCGAACATTGGCAAAACTCCCCGAGTGAGTACTCCCGTTTGTCGGCTGTGAGCTCCACACACTAAGTTCGCCTTATGACCACACAATTTCGTGTTCGAGGTGCAATAGCCCGAACTGTCCTTCGCGCAGTACGGTGGAAGACGGTAGGCACTCTTCCGCAAGAAGGGATTTTGGTGGGGGCGCCGCATACCTCCAATTGGGACTGGGTGGCCACCATTCTTATGTGTTGGACCTGTGGGGTTCAGCCACTCATTTTGGTGAAAAAAGAATTTTTTACTGGACCTTTCGGGCCAATACTTCGTGCTACCGGTGGAGTGCCGTTGGATCGCAAAGATCCAGGTGGAACTATTCGGGAGCTGCTTGCTCAAGCAGAAAGTGACGATAGCTTCTTACTGACGATTGCCGCTGAGGGCACACGCAGCAAAGGGGAATATTGGAAGTCTGGGTTTTACCGAATGTCACAACAGACCGGGCTAGCGGTGACACTGGCATTTGTTGATGGCCCATCCCGGACAATCGGGGCAGGGCCAACGTTCCATCCCACCGGGGACATAAAAAAAGATATGGACTTCGTACGTTCCTTTTACGCCGATAAACATGGCATTAACCCCGATAACCGCACAGAACCTCGACTACGTGAAGAAGAGGAAGCTGCGGAGTAGGTGGTGGTTAGGACGGGCTTATCCACAGTGTTACCAGTGTCCCCAACTTTAGCTCAGTGCGGAAACTTTAGACACTTTCTGACTTCAGGACTCCTTACTCTTTCCTCATGTCCCATGCCATTGACCCACGGGAACGGCTGAGAGAACGACTCGGTGCCCGGCGAGCAGTAAACATAGCTGAAGAGCAAGAAAGACCTCCGTTACAATCTGCAGAGGTTGTCGGCTTTGACGGGGATGTCGATAGCGAAACTGAGCCAGTTTTTCATCAGAGTGATCTTCGCCCACACTGGTTGCTTTCCGATGCGCCACACGATGTTGAACGCCAGCAGCAGTTTATCTCTCAAAAAATGCGGGGCTCGCGCTGGTTAACGGGGTACCGTGGTGCATTATCACTGGCCGGTTTTGCAGTGGCTGTCCTTGTAGTAACTTTTTTTGTTGGTTGGCGTGATCGGCCGCAGATACAAGCGGCAGTGCCCAACCTCCCACCGGTGCAGATGGCTGCTGAGCAGAAAAAGGAGACCACACCTCAGGCCCCCACAAAGTTGGTAGTGAGTGTGGTGGGTTTGGTTGCTACTCCTGGTTTGGTTCAGTTAGATGAGGGCGCTCGGGTTGCTGATGCGCTCAAAGCCGCTGGGGGCAGTCTTGACGGTGCAGATCTGTTGGGGCTCAACATGGCTCAGCACATTACTGATGGTGACCAAATAGTTGTTGGGATAGCGCCTCACCCTGGGGGGATACCGAAAATGGGTAGTGGGCTTAATAACTCCACTGCCCAGTCGGGGGGCTACAGTTCTTCAGGCAAAACAGCTCCGTCTGCAAAAGTTAATCTTAATACTGCTACTGAAGCTCAACTTGATGCATTGCCGGGAGTGGGTCCAGTCACTGCTGCAGCGATTATTTCCTGGCGTACAGATAACGGCCACTTTACTTCCGTCAATCAGCTTGCTGACGTTACCGGAATTGGTCCAGCGAGATTGGAAAGTTTACGAGACCTGGTAACTCTGTGACAACTCTGAACGAACCTCAGATTTTAGATTTTCGTCTAGTGCCTTCAGTATTACTATGTTGGTTAACAACGGTTTTAGGCATTATTTGTGGTTCCAGAGTAAGCATTGTGTGTGTGGTGTTGTGCTGCGCAGCAGCGGTATTGACCCTTATGATTCGCAATCGCTTATCTTGGGTGACTCTATGGGCAACAACAATTTTGGGGACTCTGCTCGTGGCAGCAGGTTTTTCGATTGCCATCTACTGGAAAATGGAGAATCTCGAGCACCATCCGCTTCGCCCTAGCGCTGGAACAAACAGTACTGTCACGGTTCGGGTAAAACTCAGCGACGACCCACGTGCTATCGCACCGGGGTTTG
>JBOFCS010000205.1:0-3599 GCA_051646185.1 Mycobacteriaceae bacterium | reverse complement strand
GACAATGATCCATCCAGTATGGGTTTGCCAAGTGGTCTCGACCATTAAGCTGCCGGGAAGATAACGTCGGGCCGCAGGCACATTAACCCCATAAGGGGCAAGTTTAAAGTGGCCAGCACCCCGATCCAAGATAGAACCAAACACACTGGGTGAGTCCGGTCTTGGTACGCAAAGCCATTCAACTGAGCCGCTACGTGAAATGAGGCAAGTAGTTTCACAATCGGAAAGGAAGGCATAATCGGCGATGGGGGGAAAGGCATTACGCCCGGTTATATGAGAAGCAGTTGACTCCATAGATGTGTGACCCTCGGTAGTGGACATAGATCTATCATTGACGCTTTAGTCGACGGCGTCTAGTTCTCCTGGTCATAGACCCATGGAGTGCCGCCTATTGTTGGCGCATAAACTATCTGTGTGGATGGGATTTTACGGTGGTGGGATGCTGCCGAACTGTGGATTACCGGACTACCTTTTATTCCTCAGGTGGCCCTCGTAATGCTTGTCGTAGTGCCGATTGCTGCAGGGATCGCTAAAGGCAGCGATCTTGCTTTGGCGGTATTCCTCGATCAGTTGAGCAGCCGTAAAAACTCCAAGACAGGCCAGGATCAGCCCCCATCGTCAGTGCAATCGGAGGTCTAGTTATATGCCGCGTTCCCAAGTGTCCTTAGTTTTAGCAGCACTTCTAGTTCTAGTGGTGGTGTGTTGGCTGGTTGCTCGATAGCGCAGCGGGGATAATCTAGAGATATAAATCACAGATAGTTGGTGGTCTGTCACGGCATCCTCTGTTACTGTTTTTACCGTGTTCACTGTCAACAGTTACCAGGTCCGCCATCAGTTGGCGTTGATCGCTGTTGGTGTGCTTGCTGTTGCGGATATCGACTGTTAACACTCCTGTGGGTAGCCTTTGTGGCTTAAATTTGCCCACTGAATGGAGGTTGATTCATTTTCTGCAAGTTACCTGATGTTGGGCGAACAAATATGCTGATTCAACCTTGAGTAGATCTTTGTTGTTCGGTAATACCTTGCTTATTATCAATAGCTCAGAAAGGCTAAATTAACATGAGATTTAATGCTTACCCGGCATTGTCTGCGATGGCTTTATTGACGGCAAGCGCTATTGCATTGACATCGTGCAGTGGAGGTTCATCTGATTCTTATGGGGGAGAAGTGTCAGGTGACGGGCCTAATCTCACCCTTGTTGCTTTTGCAGTGCCGCAACCTGGATTCGAAAAAATAATTGAGGCTTTTTCTGAAACTAAAGATGGTGAGGGAGTTAATTTCTCGCAATCCTATGGCGCTTCTGGAGATCAGTCTCGTAAGGTAGATTCGGGAGCAGATGCAGATATCGTAAGTTTTTCAGTCGAACCAGATATCACCCGGTTAGTAAAATCAGGAAAAGTAGATGAAAACTGGGATAAGGATGCTTTTGGTGGGGTGCCATTTGGTTCGGTAGTGACTTTGGTTGTGCGTGAAGGAAATCCTAAAAATATTAAAGAGTGGGATGATCTACTCCGCTCAGATGTTGAGGTTGTTAGCCCGAATCCACTGAGTTCGGGCTCGGCAAAATGGAACCTTTTGGCTCCGTACGCGGCGAAATCCTTTGGTGGACAGAATCCTCAAGCTGGGCTAGATTTTGTTAACAAGTTAATCACCGAACATATCAGGGTTCGGCCGAGCTCTGGGCGCGAAGCGACAGATCTGTTTTTGCAGGGAACCGGTGATGTATTAGTTAGCTATGAGAATGAAGCAATTAATTCTGAACGCAATGGTGCAGCCATCGAGCATATTATTCCAGCCTCTACTTTTAAGATCGAAAACCCGCTGGCGATTCTTAACGGAACGGTTCAGATTGAAAAAGCAATTCAGTTTAAAAATTTTCTATATAGCTCTGAAGCGCAAAGGATCTGGGCGAAAAATGGATTTCGCCCAGTGGATCCAAGCGTGGCAGCTGAATTTATTGGTGACTTTCCCACTCCATCACGGTTATGGACTATCAAAGATCTTGGTGGTTGGAGCGCTGTAGATAGCACACTTTTTGCTAAAGACGAAGGTTTAATCACTAAAATTTATTCGGCAGCGACTAGGTAATCACGTAGAACAAGGAATAGGTCAGCTTATGGGCTCCTCCAGAGCGAGCAAGGTGTTACAGGGTGCTGATACTGTGCCAGCGCCGCAGATAGAGGGAACAAGCATGCCTAGAGTCCGTCAAGTTTACGGTGCTTTGGGGTTAGGTATAGCCGGCATGTGGCTAAGTCTGATAATTTTAATTCCCTTAGCTGCAATTATTTTCAAGTCAACAGAGAATGGTTTTTCTGGGTTTTACTCTGCTGTGACAAGCCCTTCAGCACTGGCTTCTTTTCAAGTGACAATTGTGACTTCATTGGTTGTTACTGTTATCAATGTGGTCTTTGGTTTGCTGATAGCCTGGGTTCTCGTCCGTGATGATTTCCCCGGTAAAGGCATTGTAAATGCCATTATCGACTTGCCTTTTGCTTTACCAACTATTGTTGCCAGTATTGTGCTTCTAGCGCTGTATGGACCAAGTAGTCCAGTCAATATTCATTTACAACACACTCGCTGGGGTTTGGGTATGGCATTGCTGTTTGTCACTTTGCCCTTTGTGGTGCGAGCAGTGCAGCCGGTATTTCTTGAACTGGAACAAGATGTTGAGGAAGCCGCCGCCTCACTAGGGGCCAACAACGCCCTGATTTTCAGAAGAATTGTGTTGCCTGCTTTAGCCCCTGCTTTATTAAGCGGTGCTGGCTTAGCGTTTTCTCGGGCAATTGGCGAGTTTGGCTCTGTCATTCTTATTGGCGGTGGCATACCGCAGGAGACCGAAGTATCTTCTCAGCTTATTAAGTCATTAATCGAGCAGGACGATATAGCTGGAGCGTCGGCTATATCTGTTGTCTTACTTATGTTTTCATTTATTATTCTTTTTATCCTTAGGGCAGTGTCATCCCGTGCGGCAAAGCGTGAGGAGATGGATCGATGACGTTATCCCCGGCTGTCCGGCTCCTGTTCCGGGTTCTTGCGCTGATATATTTAACAATGCTACTTGTGGTTCCGTTGGGAGTGATTCTCTTTCGCGCCTTTGAACCGGGTCTAGGTAAGTTTATTGATGCAATTTCCACACCAGCGGCAATTTCTGCTTTAAATCTTTCTTTAGTCATTATTGCTATTGTGGTTCCGCTGAACGTGATATTTGGTGTTGCCACGGCATTGGCCTTGGCGCGCGGTAAATTTCGTGGCAAAGGGATTATTGAGGCCATTGTCGACTTACCGTTTGCGGTATCGCCGGTTGTTGTTGGTGTTTCCCTTATTTTATTGTGGGGGGTAGATGGTTGGTTTGGCTTTGTGGAATCAGGCTTACAGTTTAAAGTGATTTTTGCACTCCCCGGCATGGTGTTGGCAACAATATTTGTGACCTTACCCTTCATCGTTCGTGAGGTTGAGCCGGTTTTACATGAAATTGGCGAAGAGCAGGAGCAAGCGGCAGCCACATTAGGGGCTAATGGATGGCAAACCTTTTGGCGGGTAACTCTTCCCGCGATTCGCTGGGGGTTAACCTATGGGGTTGTTTTGACCATCGCTCGTTC
>JBOFCS010000186.1:0-9071 GCA_051646185.1 Mycobacteriaceae bacterium | reverse complement strand
CATGGGTGCGCCAGTCATAATTCGGTGTGCGGTACCGGGGTGAAGTGTGAGTCGATCGGTTCTTCCTGCTGGAATATCTTCAGTAACAGCCAGTTTGACTGTATGTTGTGGTGTTGCTAACCGGAGGTCAGCCGCTCTTACCGCATAGCCATCCATAGCCGAATTATCAAATCCCGGCAAAGAAATAGGCGCCAGGACATCTTGGGCCAACACTCGGCCCACTGCATCGAGTAGTAGCACTCGCTCTGTCGGACGTTGCCGAATAAGACCGTTCACGATGCCCTGATGCTCAGCGACTGTACGCAGCGAGGGGTTAGTGCAGTGATCGTCACACTCGCAGGTATTCACAAGTGCAGTCTAGGCAGTCCCGAAATACCAAACGGATGGGCAGCACCATTGGTTATTCAATGAGACCAAGTTCAGCTGTGAGGTGCAGTTACCAGGCCTGGAGGGCGTCGAGAATCTGAGGGCGGGCCTTCCACAATTGGTCTTGCCAGTATCGCCAAGAATGTATTCCAGCACTCGGGAAATCGTAGGTAACCGGAAGTCCGATAGCGTTAGCTTTAGCTTGGAAAGATCTGGTGGAACTAAGTACCACGGCCTCAATAGCCATTCCGTTTGAGGTGTTCCAGTAGTCAATTAGAGCTGAGGGGTGATCATGGGGGCCCGGAAGGCCGCTCGCCGCTGAGGCGTACAAAGACATCCCGCGTAGTCGATCAGCAATCATAAATGGGTCATTCTGAACCCATTTAGCATCCCAAGGGGCGCCCCACATGTTGTCAACGTTGTAGCCGCCGGCGTCAAGCATAGAAACTCGGATTGCTCCGCGCATCCCCAGTGATGTGATGTGTAGGTCCCCAGAAAATGAACCGGCAAATTTAAATTGATCTCGATGGTAAGCAGCTAGTGTAAATGCTGAACCACCACCCATTGACAAGCCGACTATTCCGTTATTATGTGGTGAAACACCATGTTTTTCAAGGAAAATGGGCAATTCTTTAGTGAGGAATGTCTCCCATTTGTAGGTGTAAGTTTGGCCGTTAGTGCTACTTGGTGCGTACCAATCTGTGTAAAAACTAGACTGCCCGCCTACCGGCATCACTATGGTCAGATTGTTTTCGGCGAATTGTTGAAAAGCATCGGTATTGATATCCCAACCGTTCCAGTCATCACGGGCCCGTAGCCCATCTAGGAGGTATAAGGCAGCGTTGCCGCCACGTTTGGCCCATTGGACTTGCACTTTTATCCATCGATCCATGGAAGCTGAGTACACCCATTCGTCAGATCGAAGTCCGGTGGAGGGCAGTGCCTGTGATGTTATGGGTAGGGCTATGACACTGCTGATGGTGAGTAATGCAAGCCCGAGAAGGGTGAGACCTTTCTTCACGAGAAGCGACGCAATTTTTTGGCGACGTAAAATCCTGGCTTTTGGCGAGTGTTGGGCCGGCATCGTTTATCCACCTTAGGTACCCCGGATGTATTGGACGGTTGTCCGGCTTATCGTGGATATGAAAGTTGCTGTTACTAAAGGTGATTGCAATCACAAGAGCAATTTGTGCTATACCGTTTGGTTCTCACGCGATTTGGGACTTAAGTGGTGTTGACCAGAGTCTAGAATGTTATTCACACACCAATGCCGAAGTTAAGGATGGCTAGTTATGGGTACAGTAATGTCCCACCCAGCGCATGGACAGTTGCGGCAGGTGACACCCACGGCAGCGGTCTTACTGGCACGCAATGGTGGACCAATGACGCTAGAGGGTACAAATACTTGGATACTCCGGGCTCCAGATAGTGGTTCAGTTATTGTTATTGATCCTGGCCCAGGCGATAACCCGGAAGACATAGCCCATCTTGAACGGGTGTCAGCAACCGCTCCTGTGGAATTGGTGCTGATCACCCATCGACATGCAGATCACACGGGCGGAATTGATCGGTTTTCGGAATTTCACCAGGTCCCGGTGAGATCCTTAGATTCCCAGTTTTTGCGTTGTGACGCAACAGAATTAGTCGATGGTGAAGTAATAGAAGCGGCGGGTCTTCATGTGCAGGTGGTAGTGACTAAAGGTCACACCGGGGACTCAGTTTCTTTTGTTCTTGATGATGCAGTTCTTACCGGAGATACGATCCTTGGCTATGGAACCACAGTTATTGACCATACTGATGGAGACCTCGGTGAGTATCTAAACTCATTGCAGATTTTGCAGGAATTGGGTCAACGACGAATTGTGTTGCCAGGACATGGGCCTGAACTTCCAGATGTGAGTGTGGTGGCCGCAGGCTACCTCGAACATCGAAAGCAACGTCTGGCGCAGGTGGAGCAGGCCTTGCGGGAACTTGGAGACCAAGCCTCGGCCAGAGAAGTTGTTGAGTACGTCTACAAAGACATAGATAAAAATCTATGGGCTGCCGCAGAATGGTCGGTAACTGCTCAGCTTACGTACCTACGCAAGTGATTGAGCGCAGGTACGTAAGGTTGTGATGGAAGTTAAGTTAGCGGGCGCGTCGAGCTAGGCGCTCGGAGTCGGAAATAAGCACGCTCTTACCTTCAAGACGAAGCCATCCACGTTGAGCGAAGTCCGCTAAAGCTTTGTTCACAGTCTCGCGGGATGCGCCAACAAGTTGGGCTATTTCTTCTTGAGTTAAATCATGGGTGACGCGCAGCGCACCACCTTCTTGAGTTCCAAAGCGCTGAGCTAATTGCAGGAGCGCTTTTGCCACTCGACCGGGAACGTCAGTAAAGATCAGGTCAGCCAAGTTGTTGTTAGTACGGCGCAAACGACGAGCTAACACGCGTAGAAGCTGTTCAGCAATTTCAGGGCGTTCAGCTATCCAGGCTTTGAGAGCATCGCGATCCATGCTGACAGCGCGAACCTCGGTAACGGTAGTTGCACTGGAAGTGCGGGGTCCGGGATCGAAAATAGAAAGCTCTCCGAACATGTCCGAGGGGCCCATGATGGTCAACAAATTTTCGCGTCCATCAGGTGAGCGTCGGCCAATCTTGACCTTGCCTGACGCGATGATGTACAGCCGGTCACCGGGTTCGCCTTCGTTGAAGACAATGTGACCACGCGGGAAGTCAACCGGTTGTAGCTGTTTGGTGAGCGCAGCAACCGCTGTAGGCTCGACTCCCTGGAAGATTCCGGCTCTGGCCAGGATCTCGTCCACGTTTACCCCCTTTAGAGGATCGTTTGGTCTCGTACAACACTGTAGTTCTGCTTGTAGCAGGACTCACATTAGTCACAAGTCTAGTGGTATGTCATCTGTCAGCGTTGACCGACGCTACCTAAAAAGCTGGCTTGGGTGTGGCGTAATGACAAATTTAGTTGGAAATTGGCTGAAGAATTAGGGTGCAAAATACCAAAATAGTAGGTAATTTTCTGTGGCTAACTAGCCTGTGAGGTGGGGAGATCCCCATTGCTCGGGGAAATTCTGGTGGTCACCGGAGTTTCCCGTTTACGCCTGCGACGGAAGATGGCCAAGGCTTGAGGAAACCCTTGACTAGCCAATGTCGTTACCTCAGCGCTACTGGCTTGGGTGAGAAATTCCTCAACATCTTTTTCCTTAACAGACACTCGATCAATCTGGGATTCCACACGCTCCATAAACAGCGCAAAAAGCATGAGGAGTGCGGGAAAGAGCACTACGGCAAGTCCTTGCATAGGGAACAGTTAACACGGTAAAGGTCTCAGGAGGATCACGATTGGGCAGAAATTTCTTGTTTGCTGACATTTTTAATGTGAAGTTGTCCGCTGCGCTCAGTACGCTAGCAATGTGCCCACATCCCAATCGCAGACTCCATTAGGTCTGATTCGCCGGGCTCGTCGGATGAACCGCAGGTTAACTGAGGCTTTTCCCGAGGTTTATTGTGAACTTGACTTCACAAACCCGTTAGAACTCACCGTTGCCACAATCTTGTCTGCACAGTGCACCGATAAACGTGTGAATCTTGTCACCCCAGCGTTGTTTGCGCGTTATCAGACAGCTCGTCACTATGCTGAGGCTGATCGTACCGAGCTTGAGGAGTACATCAGGTCCACCGGGTTTTATCGAAATAAAGCAACATCGCTCATAGGACTCGGACGTGAATTGCTTGAGCGTTTTGACGGTGAGGTACCAAAAACTCTAAAAGAGCTAGTGAGCCTTCCAGGAATTGGAAGAAAAACAGCGAATGTTGTACTGGGAAATGCTTTTAATATCCCCGGAATTACCGTTGATACTCATTTTGGCAGATTAGTACGCCGCTGGCAGTGGACCGCCGAAGAGGATCCCGTCAGGGTTGAGCATGCAGTTGGCTTACTAATTGAGCGAAAGGAATGGACTTTGCTTTCGCATCGAGTTATTTTCCATGGGCGCAGAGTGTGCCATGCACGAACCCCAGCATGTGGGATATGTGTATTAGCAAAAGACTGCCCGTCCTACGGTTTAGGTCCCATCGACCCGCCTACTGCTGCAGAATTGGTGCGCGGTCCAGAAACAGCGCACCTATTAGAATTGGCTGGGTTATGAATCGGGCAGCACGATGGAGTTTAGTGTTTGTTGTTGTGGTGCTTGGTCTGATATACGCGATCTGGCCCCGCGAACAAGGTCATTCACCTTCGCCGAAACGGGCTGAGATGGTTACCAGCTCTACTCCGGCTGAACAAAATGCTGCGGAGGCTTCCTTGGCGCACATTCGCGCGAAGGCGGCGTTAATGCCTTGCTCTAGAACCTCAGAAACGCCTTCCGAGCTGTTAGTAGGCGTTGTTCTAGAGTGTCTCGGCGATGGTGCGCCCGTCGATATTGGCAGCATGTTGGCTGGAAAGCCTGTGGTGCTCAATGTGTGGGCGTATTGGTGTGCTCCGTGCGCTAAGGAACTACCAGCATTGCAAGATTTTGCCATTCGAGCTGGTGCTGCTGTGACTGTATTAACGGTCCACAACGATCCGGGTATGTCATTAGCACTGCAACGGCTATTGGATCTTGGCGTGCATTTACCTGGACTGCAAGACAGTAAAGGGAGTATTGCTGCCGTCCTGGGTTTGCCAAATGTCAAGCCAGTGACAGTGTTGATAAGAGAAGACGGTAGCGTGGCAAAAATCCTTCCGGTGCCGTTCACAAGCGCCGACGATATTGCCGGTGAGGTTCGTAAATACCTGGGAGTGAACATATGACTGTGAGCGACAAGGCAAAGACACCACCGTGGTTGGCCCAGTTGACTCGTGATGCCGAGCAGGTTGGTGCGGATGTGCGTCGCAGAGGTGGCTCAGTCTGGAAATTGATTGCTGAAAAAGGTTTTGCCAATCCGCGACCGGCAGCAGTATTAGTGTTGTTTTCTGGTTCTTTTGAGGCGGACCCAGATTGGCCGGGGGGAGTGCCAGAAGATGCTGAATTGCTTCTTACTCAACGTGCCTCAACATTACGGCATCATGGAGGGCAGATAGCTTTTCCAGGCGGTGTCACCGATCCCGATGATGATGGGCCAATCGGCACGGCATTGCGGGAAGCACAGGAAGAAACTGCGGTTGACCCGGCGATTATTAGTCCCTTGGCAACAATGGGTAAGTTTTTGATACCGCCTTCTGGTTTTGATGTGACACCGGTGTTGGCATATACCCAAAACCCCGGTGCGGTGCGAGTTGTTGATCCGGGCGAGACTCAACGTGTTGTTCGGGTTCCGTTACGTCAGCTACTTGATCCACAAAATAGACTTATGGTACGCAAGAGCGTTTTTTATAAAGGTCCGGCGTTTGCTGTTGACTCAATGCTGGTGTGGGGTTTCACCGGAGGCATTTTGGCAAGTCTTATCTCCATTTCAGGTTGGGAACGGCAGTGGAACCAAGACAATATCCATGATCTTGACGATGCTCTAGCGCGGTTCCATGTATCAGGCAGGTCAACTGCAGATGCAGCTAGCGACATCGGGGTTGGTGAAGGTGATAAGTTTGACGCCGACTCAGCGGTGATAGATCTGTGAATAGTTCTGCATGGCTTGACTTTACAGTTGCATTGATCGTATTGATTGCGGCGATGTCCGGGTGGCGTTCTGGTGCCCTAGCATCCGGATTAGCTTTTTTTGGTGTAGTTCTGGGTGCAGTAGCTGGAATCCTTCTAGCACCACACGTGGTTTCGCATGTGGATCAGGACCGTTCCCGGCTATTAGCGGGGGTGGCGTTGATCGTTGGTCTAGTGGTGATCGGCGAAATTGCCGGAATGATCCTGGGGCGAGCCGCTCGTAGTTCGATTACGAGTAGGACAGGCCGAATAGTAGATAGTTTTATCGGAACAATTCTCCAGGTGATGGCAGTTCTAGCTGCTGCCTGGCTACTGGCGATTCCAGTAAGTTCTTCTGCCGGACCTGAACTCGCCGCAGCTGTACGTGGATCGCAAGTTTTGGAAAAAGTTGATGAGGTAGTGCCAAGCTGGCTAAGACGAGTACCCGATGAATTTTCGGCCTTATTAGATACCTCAGGTTTGCCGGATATTCTTGGTCCTTTTGCTAAAACGCCCATTACAAATGTGGACCCCCCGGATCCCGCGCTGCAAATGAGTGCAATAGTCCAATCTGCTTATCCCAGTGTGCTTAAAATCCGTGGTGTAGCGCCAAGTTGCCAAAAAGCGCTTGAGGGAAGTGGATTTGCGATAGATAAGGGGATGGTTATTACTAATGCACATGTTGTTGCTGGAACCCGAAGTGTCACGGTTGAGACTGAGCGTGACACTTTGGATGCAACGGTAGCGTTTTTTGATCCCAAGATTGATATTGCTATTTTGAAGGTCCCAGAACTGACTGTTCCAGCCTTGCGATTTGTTGCAGAGCCAGCGGCAACCGGTGATGATGCGATTATTTTGGGTTTCCCAGGCGGCGGACCATTTATTGCTAGTGCTGCGCGCGTGCGGGAAAGCTTTGAATTGAGTGGTCCAGATATTTACCGAACTTCGGTGGTCAGTCGTGAAGTTTATACAGTGAGAGGTGCTGTACGACAAGGAAATTCCGGTGGTCCTATGATTGATGTGAACGGTCAGGTGCTGGGTGTTGTCTTTGGTGCCGCTATTGATAACTCCGACACCGGTTTTGTGCTTACTGCCCAAGAAGTTTCTGCCAGGTTTGCCTCGGTGAATCTTGACGCTAAAGCAGATACCGGAAGTTGCATTGCCTAACTGCTAAGAAATTTATGTATCTCTTGGTTAACAAAATCTGGGGATTCTTCCTGCGCATAGTGCCCTACTCCAGGGACAGTGACAAATCTGCTATCAGGCGCCCAGGTGGCACTGCGATGGACTGAATCAGCCAGGACATAAGAGTCTAGGTTTCCGTGTAAGTGCAGTACTGGAATGGTTAAAGGCCTATCCATGGCCGACATGAATCGGTAACCTTCGCTGCGGAGCTGGCTGCGGAAAGCCCAGCGCTGGTATTCCAGAGCGGAGTGGGCAACCTTGGGGATTTGGATAGCTAAACGAACTCGCTGGGCAACCTCAGGAAACTCACTGCTGTGTGTCCAGGTGGTCCCTGATCTTGCCCGAATAAGTAACTCTGCTTCGCGACCGCCATCGCGAATGAGTTTTTGTTCGGGCTGAAAAGGTAGTTGATATCGTAAGAATGTGGGCAGCAAAGCTTTACGCTGAAAACGATTGCGGATTACCGACTGTTTTAAGGCGATAGGATGCGGAGAGCTAATAAGTGCAATACGTGAAACCAGACGTGGATGTAAGACCGCTGTGGCCCAACAGACTAGACCACCATCAGCATGCCCGACTAGGGTGGCGGAGGTATGACCAAGGGCTCTAATCAAACCTGCGGTATCACCGGCAAGAGTCCATCCGTCGTAACCTTGCGGCGGGGTATCGCTATCGCCATATCCGCGTAGGTCCACTGCGACAACTCGGTAGTTATCCTGAGCTAAGGCGACAAGCTGGTGTCGCCATGACCACCAAAATTGAGCAAAGCCATGAAGGAAGAGCACTAAAGGGGCTGAGGCTGTTGTAGCCCCCATTTCCACAGCATGAAGTTTTATTCCATTTGCGCGGACATCAAGATGGCGCCAGGGACCGTCAAAGCGGACGCTTGATGGATCAGGTTCTGCCATGTTGTGATTCCACTACCGACGAGGAATGCCAGCCTGTGCTTGGTTCACCGCTTCGGAGTAGGAGGCCGATTTATCTTGCCCGTAGGTCGGTAATACTTTCTGCGTTTCTTTGACGGACTTGATAGTTTTTTGTGGCCCGCGGATTCGCCGAACACTGAGCCAGCCCAAGATGGCAAGTGCAACGGCGGCGATGACCATGAGCAGAAAAACGATTCCGAATGCAGCCCATCTCCACAGCCATTCATCTAGCAACTCGGCTGCGAAGAAAAAGAAGAAAAAGCTGCTGTAAAGCAAAACGACCAGGGCAGCGATAAAGAAAAAACTACCGGTGAGACCCTTTTTGACTTCAGAAACAACTTCGGCTTTAGCTAGTTCAACTTCAGCACGTACCAATGTTGAGATCTGTGAGGTGGCATCTTTGACTAAAGAGCCAATGCTCTGTTCGCCACTGGCGTTAACAGTAGGATCGGTCAGCGGTATTGCCGAGACTGAGGTGGGTACTCCATCACCAGTGGTGCGATCGGTGAAACTCACTGCGGTTCCTCCAGTAGCGTTGCTTCTGCCGCGTCCGGCAGGTCTGTGTCGCCTATGTTGCCATGCGTGTGGTTCCGCCCGAGTTTCGGGCCATTCTTGGCTCCACGGGCGTCTGTGCACCATGACCAACTGCAGGGCATAATTTCGATCACATTTTTCTTTTTTTTATTTGCTGGGGTGCGGCGCTGTTGATAACTGTTTACAGTGGAAAGATGAAGTTTAATCGTTTTGTCGGGTTAGCTGGTATTAGTGCTGTGATTGTTGCTGGGGCTGCGACGGGGGCAGGTACTGCCGCGGCTTCACCTGAAACTGTGGTGAATGGGATTCTTTCTACGGTGGGGGGCTGTCAAAGTACCGTGACGGAGTTGGTCCGCACCTGCACAGATCTGGAGATACTCACCCCAGAAGTTCCATTGATGCTGGTCTTGAACCCGTTTACCACGCATATAGTTGTGCTTGGTGCCGGGCTTT
>JBOFCS010000184.1:0-6134 GCA_051646185.1 Mycobacteriaceae bacterium | reverse complement strand
TTCGTCTTGGTGGTTCGAGGGAAGAGAGCAGGGAAGCCGTTGTTGCCGTTGGTGGTTTGCATGTAGTAGGAACTGGCAGGCATAGTACCGAGCGGCTTGACAACCAACTCCGGGGACGCGCGGGTCGCCAAGGTGACCCGGGTTCATCGCTGTTTTTCTCCAGTTTAGAGGATAGCTTAGTAACTGGGTACCTCGGTGATTCAAAATTACCAAAAGAAGCCGGCAATGATGGATTAATCATCAACGATCGTATTGGTGCGATGCTTGATCACGCTCAACGGGTTTCTGAAGGTGCTATGCTCGATGTTCATGCCAATACTTGGCGTTATAATCAGCTAATGGCACAGCAGCGCAATATTATTGGTAGCCGCCGCTCCACGATTTTGCTCAGTGATCAAGCAAAAATTGAGATGAAAAAATTTGCGCCGGAACGCTACTCAAAGCTTTCTGAAAATTTCAGCGAGGAGTATCTGGAGCAAGCGGCGCGGCTGATCATGCTGTATCACTTAGATCGTGGTTGGGCAGAACATTTGGCGTATTTGGCCGATGTGCGAGAGAGTATTCATCTGCGGGCATTAGGTCGACAGAACCCGTTAGATGAGTTTCATCGGCTGGCAGTTGACTCCTTCACTTCTTTGGCCGCCGATGCTATTGAGAGTTCGGTGCAAACGTTTGAAACTGCAGCAATTGCTGAGGAAGGCTTGGGAATTAATCTATCTGGGCTTAAGCGTCCAACATCAACTTGGACGTACATGATTCATGATAACCCGTTTGCATCAGGTAGCGGCGGTGCTCTTGAAGGTATTGCAGGGATATTTCGATAGCGTTTATTGGCATAGCTTTATTTTGCGAGGAAGAATTCGGTAATTCTATGAGCACTGTTATGGGAAGCTAATACTATGCAGGCATCGAAGTCCGATGATGAGATCACAGGAACTGACACGCGGTCGGCTGCTGCGAGTGTACCTGATCGTGTTGTCACCATTCCTAATATTTTGTCCGCGCTGAGGCTGCTTGGAGTTCCGGTTTTTTTATGGGTTTTTTTGGTTCATCACGCCGACGGTTGGGCGCTTGCAATTTTGATGCTTAGCGGATTCAGTGATTGGCTCGATGGCAAACTTGCAAGAATTCTTGACCAATCCTCCCGGCTAGGAGTTTTATTAGACCCAGCAGCTGACCGACTGTATATGGTCGTTGTCCCTGTTGCTTTTGTACTACGAGATATTCTTCCCTGGTGGGTAGTAGCACTTATTGTTGCTCGAGACCTATTGCTGGCCTGTGTTCTCCCTATCCTAAGAGTGCGCGGAATATTAGCCCTTCCGGTGCATTACCTTGGCAAGGCCGCAACTTTCGCTCTGATGGGAGCCTTTCCGATGTTGTTGCTAGGGCAGTGGGACTCGTGGATGGGCAATGCTGCAGCTCCGTTTGGCTACGCCCTTTTATGCTGGGGCACAGTGCTATACCTATGGACGTGGGTGTTGTACATGATTCAGGTGGTAATGATTGTCAAGACAGTGCCGCGGTTGGGTGCACAGTGAGCCAAAAAATTCTTCGGCGCAATGACGTGCCGTCCTTGCTAAGGTATCTTCAGTCCGAGCATTTAGACTCAGGCTATGCTGCTGCGGCACACAAGAAGAGTAAGCTCCCGAAGAAACCAGCAAGGGTGAGTGGTTTTTTTTGGTTGTTTTGCGCAGGTGCGCTTATCGGTGTGATTCTTACTGGGGCTGTTTTGCAAGCAAAAAAAGAAGCTCCAGGGGTGGAGCTTGATCATCAAAAATACCTGGAGCAGGTAAGAGCTGCGCAGAGTCTTGATCGGGATCTTAAATCTGAGCGTGATGAGTTGATGCGTTCCATCGATACTGTCCGCTCAAGTGCACTCGCTGGAAATGTTACTGGCAGAAAAATTCTCGCTAGACTTAATTCGCTAGAAGCTGCAGCTGCTGCTTCAGCTGTTCAGGGAGATGGGATCACGGTTACCCTGGCTGATCCAGCAGTAAAGTCTGATCTCAGTGACGGGACGAAAAATAAAGTTGGTGCTACACCTTTTGCAATTTTAGATCGTGATATCCAGTTGGTAGTTAACGCTATGTGGGCTTCAGGAGCTGAAGCAGTGGCCATTGATGGGGTCAGAGTTGGTCCGCAGGTGACTATTCGCCAGGCAGGAGGAGCTTTGCTCGTTGATAATCAGCCTATTAGTTCCCCTTACACGGTGGAAGCTATCGGGCCTGTTGGTGCTTTGCAGACTGGATTTGTGGCGAGCTCGGCTTACTTGCGAATGTCCTTGGTGAAACAGGCATACGGTGCTGGTTTTACTATTGACGAAGCCAAAGGAATGTTGCTTTCCTCTGCAAGCCTAAGAGAAACCCGATTTGCTCGTGAATTGAGACAGGAGGTTCCCCGGTGATCGGGTTAATTGCGTTAGTAGCAGGGGTTGTTTTGGGCGTGGTGTTTAGTCCTCAGGTGCCCGATGCAGTTCAGCCGTACTTGCCTATTGCCGTGGTTGCTGCTTTAGATGCAGTTTTTGGTGGGCTAAGAGCTTATCTAGATCGCATTTTTGATTCTAAAGTGTTTGTTGTCTCCTTTGTGTTTAATGTTGTTGTTGCCGCATTTATAGTCTGGCTTGGCGATCAGCTTGGAGTGGGCACTCAGCTTTCTACTGCAATAGTTGTAGTGCTGGGTATCCGTATTTTTGGAAATGCAGCTGCATTGCGACGCAGGCTTTTTGGTGCGTAGCCCATGAATGATTTAGGCAGTAAAGACGAATTGAGCGGGCGCCACGAAAAGCTTGATGAAACCTTAGAGTTGACCCCACGAAAGAGTACTTCAGTGTTTTTTGGAGTATTTGCGGTGCTGTTGTGTGCTGCGCTAGGGGTGGCAATTGCTACCCAAGTACGGGGAACCGGTTCCGGAGATTCTTTGGAGTCAGCACGCCCAGCAGACTTACTTGTTGTTCTTGATACCTTGCATCAACGCGAGGCATCATTGCGACAGGAAATCACCACATTAGAACAGACCTTATCAGCTCTGCAAGCGAGCGGAAGTGGATCCGATGCTGCAGTTCTTGAAGCTCAAGCCCGGCTAGCGGCACTCTCAATTCAGGTTGGAATTGCTGCGGCTACTGGTCCGGGAGTGATTTTAACCATTACCGACGATACAAACGGTATTGGACCGGAAGTTCTCATTGATCAGGTTCAGGAATTACGTGCAGCTGGTGCTGAAGCGATTGAGATGCGGGGAGCAAAAACGCGACAGCGGGTGAGAATCGGTGTGGATTCTTCCATTTCGGGTAGTGCTGGGAGTATTCGAGTTGATGATGTTCAGTTATCGGCACCGTTTACCGTCTTAGCAATTGGTGATCCGCCTACACTTGCGGCTGCCTTGAATATTCCAGGTGGAGTAGTCGACACCGTTGGTCGTGCCGGAGGTAAAGCTATAGTTGAGCAGTCTGCGCAGGTTGATATCACTGCCTTGCGTGAGATCAAGCCACGGCAATACGCTCAACCTGGTAACTGATTTGTTTAGGATTATCAGCGTTAGTGCATCACTGTAAGAACTACGAGACATACAAGGAACCAACGTGACAGAGTCGAATATTCCAGAGGATCTGCTTTATACCAATGAACATGAGTGGGTGCAACGAACTGGGGATACAACTGTTCGGGTGGGAATTACCGATTTTGCCCAGTCGCAATTAGGTGATGTCGTGTTTGTTCAATTGCCCGATGCTGATGCTCGGGTTTGCGCTGGTGATTCTTTTGGTGAAGTTGAATCAACAAAGAGTGTTTCTGATCTCTTTTCGCCTATTACTGCCAAAGTGATTGCGGTCAATAGTGAATTAGAGTCTAGTCCAGAGTTAGTTAATACTGATCCGTACGGTGCAGGCTGGCTGGTTGACCTCGAAGTTAGTGATAAAGAAACTTTAGAGGCAGCTTTGGATGTCATTCTTGATGCTGATAGTTATGCAGAGATTGTTGGCCAGTAGGTTTAGTGATCCAGGTAGATTAGTAGTTGTTCGGTTGGTGCCAGAGTAAGCGTTAGTCACAATTTGATTTGTGGTAACCAGATAGTGGTAAGGCATACCGAGATGGCTACATGAGTGTGGCATCCAGGGTACGGTCGAGTACACGCGTTAGTGATGTGAAGAAGGAGTAGCGGTGAGCGAACAGGAAAAAGATTCAGCGCTGGGGGAGTCCTCGGTTGAGACGACATCGGTTTTTGGTACAGATTTTCTCACCGAACTGGATGCCCCTGCCGCGGGTAGTCCTGTTTCTGGTGTTGATGGACTCCCTGTTGGTTCAGCTTTGCTCGTAGTTAAGCGAGGGCCAAATGCAGGGTCAAGGTTCTTGCTTGATCAGGTTGCAACATCAGCAGGACGACATCCTGATAGCGATATTTTTCTTGATGATGTGACAGTGAGTCGTCGTCATGCGGAATTTCGTCGTGTGGAGGAAGATTTTCAAGTAGTCGATGTAGGAAGTCTCAATGGCACTTATGTCAATCGTGAACCTGTTGATGCAGTAGTACTCGCCAATGGTGATGAAGTTCAAATTGGAAAGTTCCGGTTAGTGTTTCTTACCGGACCGCGTTCCGGTGATGGTGATGGCTCTACCGTTGGTGATACTGGGCAGTGACATCACCGAGACAACAACAGCGTCAGGGAATGTCGATCGGTTCTGTTCTTGATCGCCTTCGCCCTGAGTTCCCCGATGTCACTATCTCTAAGATTAGGTTCTTAGAATCTGAAGGTCTTCTCACTCCAGAACGTACTGCTTCAGGTTATCGGCGGTTTTCAGTTTCCGACTGTGAGCGGCTTAGGTTTGTATTAACTGCACAGCGAGACCGATACTTACCGCTGAAAGTGATTAAGGAGCAGCTGGACGCTCTAGATAGCGGCTCGGTATCTTCGGATCGATCTCCGCACCTTCGCGCAGTTATAGCTGAGACTGTGGATACCGAATCGGCTGTGGTAGGTGTTTTTCATCCCAGTCGCGAAGTCCGGGTGAGCAGAGAAGATCTTGTTGCCCGTTCCGGTGCAAGTGAAGAATTTGTGGCAGCTTTGATAGCAAGTTCGGTAGTTACCAGCGGTCCCGCCGGATTTTTTGATGAGTATGCGATTACTTTAGTGCGCTCGGCTAATGAGCTTGCTGAGTTTGGGTTAGAGCCTAGACATTTGCGGGCATTTAGATCTGCCGCCGAACGTGAGGCTGGGTTGATAGCTCAAATTGTTACGCCGGTAGCTAAAAGCCGTGACTCAGGCGCGCGAGATCGTGCTGACGATTTAGTGCGCGAAGTTGCCGCACTCTCTATTGCACTTCACTCAGCAATGGTGAAGTCTGCAGTACGTAGTGCATTGGACCGTTGATCAGTAGGATCAAGCGGGTAACTGGTGCGTGGCATTGGGAGGCCGAGCAATGAGTGAAGTACGCGTAGTGGGAATCCGTGTTGAACAGCCGCAGAATCAGCCCGTTTTGTTATTGCGTGAGTCTGATGGCGGTCGATATCTGCCCATTTGGATTGGGCAGAGCGAAGCAGCTGCCATTGCCTTAGAACAGCAGGGTGTTGAACCTAGCCGCCCACTAACCCATGACCTTATTGGCAATCTGATTGATGCCTTTGGGCATTCGCTTAAAGAAGTTCGTATTGTTGATTTACGTGAGGGAACCTTTTATGCGGACTTGGTTTTTGATGCCGATATTCGTGTTTCTGCTCGCCCCTCAGACTCGGTAGCTATCGCGCTGCGCCTTGGGGTGCCTATCTACGTTGAAGAAGCCGTGCTAGATGAGGCTGGTCTTGCAATCCCAGATGATGAATCCGATAGTGATGTTGATCCAGAGGAATCAGTTCCAGAAGAAGAAGTTGAGAAGTTTAAAGAGTTTTTGGACTCCATCTCACCTGATGATTTTAGAGGGCTAGAGGGCTGACTTGTTGCTCAATGTGTACATAAGGCAACGTTAAGGTCACAAAATAGTCTCGACCTCAACTTTAGGTTAAGGTTTTGGGCGCGTCGCATTGACCAAAGCGGAAGTTACTCATATCGTTCGGCCCAATGAACTACACATAGTGGTTCAAAGCGCGTATCCTCGAATGATCATTGTTCGAGGCTTGTGTTGGTGTAAAAGTCATTTGCCAATGAC
>JBOFCS010000174.1:0-23032 GCA_051646185.1 Mycobacteriaceae bacterium | reverse complement strand
AGACATGATTTTAACATTAATTTTTTGGGGAAATAACTCTGGTATTAGGATTTCGGGATAAGCATGGCTACTTTTATTGATCTGAGTGGACGTTCTGCTACTGCGCTTAGCCTAAGGATCAGGGGGGCGGTAGTAGCGATAGTTGTTGTGGTCGCTGGAGTTATATTGCATCAAAATATCCAAAAAAATGGAGCTGAAAATTTTGTACTTACAGTTAACATGCCGAGTTCAATGGCAGCTGTTACTCCAGGATCAGAGGTTAAGTTTCGCGGTCTGACTATCGGAAAGGTTCATGCCGTTACTTCAGTTTCAGATCAAAATCAAAAAATTGAGCTTCGAATAAATCGTAATCAAGCTAAAAATTTGACAGATGACAGTAAGGCGCATCTTGTTGCATCAACAATTTTTGGTACATCTGCGGTGGAATTGATGAGCCAAGGGCAAGGGATGACTCTTAAAGATGGTGGTCAGGTAGAAGCAGCAGTTGATGTCGCCGATGTTACGATGAGTGGTTTTCTCCGAGAAAGCGGAAAATTAACTAATATTATAGATTCAGAAGAGTCACAAATATTACTTGAATTTTTGAATAAGTATGGCTCACTTGTTGGTCCGAGCATCGAATCGTTTTTCACATTGGCAGATATCGCTAGAAATTCAGGACAGACTAGTGTGACGCAGAATGCCATCGATGCAGCAAGCATCATTTCCGATTCGACAATTTTATCTTCTTTGCCCGTTGGTTTTGATGAATTCCTTGATGCTGCTTCATTTTTAACTATTCCAGGAGGAGTGGAACGGACTTTGGCTGGAACTGAAGGATTATCAAAATTTTTACGCGAAATTGGAAATTTGGTAAAAAGGTATAGACCAGATGTGCTTGAGATTCTTCGTCCAATATTTGACGTTGCCTCGCCAGCAGTTAATACGCTCCGTGGGACAGATCCTTTGAACACCAAAGTGTCTCAGTTGCTTAATAAGCTTAAAAGGGCTTTCATTATTGATGAGGACAATCTGCAGCTGCAAGTTCAGATTATTGTTTCGCACATGCCTCAGATAGTTACTTTGCTTGATGATGGAGGCAAGTAATGAGTACCTTTCGGAGATCAGCAATAGGGCTGGGAATCTTTGCTTCTTTGGCAATCTTATGTAGTTTTGTCATTGTTACCACTCTTCAGTCCCCAGTAAGAGGCAAGACAGCAACGTACAGTGCAATCTTTAGTGATGTTTCTGGACTGTACGTAGGCAATGATGTTCGAATATCTGGTATTCAGGTAGGCAAAGTTACTGAAATTTATGTAGAGGACAAAGTTGCGGTTGTTGTATTTACCGCTTTGAAGGACGATACAATCTTTCAGAATACTTCTGCGGCAATCCGTTATCAAAACTTAGTCGGTCAGCGCTATTTGAATCTTGAGTTAGCATCAATTCCTGCTGATGTACTCCCGGAACATGGGCAAATTCCGTTGGAAAGAACCATACCTTCTTTTGATATCAGCAAGTTATTCAATGGTTTTAAACCTATATTTGAAAATATCGATCCGAAGCAAGTAAATCTGTTCAGCGAAAACTTGCTTAAATTAGTTCAAGGTGATGGTAGTGGTTTGACATCAGTTTTGTCTGATATTGACAAGATTTCTACAACGACAATCAATAAGCAAGAAATCATGGCGATATTGATCCGCAATTTAGGCGAAATTTCTAAGCAAATCGGCGGAAAAGGTAATCAAATAAGTAGATTCATTTCAGAGTTGGATAATCTCCTAGAAAGATTTACCAATGAGATCGACTTATTTCGTGACTCATTTGATCGGATAAACCCAGTGTTAGGGCCTATTATGGATATCTTGGATCAAGGGCAAGAAATTTATGATAGCAGGTACGAATCTTACTACCCATTATTTCTTCAGGAAACACAAAAGATTCCTGAAATAGTCGGGATCATTAGTCTAGTGCCAACGCTAATCAATTCAATTGATATGGCAATAGATAAAACTAATGGTCAAGTATTCTCCTGCTCGCATGGAGAGATTCGCTTACCCGGAATTGGCGTAGTTTCACTTCATGCGCAAGGTTTGACCATATGTCAATAAGAAAAAAAGCATGGGAAGATGAAGGCAGTGCAGCTCAGAGGCATCTGAGATTAGGATTAGTCGGCTCAGCAGTCATGATTATGTGTCTAGTAGTCACTTCACTTGTATACATTTACCCCCCAGGGTATTCCAGTTACCAAGCTCATTTTTCTGATTCAGGTGGAGTACGTACAGGAGACGAAATTCGTATAGCAGGTGTCAAAGTCGGGAAAGTGACTTCGGTTAAGCTTACTCAGCCCTTTGTAACAGTTGATTTCGAGGTGAAAGATACTGTAAGCATTGGAAATACTTCTACACTTGAGGTTAAATTGCTTACCCCGCTCGGCGGTCGTTACGTTACGTTATTTCCCTCTGGTGATCAGCTACTCGAGTCAAATCCAATACCTGCTGAGCGCATCAAAACCCCCTTCAAATTAGGGGATATCATTGACACAGTAACGCCCAAACTTGACCAGATTGATGGCCGACCTTTGAGTGAGACCTTAACCGCTTTAAGTGCGGCGGTTGAGAATTCACCTGAGGCATTAGATAATACGATCGAGATGATTACATCTTTGACATCAACGCTTGCAGATAATGCTGGTGATCTAGACAGAAGCTTAGCCGTAACTGATCAGTTGATGGGTACCGTTGCAGCTCAAAAGCACGTTCTTCTGAGTATAGTTCAGCGAATAGCTTTGGTAGGTAACCGTTTAGTGGCTAAACGGGAAGAAATACTTAAAACATTTACGGACCTTAATAGACTTTTCGATTTCATGCATAGCGTTACGTTTGGGTACCACGATAATTTTGAAGAAAGCGTCAATGCAATTGATGATCTTTTTTCTGGGATATCACAGGAACCACAGCGGCTTGAGGCGATGATTGCCTCTTTGCAAAAAATAATTGATAGAGTTATGCACTTTATTGGAGGTCAAAGTATCGTTATTGATCCAACTAAACTGTCAAGTTCAACTGTCAGTTTATGCATACCAAATGTAACGAGGGGTTGCTGATGTCGCTTTTAAAGAAAATGATGCTTGTAACCTTCTTGGCTATGATTAGTGTTGGTCTAGTTTGGGGTGGGAAATTTCTTATCACAGATCGGGAGTTCTGCGCTGAATTTACTGATGCCATTGGACTTTACAAGGGAAATGATGTCCAACTTCTTGGTATGAAAGTTGGTTATATTAAGTCGATTCGAAATATGAATGGTTACGTTGAGGTTGATTTTGATATTGATAGCGATATTGCCTTACCACGTGATGTTGGTGCAGTTACCTACTCTTCATCAATTGTGACTGATCAACATATTGAATTGACAAAAGTCTATGACGGTGGTGCTAAGTTTTTGGGCGAAGAATGTATTCCACTGGAAAGAACAAAAACTCCAATCGGGATCAGCGATACGTTTAAAGCGGTATCGGACTTAACGACTGAAATTCTTAACTCTGTTCAAGATTCAAATTTGACAGGAGGAACTACTGACGGAGCGCAATCGATTGGGGCCATCATTAGCGCCACAAATAAAGCGTTGCAAGGCTCCGGTCCAGCTCTACGCAAATCAATAGAAAATCTATCTCTTATTCTTGGTAATCCATATCAAAGTGATAGTCGAATTCGTTCATTGATATCGAACATGGAAGATTTAACTAATTTTTTAGTTGAAAATTGGTCTGATCTGGCAAATTTATTTGAAACTGTTTCTAGTACAGTAGGTTTACTTAGCAATATTTCCAAAAGCTTTGCCAGTGCTGTGGAAAAATTTTCTGAACTGATACCCACCATTAAAGATAATTTATTACGGTATCAGGACAGGATACCGCCTTCGAGTTCATCGAATATGAATGAGAGTGCAAACCATACTTCTGCGACAGGCAGTGATATCCAGGTACCGTATGAAGATGGTATGCCAAAGACTGTAGAGCAATCGTCAGTCGCAGTTACTGGGGTTTGTCCAGAGTTGTTGTTATGGGACTTTGTGTCTAAAGAGTGTGTAAGTGGTGCTGTAGAAGCTCGAGCGCTTAGTGATCTTTTAGTGAGGGGCGCAGTTTCATGAGTTCTAGAAAATTTTTCTGGAGAACAGTGGCTTTATGGGTGGTACTAGCTACAGCCGGTTGCAGTATGGATCCCACCCGTATCCCGATTCCTGGTGCAAATGTTTCGGGCAGTCATTACTCGCTCTCAATAGAATTTTCTAGTGTTCTCAATCTCTCAGCGAGAGCGAAAGTACGGTTAGGGGGAGTGGATATTGGTGTCATGGACAATGTTTCGCGTGTAGGGAATAATGTTTTAGTTACGGTCGATATTTCGGCGAGTGCTGTTGTTCCCAGAGATATTCATGTTGAACTACGGCAAGCAAGCATTCTTGGTGATATTTATATTGAGTTCATTCCTGCAGTAAATTCATCTTCTGTAGGTGTGTTGCATGACGGTGATACGATTCAACTGTGTCAGACAAAATCGTCAGAAAGTATTGAAAGTCAGCTCAGAAGTTTATCAAATATTCTAAATGGTGGGTTATTTGAAACCTTTCAGAAAGCTACTTCTGATTTTAATAAGGTGTTTCCCTCGGATCCAGCGACTCTTGAGCAGTTGTTGGCATCCGCTCGTCTATCCCTTCATGATCTTGCTGTAAATGAAAAAAATATTGATGAAATCCTTACTGCGGCAGAGAGAAATACTCGCATAGCTCTGGATCATCCTGAGCTTTTACCGGGTCTTCTTGAGGAAGGACCCTTGGAACTAGCTGGAGTGTCAGCAGTTATTTTTTCGATAATGCATATGCTTATTGAGTTTGGTAATTATGCAAATGAGCTAAATCCCGTTGTTGTTCCTTTGCTGCCAAGTGCTCAAGGAATTTTGGATGTAGTATTTCAGGGCCATTTAAGAGATTCGTCAAACCCGCCAGGGTTAGTATCAAATGTGAATGATTTACTTAATCTAGTTCGCAATCAATTAATTCCATTTTTTTCAAAGGGTATTCCGCAGATTGTGATTACCGGGGTTGTATCTGAGAATGATCTTGAAAAAAAATCTTTAACTGAAGCCAATAATACTGTTAGTTTGATGCGTTCGATTGGACTTTTGCCATGAAATTAGGGTCACGATTAACTTTGATTTTTCTCGTTCTTTCATCGTTAGTAGGTGCAGTCTACATGATGGTTGGGGTGCTAAATTTCAAACCAATGTATGAGACCAAAGAGATTATGATTTTTTTAAAAAAATCTGATGGATTAATGGAAAATTCCCCAGTGTTACTTCGAGGTATAAAGATCGGCAAAGTAACTTCTATTCGCACTACTAATTCGGGTCTTAAAGCGGTGATTGAAGTAGATTCAGATATAAAAGTCACTAACAATAGCAAAATCACTATTGCGAATCTGTCTATTGCCGGCGAGCAATACTTGAACTTTGAGCCATTAGGTCCAGATGGAGAAGATCTGGTTGATGGCTCCACTATCAGTGCCGATGAGGTGACTTCGAATGTGTCTATAGGAGATGTTTTCCCCAAAGTAAATATTTTAAATCAGGCTATTGATCCTGATGAACTTGCGGAAATAGTTCGTACACTGACTACTTCGATTAAAGGTGAGGAGGAAAATCTCGATAAAATTTCTACTGCAATTCAACTGTTTACTAAGATGATCGGCGATAAGCATGAAACTTTGAGAGCATTGATAAGTGACACTTCAACTCTGGTTGGAAAGTCTACTGATCTCAATGTTGGACAAACATTGGCTGAAACAGGAGAAAAAATACCTGTTTTTGCAGAAAATCTTGTGCAACTTGTTCGTTCATTTGAGCACTACTCGTATGTAGCTAGTGATATTTGGGACCGGCCGCTGATTGAATTAGTCAATCTTGTTGGCGGATACTTGGCGACTTACCTTCCTCAGCTGAAGCAGTTTGCAACTGTTATTACTCCGCTTACCAGTCAACTGCATCCTGCGATCGTGCATGCTGGAAGCATTATCGATTTGCTCGACTCTGCTTTTAATCCTGATGGTTCATTGAGGCTCGTGCTCAAAGCGCAACAGTAGAAAATTTAACAAATCCCATTGGAGGAGATACTATGAAAAATAATTCGCAGATTACCGATGATACTCTAGTAAATAATGCTGAAAGTACCACTCGTGGTAGAAAATCCCTACTGATTCCGTTTATTTCTTTTATGCTTGCGATAACCACCATCCTGCTAGGAATTGGAGCGCTTAAGTATCGTGATGTGTCAAAGAAACTAGATTCTTCAGAGTCGAATTTTGCAAGAGAGAATGAGATCAGAAGATTAGCCAGCGACTATGCTTTAAAGTCACTCACTTATGATTACGCACTGGTAGATGAATTTATTTCTTCTGTGCAAGAAGGTGTTTCGGAAGAATTAAGAGCTAAATATCTGAGCGCAGCACCGCTCTTGAAGGGTATCATGAGCCAAGCCCAGGTAGTCTCAACGGGAAAGGTTATTTCTACTGAGGCGTTAGAGTCATCTACTGATGTGCATCAAGTGCTTGTAACTGTTAATCAGAAGACCAAAAATTTGCAACAACCAGAACTTCGTAACATTACAGCTGTATTGAAGATCAGTGTTAGGGAATTTGCTGGGAAGTGGCAAATTTTAGATATTGGACCAACGGAAACCACTGAGGAACCCAAAGATAGCCCTGCAGATAATTCGTTGGTGCCGAGTGCCGTGAAGTAGGTCTTAACTTCGCTGCACTCGGCGGCACTTGCTTATTGCGGTTATGGTGAAGGGTCAGGGATGTGAGTGAGTTCTTTCAGGAACTTCAACTGGTGCTTGATATTTTGCTGAAAGGCATCGTCAAAGTACGGTTCGAAATGATTTGATTCTATTGTTCGAATTCTAATTCTTGGATTATTAATTCGATGGATTTTAGATTCAATGAATGGGGCGACGGTATCTCTTGTGGCACCAATGATGAGTGTTGGGACGCTAATGTTTTTCAGCGCCTTTAACGACCGATACAGCGCAATTGTTAGTAAAGACTTTGCGGTTACCCGATTATCGTAAGGCATGCGGTCAGGGCGAAAATTAGCTTCCTGCACTGCTCGGATTAGCATGTCATGCGCACCATCACGATCCATGGAAGAGAACTTTCCTGGAAGTCCAACGATGGGAACGTAGATTGGTGCACCAGGTTTGAGGAAATCCCCAACACCGTAGATGAAGAAACGTAAAAGTCTAATAAATGGAACAGCTTTCACTGCTTTAAGCCCATCGAGCATTGGAACTTGCGCGATCGTACCAAGAAGTTCTGGGTGTTGTGCGGCAACGTTGACTACATGCCCTCCGCCGAATGAAGATCCCCAAAGAACGATTTTTTTGGCATCTACATTTGGCTGTGATTTAAGGTGAGCGAGGGCATTGTCGACGGTTTTAATCTGGCTCCAGGGGTTAATGTTATTACGGGGAAGCCCTTGGCTATTTCCCCAGCTTTGATAATCAAATGTCATGACAGCAAAACCAGCGTGAAGAAATGCATCGCAAAAAGGCGGTGTTAGTGCATCTTGTACCCCACCCCATCCTTGGACAAGTAAGATGGCGGGCATCTGACTATCGCTATTGGGGGGGAGGTATAGGGTGGCGGCGCACTGGTGACCCTGTGAGGTGAAAGTGGATTTGATTGTGTGTGGTGCAACATTTTGATCGTCTAGCGTAGATGTCAACGTATTCTCCGTGTAATCTTGTTGTTGTTAAATAACATTCGACCCTTAGGCCGTCTTAGTGTCAGTAGAGGTGAATGCGTAGTCGGCAAGGTTGAATCGGGCACTACGCCATGCAACCTCAAGAGTTGGTGATGGGCGAAGCGGTACATCACCGTGCTTATCAAAGTAATAGCTGTTAGCTCCATTGCAGGTGCCTTGAAAAAAGATCTGACGTGGACGGCGGCTTAGCATCGACGCAAAGTAGCGTTCATTTGCGTTAGGTGTTACTTCAATTCTGGTTGCCTCGGTGTCACGTGCTTTGGTTAAGCATCGCACAATATGTCGAGCTTGATTTTCGATTAGCGTGAAGTATGATGCCCCGTTGTAACCGTAAGGCCCAAGAATGGTAAAAAAGTTGGGAAACCCGGGGACACTAACTCCTTCGTAAGATTGGTAACGGTTTTCTTCCCACCACTGCCCAAGCTCCACGGCACCTACCCCGTGAACTGGGAATGGTGGCATATTGCCAGTTTCAAACACCTTAAATCCGGTGGCCAGAATGAGAATATCGACTTCATAGTGTTGTCCGGTGGTTGTGGTGACCCCAGTTTCAGTGATTTCGGCTATGGAAGTTGTCTCCAGATGGACATTTTCCCGGTTAAAAGCTCGCAGATATTGATTAGAAAAACTGGGTCGCTTACAACCCAAACCATAACTTGGAGTCAGTTTCTCGCGAACAATTGGATCGTTAACCTGGCGTTTGAGAGCTGCGCGACCTGCTGATTCGCCAAGCTGAGTAAAGGGCAGGACACTCGCGAAATGTGCTGAGGTTATTCCTACTTCGACGAATACTTGACTTAACGCACGTATGGCCATTCGTAGTCCCGGTACGGTATGGAGAGCGGACTGCCATCGCTGTGAAATCTTGGCATCGGGCTTCGGGAGGCACCAGATGGGTGTTCGCTGAAATACTGTAAGTTGTTTCACTTCGGCTGCTATTGAAGGGATTACTTGTACTGCTGAAGCTCCAGTGCCAATTACTGCAACTCGTTTTCCTCCCAGATCTATAGTGTGATTCCAGCGGGCTGTGTGAATGGTGGTTCCTTTAAAGTTTTGCACCCCCTGAATATCGGGATTTTTTGGCTGAGTCAGGACCCCAGTAGCGCCAATTATATGCCGCACTAAGAGGACGTTGCCATCACTGATCTGAAGCTGCCAAAGGTTTTTGGTTTCATCAAATTTTGCTCCTGTTACCTTTGCATTTAATCGAATACGGTCACTGAGCCCGTACTCGTTAACGCAGTCGTCAGCATATGCTTTTAATTCTGAGCCAGGGGCATATACTCGAGACCAATCGTTGCGTTGGCGGAATGTGAACTGATAGCTGAAGGATGGAATATCTACACCAACACCGGGGTAAGTATTCCAATGCCAGGCACCGCCAACTCCATTGCCTTCTTCGAGGATGACAAAGTCGTCAAAACCGGCTTGATCAAGCGCGATAGCTGTGCCGATTCCAGAGAACCCACCGCCAACAATGGCGATCTCGTGGTCTATGCCTTTTTTGTTGGATATTAACGGGTTGTACGGTGCGTGCTTCTTTGTCATAGCGTTCCTTTTGTTACGGTGAATACTTGCTGTTCAGGGCTGTAGCTACTGCTGTATGTCGGCTATCGATAGCGCTTAGCCCTCGGTAGCTTGGTTCAGTTACTCTCATTTTAGATTGTCTTGAATGCCATTCAAGACAATCTAAAATGAGAGTAACTGGTTTTTGATTGTCATACAAGATAAGTTGGGAAAATCCGTTAAGCGTTAGGACAACATGCCTCGAAATAAACGTCCGCAGGATCGCGAAGAAAAGCACGCTGAGATCGTGGCCGCTGCCAGTAAATTATTTATTGACGATGGCTATGAAGCGACAAGTATGGGACAGATTGCAGCAACTGCGGGAGTCGCTGCGAATACTATCTACTGGTATTTTCGAGACAAGGATGACGTACTTATCGCCGTGCTTAACAAAGTGGTAGGTGATTCAATGCGAGAGTACCGCACGATTTCTCCCCGTGGCTTGGCAGCTCGTACGGCATGGTTTGTCGAACGCCTTGAACAACTAGCTAAATTGGTAAGTACAGTCCATGCGAGAGTGCATGTATCAGAGTCGATCAATGATTGGCACAATATGTTTCATGCAAGGAGTGAAGCAGTGCTACGACTTGAACTGCTCGAAGCTGGCGGATCAACCGCTGAGACTGAAGCATGGGTAAAGATTTGGATTTTTACTATCGAAGGTCTTCTCGTGCATCCTTTTACCGCCATGCAGAAGAACGCAATCTATCAGGCTTTGGAAAATAATTTTAAGCGAGTCGGCTAGTTTCAGTATGTATGCTACGCATAAAATTTCCAGTCAAAGATATTTCCTGCAACAGTGAGGACAGTAGTGCCACTCTATCAATGTAGTGCTCGTGTGGGTCTAGTTGAAAGCCATGTCCGGGAGGAAATCGCTCAAGAATTCACGCGTATACATGTATCAGTCACTGGAGCTCCAGCGGAATTTGTGAATGTTGTTTTCCTGGAGCAAGAACCGGGTACGGTCTTTACTGCTGGTGCTGAATCTGAAACCTCCATCATTACTGGATTTGTGAGACAAGGCCGTGGAAAAGAACTTAGACAGCAGCTACTAACAGAACTTTCTGCCGCATGGTGTCGTATCACTGGACAAGCTGCTCATCAGGTGCTCCTTGGGTTATTAGAGGTAGATCCAACATCAACGATGGAAGCTGGCCTTATCATGCCTGCTCCTGGTGAAGAATCTGAGTGGTTTGTTCAGCACTCGGACTACCTCAAAGGGCTTAAAGATATGTAGTTCGACTAATTCCTTGTCACTAATGAAGATTCACTCTTTTCTTGAGTATTTATAGTGAGAAAGTAGTCTCAGATGAGCTAGTAATTAGGTATGGATTGAGCGAAATTTTTCAAAAAGATTGGGAACCCAAAATGAAAAATCATGATTGTGTCTAGTGAAATACCCACGGGGCGAATTGTTCGGGGTACACGATTTGGCATGGCTCTTGCAGGGCAAAAATTCAGTATTGACAAGAACGCTCTCCGCGCAACTGAGCAATTACTTGATTCATTGAGCACCATGAAAGGTGTTGCAATGAAACTGGGGCAGATGCTTGCTTCTCTAGATCTTGGATTGGTACCAGAGGAAAGCCGTGTCAAGTTCCAAGAAAAACTATCAACTCTTTTTCATCAGGCCCCGGCATTACCTTTTAATGAAATGTCCCAAGTTATTGAAGAAGAGTTAGGCGCTATTAAAGATATTTTTAGCAGCTTCGAGCAGGAGCCAATTGCGTCAGCGTCAATTGGTCAGGTCTATCGGGCGGTTCTTGCTGATGGCCGAAAAGTTGCAGTCAAAGTTCAATATCCTGGAATTGATCAGGCTATTAAAGCTGATATTCGCAATCTACGACTGTTTATTAAGTTTTGGAAATCTGCCATGCCATTGCTTGTTAACCCTGGGATTCTTGATGAATTGCAGTCAAGCATGGATCAAGAGTTGGATTATCGCCAGGAAGCGAAAACCCAACATCGTTTGGCCAAGTGGTTTTATGGACATCCGAATATTTTTGTCCCAGAAGCTATTATGGAGTACTGCACCGATCGGGTATTGGTTACGGAGTTTGTTGATGGAGTTAGTTTTGATATAGCGCAAAAATTGCGGCAAGAGGATCGTGACCAAATGGGGGAGACAATTTATCGCTTTTATGTGGGATCCATATACGTCTACGGTGAGTTTGCAGCTGATCCGCATCCAGGTAACGTCATTAGGATATCTGATGGGCGTATTGCCTTTATGGATTTTGGACTCTACAAAAAAATCAGTATGGAAAGCGTTGATTTTGAACGTAAATGCTTCCAAGCGGCAATTGAGGGTAGAGCGAGTGATCTGGCAACTCTGATGTCTAACAATGGTTTTTTCGATATGGATAAAAGCGCTGATCCTCACGCATGTATGCGTTATGCTTTAGATGCCATGGGATTGGTAGCAATGGATGAAGTGAGGCAAGCATCGACAACTGTAGCCGGTGCGGTATTCCGTGCTGCGATGAATCTTGATTTCAGTAGTTCGGTAGAGTCTAAAAGTAGACGATTACCTTCTGCACACTTATTGTCACGTCGAACAGATATTATGACTTTCGGAATGCTTGGGAGGCTTGGTGCACGTGCAAATTGGCATCGTATCGCTCGCGAGTATCTTTACAGTGAAGCACCCACTACTGCGCAAGGACTGGCGGATCAAAACTGGCGCTTAGGCAAATCAACTACACTTAGCTTGTGAGTCTTTCAACAACAGACGGCGTACCAGTGCGGGTAGATGCCCGGACGGAACGCTGGCGTGAGCATCGTCTTCAGGTTCGCGAAACGATAGTTGATGCGGCTCTTCGTGCGCTTTCTGCAAGTGGGCCAGATATTAGTTTGCGAGAAATTGCAGCAGAGCTCGGAACGGCTAAGCCCAAGTTATATAGACATTTTGCTGATAAGTCGGATATTTTCATGGCAATTGCAGATCGTGTTCGGGATACTCTATGGGATTCGATTCTTGATTCGGTCAATATTATGGCTGATCCCTCGTTGGTATTGGTGCATAAATCTGTCGAGAAATATGCAGCTGTGGTGAATGAGAACCCAAACGTTATCCGGTTCCTTGTGCGGGGTCATTTTACCGCTCAAGCCGAAGCCGCAGGTCGACCAATTGAAAACGGGAGGGCAGTTGCTCGGAGTTTAGCGAAATTTTTTTCCGATGAGATAGATCAGCTCGCAATCAACAGTTCGGTAGTCGAGCTAGGTGTGTATTCGATATTAGGCTGTGTTGCTTCAGCCACTGACTGGTGGATTGGTCCTGCAAAAGATAGTGAGAGATTGCTCAGTCGTGAAGATTTTATCGAGAATGTTACTGCAATGATTTGGGGAGTTATAAGCGGATGCACTCAGAGTCAAGGACTTTCGATCGATCCTGATAAACCATTACATTTAGCGATAGCTGCGCAAGGCTGATAGCGAGGTGCTGCTCTAGGGAGAGAACAGTACCCCGTTATCAGCCTAGGTGAAGTCCGATGCGTCGCGAATTAGGGCGCGCACCTTTCTGGCATCCACCAGGTTACAACATAGTTTGTTGCACCTGATAGGTAATCATCAGGCAATTCAATTCCAAAACCGATGCAGGTGCCTATTTCTGAGGCGAACTGCGCATCAGCTTGTATGGTCCGCCCAAGCCACTGGCTGTAGATAAAATTAGGGATTTCAGGGAGCGTGCTAATAAGATTACCAATACCATTTTGGGCTACCCAAGCTGTCTGGGAGGTGCTGAGGGTAATTCCGTACGTTGTGTAGCCTGGTGGGGTGTAAAAGGGATCCGCCGATGCAGTTCCTGCTGTGGCTCCGGCGATGACTCCGGCTCCGAGAAGTGCTGCAGCGATGCGTATAAGTTTCATTTTTTCCTTCAGCTCTGGGGAATGCCAAGGAGTAGTAGATATTCCTGACGCTCCCTCCCGATTCATTACCACTTAGCAAACTATCCGAACTTACTGTATTCGATCATGATATACCCTTTAGTGCAACTAAAATATTGATTTGTTATCAAATTGTTAGCATTGTCTTGGGGTTTTTAAAGTAATTCACTTGGTTTTAGCTAATTATCTATGCTGCGGATCGCCGATGGGTGATTGATTTTGATCCGTTGAACATTTCTTGTTTCCGTGTCCTATGTTGATTAAGTTTCCTATGATGCAGGTGTGATTTTTGAGGTTTAGCTCTAGACTGATGGCAATAACACTGCGCCGACGATTTATATGAAAGGCGCGCCGGGATATGTCATGAGATTGAGAGTGTGGATTTAACGTGTCAATGTCGAGGCGGAACTTACTGAAATTTGCGGCTGTAGGTACCTGTGCCGCATCTTTTTCAACCATTCTTCCAGTAGCGATTGTGCAAGCGCAGGATGCAAGCTTGGGAATCTTGGTGGATTATTCTGGTGGGTTGCCCTCGCCGGAAGCACTTCGAGAACAGGGCTACGCGGGGGCTATCCGGTATGTCTCTGATCGTCGTCCTGGTGCGGAGTGGATGATAGCTAAGCCTTTACTCAGGAGCGAGGCAACTTCGTTGTCAGCTGCTGGCCTTAATGTGGTGTCCTGCTATCAATTTGGGAAAGGGAAAACCGCAGATTGGCGAGGTGGATATTCAGCCGGGATACTCCATGCCACTCGCGGTTTGGAGATCCATGCGGCCGCTGGTGGGCCACGTGAACGGCCCATTTATGCGGCAATTGATGATAACCCTTCTTGGGAAGACTTCGATGATCTTATTGCCCCGTATCTGCGTGGTTGGGAGTCGGTCATGGGTCACGCTTACACCGGAATTTATGCCAACTCCAAAGTTATTGACTGGGCAATCGAGTCGGGTCTGGCTTCCTGGTTTTGGTTGCACAATTGGGGAACTCCGGAAGGTTTTGTGCATCCAGCTGCCCATCTTCATCAATTTGAAATTGACGATAGCGAGGTTGATGGTGTGTCTGTGGATCTCAATTCAATTTTGAAAGCTGATTATGGTCAGTGGTCTCGCCAGCTTTAAGTGTCCACTATATGGGATCTTTTGAGGGATTCTATATAACAATTTGGTAACAATTTTTCAGCCCCTGACGTCAGGGAAAACATGAGCAAAACCTCATATCCGCAGTATATGAGGTTTTGCTCATGTTTTTCTTGTCCGTCAAATTGCTGGTCGATGCAATTTTTCGCGAATTGGTCACAGATCACCTTGCTTAACATGAGGAAATCCTCATTTTTTTATGTCACTCTTGTCTGGTCAAAAGTCTGTAATAACTACCAGGAGAGCGCTACAGTGACGATCGATGAGCATGGCAGCATGGCCGACGGGATTAGTGCGAGCAGTGTCGATGACAACAGTTCAACTGCTCAAAACCGTGTCAATTCATATTTCTTGACGCACCCGGAAAGTGCTACTAGCCAGTTCACTTTGGCTGATCGTTTGATAAGCGGTGAACCGTTTGCAGTTGCTTTTGGGGGGCAAGGTGCGGCTTGGTTGACGAGCTTGGAAGAGTTGATCGGTGCGGCGGCACTTGAACATGAGCTTGCTGAACTTGTTGAAGAGTCTATGCGGATGCTTGTGCCGGTGGAAAATCAGCTTGCCCTAGTGCGCCCAACGGGATTCGACCCTATTTCTTGGGCGCTATCGCTTTCTTTGGATGATCAGGCGCCACAACTTTCGGAATTAACTAGTGCAGCTGTATCGCTGCCGGGTGTGCTTCTTACTCAAATAGCTGCAATGCGTGCTCTACGTGTACAAGGATTGGATCTTTTCGCTGACACACCAGTTGCGGTATGTGGGCATTCGCAGGGGATATTGGCAGTCGAGTCTCTTCTTGCTGGCGGTCGCAAGGACGTGGAATTACTAGCTCTAGCGTCGCTTATCGGTGCTGCAGCAACTTTGATCTCGCGACGCCGCAATTTAATCGCAGTTGGGGAACAATCACCTATGGTCTCGGTGAGTAATGTAGATCCAAGTCGAATTGCTTTGGTCCTTAAAGACTTTATTGTAGGTCTTGATTCCGCTCTTGCGCCAAGTATTTCCATTAAAAATGGACGACGAAGTGTTGTTATTTCTGGTCCAGCTGCACAACTGATGAGGTTTGAACAGTTCTGCATGAAGATAGCCGATAGTGAAGTTGCGGAACGTAAAAGTAAGCAGCGTGGTGGAGCTATTTTTTCACCTAAGTTTGAACCATTATCAGTCGAAGTGGGCTTCCATCATCACGCTCTGAGTGAAGCTGTTGACTTAGTTGTTCAGTGGTCGCAAAGTGTTGGTATTGAAGGGAAGTGGGCCCGGAATCTGGCTAGTTCGGTACTCGTTGACGAACTTGATTGGGTGCAGGAAATTGATGATGTGGTTGCTACGGGGGCGCACTGGATACTTGATCTTGGTCCCGGGGATATGTTGACGCGGATGACTTCCCCGATTGTTCGGGGTCTGGGTATTGGTCTGGTTCCGGCTTCGACTCGTGGTGGGCATCGTAATCTCTTTACCCCCGGAGCAGCTCCAGAGCCAGCCCTTGCCTGGAGTGCGTTTGCACCTAAAATAATTCAACTTCCACAAGGTCGTATTGTTCTTGAAACTTCATTTACGAGGTTAACGGGGCGTTCCCCAATTTTGCTTGCCGGAATGACACCAACAACCGTTGAGGCTAAAATTGTTGCAGCGGCAGCTAATGCTGGACATTGGGCCGAACTGGCAGGTGGAGGCCAAGTCACGGAACAGATATTTTCTGATCGAGTTGCGGAATTGAACAGTTTACTTGAGCCAGGTAGGGCGGTGCAATTTAACTCCCTATTCTTAGATCCATATTTATGGAAGTTGCAACTTGGTGGTAAGCGATTGGTACAAAAGGCAAGGGCTGCCGGAGCTGCATTTGACGGAGTTGTTGTTACTGCGGGGATTCCGGAACTTGATGATGCGATTTCATTAATAGAAGAACTTGCTGAGGTGGGGATTTCGTATATTGCTTTTAAACCTGGAACTGTTGAACAGATACGCGCCGTTATTCGTATTGCAGCCGAAATGCCAGGGCACCCCATTATTGTCCATATTGAGGGCGGGCATGCCGGTGGTCATCATTCATGGGAAGACTTAGATGATTTGTTGGTTGCTACTTATGCTGAATTACGTTCGCGTTCAAATCTTGTCATTTGTGTAGGTGGTGGCATTGGCACGCCAGAGCGGGCCGCGCAATATCTCACCGGTAAGTGGTCGCTAATCCATGGCTACCCTGAGATGCCGGTAGATGGAATTTTGGTCGGAACGGCCGCAATGGCTACTGCTGAAGCTGCAACATCACCACAAGTGAAGCAGTTATTAGTTGATACCGTTGGCTCCAAAGAATGGATAGGGTCAGGTAAATCTCAGGGTGGCATGACATCTGGTCGTAGTCAGCTCGGAGCGGACATTCACGAAATCGACAATGCGGCCTCCAGATGCGGACGATTGCTTGATGAGGTAGCCGGGGATGCGGGTGCGGTCCAAGAGCGTCGAGAAGAGATCATAGCTGCGCTTGCAGGCACAGCTAAACCGTACTTTGGTGATGTGGACTCAATGACCTATCAGCAGTGGCTTGAGCGGTACCTTCTGCTGGCGGTAGGCGAGCAAGCTGGTGGAGTCGATCAGTTGAATCATGCTGTAAAATACGGTGATTCATCTGGTATGACTGCATCAGTATGGCTTGATCGTAGTTGGCGGGATCGGTTTGCCGACATGCTGCAACGAGCCGAAGCGCGTTTGCACCCTCAGGATCGAGGTCCTATCTCATCGTTGTTTAGTGATCCGGTCACCCTTGAACAGCCACAAGCTGCAATTGCTCTTTTACTCAACTGTTTTCCGGATGCTGCAATCACGCTTTTGCATCCCGCTGATATTTCGTTTTTCACTACTTTATGCAAAAGTTCAGGTAAACCGGTTAATTTTGTTCCTGTTATTGATGCTGATGTGCGTCGTTGGTGGCGGTCAGATTCGTTATGGCAAGCCCATGATTCCAGGTATAGCGCTGATCAAGTATGTGTTATTCCAGGGACGGCTTCGGTAACAGGTATTGATCGCATTGATGAGCCGGTCGGAGAGTTATTGGATAGGTTCGAACAGGCTGCAGTTACTGAGTTGCTTAACTCAGGTCTTGAACCACTGGAGATGGTTTCTCGGTTACGCGCCCGAGCTGATGTTTCTGGTCTACTCGGTGTGGTTCTTTCGGCTCCCGATGTGCAGTGGGCTGGTCGGCTAACGGTTAATCCGGTTGTTCGGCTTGGTGGAAGGTCATTATGGCAGGTAACCGATGAGCGAAATGCAGTTCACTTAACTTCCGGGGCAAGGCTGGTCGTCGCAGAGAACCGCGCTGGTGCGACTGGTCAGGTAGATCTTGAAGTGCAACTTTCTGGGATTAATATCACAATTAAGTATCTTTTACCGGAAAGCGTTGGTACAGGGGGAGTTCCAATTATCTCGATGTCGGATGCTGGTATGGCGATGCAGGGCTTATTGGCAGTGGCGGCTGGCTCAAATCTGCCTACTGTGACTAAGAATACTGCGGAAATTGTTGTGTCATGGGATGCGAATCTGATTGCAGATCATGCTGGGGTTACTGCCGCAACTTTGCCTGTGCCGTTGGCCGTGGGGAAGAAGCCAATTCCTGACGTGCTGGTAGGAGCAAGTTGGCCGGCGGTTTTTGCGGTTATTGGCGCCAGCACTACCGCAGAAGGGCAACCAGTTATTGAAGGCCTTCTTGATCTTGTTCACCTTGATCACTCTATTAAAATTGTTGGTGAACTTCCTATCTCGAGTGAAAATTTGGTTATTCGAGCTACTGCTGGTGATGTTTTTGATTCCGAGATTGGCCGTATTGTGCCAGTAACGGTAGAAGTCATTACAGAGCAAGGTCGGGCAGTGGCTCGACTTAATGAACGCTTTGCTATTCGAGGACGTATGGGTACGGTTGAATTACCGGACCCACCTCAAGCGGGTATGGCTTTGAGTTCACATGTTGCTGATGTTACCCGCCGCCGTCGTCGCCAGGCCACGATTATAGCCCCGCAGTCAATGCACGCTTTTGCAATGGTTTCCGGTGATCACAATCCTATTCATACCGATAAAACAGCAGCGTTATTGGCCGGGCTTGATGAACCAATTGTGCATGGAATGTGGATTTCTGCTGCGGCGCAACAGGTTGTAACTGCAGTTGAAGCACGTGGAAAAGCACAAAGTGGCGCTCGACGGTTACGTTCCTGGACAGCACGTTTCTTAACAATGGTGCGTACCGGTGCCAAGATTGATGTACGAGTTGATCGGATAGGACATGATGAAGGTGCTGAAGTTGTGGAGGTGCAGTGCCGGGTAGATGGTGATCTGGTTATGGTTGCTTCTGGGTTACTAGATCCCCCAAAGACGGTCTATGCTTTCCCTGGTCAAGGTATTCAACATAAGGGAATGGGGCTTGATTCTCGATCAAAGTCCAAGGCAGCCAGAGAAATTTGGGATAGGGCTGATAAACATACCCGGTCTGCTCTTGATTTTTCGATACTTGCTGTGGTGCGGGATAATCCAACTACCTTAAAAGCTCAGGGAGTGCAGTACCATCATCCAGATGGGGTTCTCTTCTTAACCCAATTTACTCAAGTTGCTATGGCAACCTTAGCGGTGGCTCAAGTCGCAGAGCTTAGAGAAATTGGCGCTTTTGTTGAAGACAATATTACTTGTGGGCATTCGGTAGGTGAGTACAATGCTTTGGCTGCTGTGGTGGGTGTACTTCCGCTGGAAGCAGTGCTTGAAGTGGTATTTCAACGTGGATCGGCTATGCATGCTCTAGTTCCACGAGATGAACTGGGAAGGAGTAATTACCGTCTTGCGGCAATTAGGCCTTCTCAGCTAGAGATCGATGACGATTCAGTTGCTGAATTTATTTCCGAGGTAGCGACTAAGAGTGAGGAGTTCCTGGAAATTGTTAATTACAATCTACGAGGATCACAGTATGCTATTGCAGGTACGGTTCGAGGGCTTGAACACTTAGAGCATGAGGTAACGCGTCGGTTAGCAATCACTGGCGGGAAACGGGCCTTTATTTTAATCCCCGGAATTGATGTTCCTTTCCACTCAAGTGTTTTGCGAAAAGGTGTGCCCGAGTTTCGCAACAGGCTAGAAAATCTTTTACCGCGAGAGATCGATCCGGCATTGCTCATTGGCCGTTATATTCCTAATTTGGTGCCAAGACTGTTCAGCTTAGACCGTGATTTTATTCAAGAAATCTGTGATTTAGTTCCCTCCGAACCATTAAAAATAGTGTTAGAGAATTACGATCAATGGTTGGAAGATAAATCTGGTGAATTGACCAGAGTGGTGTTGACAGAGCTTTTAGCGTGGCAGTTTGCTAGCCCAGTTCGGTGGATTGAAACTCAGGATTTGTTGTTTGCCGACGAATTCTCCGGCGGGCTTGGGGTAGAGCGGTTTATCGAGGTAGGGGTGAGCTCAGCACCAACTGTTGCTGGTCTTGCAGCAAATACTTTGAAATTACCATCCTTTCAGTCAGTTTCGGTCGAGGTTCTTAACGTAGAGCGAGATGCGGCGGCTATTCATGGTACTGATAGCGATCCTGATCTTGAGCTTGAAGAAACGGCTGGGTCTGTCGATACGACAGTCAGTGAAATGGCAAGCGCACTCGAAGTTACGTCAGTGCCGTTAGCTACTGTTACGGGTGGGCCACGTCCAGCGGATATTAGCTTTGACGCCGCTGACGCAACAAAGGCTTTGATTGCATTGTGGACTAAACTTCGGACGGATCAGATCCAAGCGGCAGATAGTATTGAATCACTATGTGACGGTGTTTCTTCACGGCGCAACCAACTTCTTGTTGATCTCGGGACCGAGTTGTCTTTAGGTGCAATTGATGGAGCAGCAGATGCGGATATTGCAAGCTTAAGTAAGCAAGTAGCTAAACTCGCAAGAACATATCGAGCTTTTGGTCCAGTTCTTACTGACGCTATTAATGATCAGTTGCGTAAGGCTTTTGGTCCATCAGGTAGACGTCTTGGTGCAATTTCCGAGCGTATTATCAAGGTTTGGGAACTTGGTGAAGGCTGGGTTGATCACGTAGTGCTAGAAGTAGCTTTGGGGACTCGTGACGGTGTTAGTGTACGTGGAGGGACCCTCGGTAATCTCTGTGAGGGAGCCTTTAGCAGTGGCGCAGAGGTTGATGCGGCTATTGATGCCGCGTTGGCAACTGTGGCAGCGCGGCAAGGGGTCACTGTTTCGATGCCTTCTTCAGCAGCGGCGGGGACAGGGACTGTTGATCTTGCGGCTTTGCATGAATTCACAGATCAGTTGGTTGGGAGAGACGGGGTATTAGTCTCTGCGGCAAGGCTCATTTTGACTCAGCTTGGACATGCCGAAATATCGGAGCTTGCCACTGATGCGGCTGCAACTGCCAACGAAGAAATACTTGATTTAGTATCAGCTGAGTTAGGTCCAGAATGGCCAAGGCTGGTCGCTCCTGCTTTTGATGCTAAAAAGGCTGTACTGCTTGATGATCGATGGGCTAGTGCCCGAGAAGATTTGGCTCGGTTGTGGCTGGAATCGGAAGATAGTATTGATGAGCATTGGCAGGAGTATGCACAGCGGTTTACTGCTATCGGCGTTACGGTTGGTACGCAGGCATCCTGGTGGCAAGCTAAAGCTTTGGCAGGTGGACGGCATGTTCATGCATCACTTTATGCCCGAATCGCTGAACTTGCCCAAGCGGTAGATGGGGGTGTGTGGAGCGAAGAAATTGCGGTGGTAACGGGAGCTAGTAAAGGTTCTATCGCAGCTGCGGTCACCGCAAGGCTGCTATCAGGCGGCGCAACGGTTATTGTTACCACTTCGCAGCTCGATGATTCGCGAATGCAGTTTTACCGTGAGCTGTATAGAACGAATGCTTCCTGTAATGCATGCTTATGGATTGTTCCGGCTAATATGGCTTCTTACAGGGATATTGACTCGTTAATTGAGTGGGTAGGTAGCGAGCAGTCTGAGTCCATGGGTGGGCAGAAGACGATAAGCAAACAAGCTATGACGCCAACTTTACTCTTCCCTTTTGCTGCACCACGGGTGATGGGTGATCTATCTGATGCTGGTTCTCGAGCAGAGATGGAAATGAAGATTCTGCTGTGGGCAGTGCAAAGGCTGATCGGTGGACTTTCTGCCATTGGAAAAGATACTGACCTCGGCGCAAGTTTGCATGTGGTGCTCCCAGGCTCACCCAATCGTGGAATGTTTGGCGGGGATGGTGCTTATGGCGAAGCGAAATCTGCATTAGATTCGGTTGTCGCTCGATGGAAGTCAGAAAAATCTTGGGCTGCAAGGGTTACTTTGGTACATGCACTCATTGGATGGACTAGAGGTACTGGCTTAATGGGTCATAATGACCCAATAGTTGATGCGGTTGAAGAGGCCGGAGTGCGTACTTTTTCTACCGAAGAAATGGCAGCAGAACTACTTTTGTGGTGTGAGTCAGAATCTCGGGTACTTGCGGCAACCGAGCCATTGTTAGCAGATCTTACCGGTGGTCTTGCTGGGATTAAGCTTGATTTAGCTGATCTTGCTAGCCAAGTGCGTGCTCATGCAGAGGGAGTGAAAGAAGCTATACACGAAGGAGATTCCACTGAAATAATTGCGGCGCTTCCTGCCCCTCCCGGTATTGTTGGGGGCAACCTAACTCCGCAGTGGCCAGATTTGGAGATTGATCCTGCCGAACTGGTGGTTGTTGTTGGAGCTGGTGAACTTGGCCCTTATGGCAGTGCGCGTACTCGCTTTGAGATGGAAGTTGATGACTGCTTATCCGCTGCGGGTGTTGTGGAGCTAGCATGGAGCATGGGGCTTGTGGCTTGGGAAAATGATCCAACCCCAGGTTGGTATGACGCGGACTCAGGTGATTTTGTTCCTGAATCTGAAATTGCTGATAAGTATCACGATACAGTTATCGAGCGCTGTGGTATCCGTAGGTATTGCGAAGATGGTGCCCTGTCCGCTGATAACACGGCACCTTTGTTGGCCTCAGTGTTTTTAGATCAGGATCTGACTTTTATAGTCAATAGTGAGGCTCAAGCGCGGTCTTTTCTCTCTGTTGATCCTGAAAAGACAAGGATTGCAGCACTTCCCGATAGCAGTGACTGGCAGGTAACCAGGATGGTGGGAACTGAAATACGGGTACCACGTAAGATGTCTTTGACTCGTACTGTTGGCGGTCAAATTCCGAGTGGTTTTGATCCCACAAAATGGGGTATTTCTGCGGATATGGCAAGTTCGGTAGATCGGGTAGCACTATGGAATTTAGTAACAACAGTGGATGCATTTATTTCGTCCGGGTTTACCCCCTCGGAATTAATGCGTTGGGTGCATCCAACTTTGGTGGCAAATACCCAGGGCACTGGAATGGGGGGAATGACTTCGATGCGCTCGTTGTATATCGATACTTTATTGGGGGAGTCCCGAGCCAATGATATCTTGCAAGAAGCTCTTCCGAATGTTGTTGCTGCACACGTTGTTCAATCATATGTAGGAAGCTATGGGGCGATGGTTCACCCGGTTGCAGCCTGCGCGACTGCAGCAGTGAGTGTGGAGGAAGGAGTTGATAAGATTCGACTCGGTAAAGCGCAGTTGGTGGTAGCTGGAGGGTTTGACGATCTCAGTACCGAGGGGATCATTGGTTTTGG
>JBOFCS010000170.1:0-4491 GCA_051646185.1 Mycobacteriaceae bacterium | reverse complement strand
GAACTGCTTTTGCTTTGGTGACCCTGGTTGGTTTGCTGACAGTTATATTGTTACTTCGGTGGGTGCCGCATATGCATCAGATGCCGGTATCTCATCCGATTGCTGAGCTCAGTGCACTTCGTCGGTCACAAGTCTGGTTCACCTTGGTGGTGGGTATGGTTGGTTTTGGTGGCATGTTTGCCGTTTATACTTATATTTCAACAACTTTGACTGATGTTGCTGGTTTGCCGCTGAGCTTTGTGCCACTGGCGCTCATGCTTTATGGGCTGGGGATGGTGGCTGGAAATATTTTTGGCGGTTACGTCGCGGATCGGGCTTTGCTGCCGGGTCTGGCTGTGCTCATGGTGTTGTTAATTATTGTTTTAGCTTTATTTATTCCTGCCTCCCATCATCCAATTTCAGCCTTGGTGGTGCTGTTTTTTATTGGGGTAGCGGGATCGTCTTTAGTTCCAGGTTTGCAGACTCGCCTCATGGATGTTGCCCATGAGGCTCAAACTTTGGCTGCGTCGTTGAATCATTCGGCGCTTAATATTGCTAATGCTGGGGGTGCATGGCTGGGTGGGTTAGTGATTGCTGCCGGATATGGTTATACCGCCCCGGCTGCGGTGGGGGCTGGGCTTGCGCTAGCCGGATTGATAGTTTTGGGTGTAGCGGTGGCAGCGCAGCGGCGTGCGATACCGTAACTACTTGTGCCTCTCATTATCACCACTGTGAACGTCAACGGTATCCGTGCAGCTACCAAAGAACGCTCAGAAACCAACAAGGGTTTTCTGGAGTGGATTAAGTCCAGTAAAGCCGATCATATTTGTTTACAGGAAACCCGAGCTGATGATCAGCAACTGCGCGAAGCATTGGCTCCAGCTCTAGCTCAAGGGTGGCATCTGGTTTCGGCCGAACCAATAGTTAAGGGCCGCAATGGTGTCGCTATTCTTTCGCGTGAGCCAGCGGATGCCATTCGAATTGGTTTTGGTAACAACGAATTTGCTCAATCAGGACGTTATATTGAGGCAGATTTCGGTAAACTCACGGTAGCTAGCTTGTATTTGCCTTCCGGTGAAACCGATACCCCTCGGCAGGAGGAAAAAGAACGGTTTATGGCTATCTTCGCCCAATATCTCACTGATATCGGGCGCAAGCGCAGGCAGATTGTGGTATCTGGAGACTGGAATATCGCGCATACTGAACGTGATCTGAAAAACTGGAAAACCAATAAAAAGTCTTCGGGGTTTTTACCCGAAGAACGCCAGTGGATGGGGGAGGTTTTTGGCACTGATTCTGCTTGGGTAGATGTGGTACGCCAATTGCATCCTGAGATCGAAGGCCCCTATACTTGGTGGTCTTTTCGAGGGAAAGCTTTTGATAATGACTCAGGGTGGCGCATTGACTACCAGGTTGCCAATAAAGCTTTAGCCAAGCGGGCCCAGGCTGCGCGGGTAGAACGGGCTGATTCCTATGACCTACGGTGGTCCGATCACTCTCCGGTTACGGTGGAGTACAGCTAGTCGCTTGGGTTATCGCACGCTCATCATGGTCGGCATGGGAAGATAACGCTGTGTCTTCTGCAATTGCGCCCCCAACGTCACCAGCGCCTGCGGCAAAGCAGCGAGTGCTGTCCGGTATTCAACCTACGGCAGATTCCTTTCACTTGGGGAATTTCCTTGGTGCGGTGCAGCAGTGGGTACAATTACAGGATAATTTTGAGGCGTTTTACTTTATCCCTGACTTGCATGCCATTACGGTTCCGCAAGATCCACGACAGCTCAGAGAACGCACCAGATTATCGGTGGCTCAGCTGATTGCTGTTGGTGTCGACCCAGGCCGGGCCACCTTGTTTGTGCAAAGTCAGGTGCCTGAGCATGCTCAATTAGCTTGGGTTTTGAACTGTATTACCGGTTTTGGTGAAGCAAGTCGAATGACGCAGTTTAAAGATAAGTCACAAAAACAAGGTAGTGATCAGACCAGTGTTGGCCTTTTTACCTACCCAGTACTACAGGCCGCTGATATTTTGTTATATCGACCGCATCTGGTTCCGGTGGGTGAAGATCAGCGTCAACACCTGGAACTCACCAGGGATCTTGCTGCCAGATTTAATTCTCGGTTTAAGAAAACTTTTGTTGTCCCCGAAGTTCACATTATCAAGGGGACCGCAAAAATTTTTGATCTGCAAGACCCAAGTGCAAAAATGAGTAAGTCCTCTTCCACCCCGGCTGGGGTCATTAACTTATTGGATGATCCACAAGTTTCGGCCAAAAAAATACGTTCTGCGGTTACTGATAATGAGCGAGAGATTCGCTATGACCCGGCTACCAAAGCTGGAGTCAGCAATTTACTGGTCATTCAGTCCGCGCTGAGTGGGGTTAGTATTACCGATCTGGAAGCAGGTTACCAGGGTAAAGGCTACGGGGATCTCAAAAATGACACCGCCCAGGTGCTCGCCGAGTTTGTTACTCCTATTAAAGCCAGAGTGGATGAACTGACAGCTGATCCGGCGGAACTTGATCGAATCTTGCATCGTGGGGCGCAACGGGCCCGCGAAGTTGCCAGCACAACATTGGAGCAAGTCTATGATCGCGTAGGTTTTCTGCAACTGACGAAGTGAGGGAACGTGACTGAAGAGAAAAAACCTGGATTTGTAGATCGCCAACGGGCGGCTTATCCCTGGTTCGATCATCTGGTTCGGGCAGCGAAGAGTTACCAAGAGAAAAATGGTGACTTTTTTGCCGCTGGAACTACGTATTTTACAGTTTTTGCGATGTTCCCGGTGATCATGGTGGCGTTTGCTGCTGCCGGTTTTGTTCTTGTTCATAACCCGGAGATGCTTGCAGATGTCCGAGATAAAGTTGCTGAATCTTCTTCTGGTGATACCGGGAAACAACTAAATGACTTAATTGATAATGCCATTGCCTCTCGTACTGCCGTTGGTGTGATTGGGCTTATTGGTGCGTTATATGCCGGTCTGGGGTGGATGGCAAATCTACGTCAGGCTCTTACTGCCCAGTGGGATCAGCAGAGCCCTAAGGGTAATTTTTTGAAAACGAAGGCATCTGACCTAGGCGCCTTATTGGGACTATTTGCAGCTCTTATTGTTTCAGTTGCTTTGACCGCTATCGGTGATGGTTCGGTGATCTCCTCTTTGCTGGAAAAAGTTGGCCTCGAAGATGTTCCGGGCATTGGTGTGCTTTTGCAGATTGTTTCTCTCCTTATTTCTTTTGTGGCAAGTTGGGTATTGTTTACCTGGGTGATTGCCAAACTGCCACGCGAAGCTGTGACAGTCCGCAGTGCCATCAAGGCCGGATTAATGACTGCGGTTGTTTTTGAGGTATTCAAAAAAATTGCGGCGATTTACCTCAAATCAGTCACGTCAGGACCGGCTGGAGCAACATTTGGCCCAGTACTAGGCATTATGGTGTTTTTCTTTATCACTTGGCGCATTGTGCTATTTGCCACAGCTTGGGCCGCTACGGCACAGGAAAACTTAGATAAAGCGCCAGTACGAGTACCTGACCCAGCATTGATCACTACCCGGGTCGTGGTTTCAGGGGCACCAAGTGCCAAAGAGGGTTTAGCTTTGGCTGGCATGGGTGCGCTTGCCGTCTTGGGTATTTCAGGGGTGGTTCGGCGTAAGAAAAATTCTTCCGATTAAGAGGGCCGAAAAATTACCGGTTTTTATTGAGCCTTCTCGCCCCGAGCAGCAAACCACTGATAACAACTAAACCGATGATACCAAAGCCGATGCGCACGGCAGTCCCAGTTGGGGTTTCTTGGGTGCGGGTTTGTGTATAAGCGGCGGAATCTGCTTGTGGGACTGACGAGGTGGCATCGCTTTTGTGGGCGTTGCTGTGGTTCTGTGCTTCTGTCAACGTCCCAATAGTGTTGTCTTGAGAGAGGCTAAAGCCCCAGTCAAATAACTGCTCAGCTTGATCCCAATAGGATGCTGACTCGTTTAGTCCAAACATTTGAGTGAGTACAAGGCGACGTCCATTCTTTTGGGCGGCACCAACATAGGTTTTCTGAGCATCATCGGTATATCCAGTTTTCCCGCCGATAGCACCAGGGTACCGTTCGAGCAAGTGGTTTTGGGTGTACATGGTGTAGGCGGGGTGATCGACATTTTCTGGGTCATCCTGTGGAAGGTCTTTTCGCTTAGGATATCCGGGAAATTCCGCTGAACTTTGCGACACTATGGATGCAAAAGTGTTGTCCTGCATGGCATGACGAAAAATAAGCGCAAGGTCATAGGGGGAAGAACTCATTCCAGGGCCATCCAATCCAGAAGGGGTGGCAGCTCGAGTATCTAAGGCCCCTAACGATACTGCCTTAGCGTTCATTTCCTTCACCGTCGCATCCATTCCGCCAAGTTGTGTAGCCAAAGCATGGGCGGTGTCATTGCCAGAGACCATCAGTAATCCGGTGAGTAGTTGTTTGATGGTGTACTTTCCACCCGGTCCCATTCCGGCGGAATCGCCTTCTTGCATGGCATCTTCTTCAGTT
>JBOFCS010000138.1:0-4482 GCA_051646185.1 Mycobacteriaceae bacterium | reverse complement strand
AGAATTTAGCGATCTTCATAAAGCTATTGAGTAACTGCCTTTTCAATCTAAAAATGTCCTCCTGAGCATGCTCAGGAGGACATTTTTAGATAAACATTAAAGCTACAGTCTACCCAAAACGACCGGAGATGTAGTCTTCAGTTGCCTTTTGCGAAGGGCTAGAGAAAATTTTCTCGGTATCGTCAATCTCAATGAGACGCCCCGGCTTTCCGGTTGCTTCGAGATTAAAGAAAGCGGTCTGATCACTAACTCGCGCCGCCTGCTGCATATTGTGGGTGACAATAACGATGGTGTACTGCTTCTTCAACTCGGTGATCAAATCTTCTACAGCAAGGGTAGAAATTGGGTCTAGAGCCGAACAGGGCTCATCCATCAAAAGCACATCAGGTGACACTGCGATGGCCCGTGCGATACATAGCCGCTGCTGCTGACCACCCGATAAACCACCACCAGGCTTGCCAAGTCGGTCCTTTACTTCGTTCCATAGATTGGCCCCACGAAGAGAACGTTCGGCAACTTCATCAAGACGTTTTTTACTTCGCACTCCCTGCAGCTTTAACCCTGCTACTACATTGTCGCGAATTGACATCGTAGGAAAGGGGTTTGGCCGCTGAAAGACCATGCCAATGGTGCGACGAACCCCCACTGGGTCAACCCCAGTACCGTAAATATCGTCACCATCAAGCAAAATTGAGCCTTCAACCCGAGCGCCGGGAGTTACTTCATGCATTCGGTTTAATGAACGCAGAACCGTGGACTTACCACAGCCTGAGGGGCCAATAAATGCCGTCACCGTACGCGGCGCAACTGAAAGACTGACATCGGCAACTGCATGGAACTTGCCGTAGTAAATATTGAGATCTTTAAGATCAAGGCGTTTTGCCATCGAATTACCTAAGCTTTCTTATGAGGTCTTGGGGGCCAGTAACCGCGAGGCAATCGCAGCAAGAACATTCAGAATGGCAATCAACAGAATCAAGGTCAAAGCCGCACCCCAAACCCTTTGCTGGCCAGCAACTTCAGGGTTGGTCAGTTCGTTTGTAATCATCAATGGCAGCGAGGCCATATTCCCGTGCAGGACATCTTGATTGAGTGCTGAGCTATACCCAACGAGCACCAAAGCTGGAGCAGTTTCACCCATAACACGTGCAATAGCAAGGATTACCCCGCTAATAATTCCTGAAACGGCGCAGGGCAGAACAACTCTAAGGATAGTAGTCGACCGAGATACCCCCAGCGCATAAGAGGCTTCTCGTAGATCATCCGGCACCAAGCGCAGCATTTCCTCCGAGGAGCGGATGATGACTGGCAGCATCAATAGCACCAACGCCAATGCGACGGCAAAAGCGCTCTGCTCAGAACCTAAGGTGGTAATCCAGACACTAAAAACAAAAAGTGCAGCAACAATTGATGGAATACCGGAAAGTACATCCACCATAAAGGTAACCATTTTTGCTAGCGTCCCGCGACCATATTCAACCAAGTAAATAGCCACCATCAGTCCAAGCGGAATCGCCACAACTGAGGCGATGAGCGCTTCGGCCACAGTTCCATAAATTGCGTGATAAGCACCCCCGCCAACTTGTTCGGGAAGAATCCCCTTCTGCGAGTTACTAAACCAGGTTGAGGTAATAACCGCATGATAGCCCTTAGAAAGAGCTGTCCACAGTACCCACATTAGCGGAATCAATGCGATAACAAAGGCAAACGCCACTAAACCTGTTGCAATGTTATTTTTGATCTTCCGTGTGACGCTGATAGGAAGGAAGGCTGTTGACTTAATCGGCTTATCTAGGGATATCGTCATTACCCATTAACCTTTCCACCGGCAACAGCCCGCGCTAGTGCATTAACAATGAATGTCAGCACAAACAATACAAACCCAGCTGCAATATAAGCACCAGTAGACAGCGGTTGACTGAACTCTGCTGCTGCTGAAGCAATTTTAGAAGCGAAGGTTGACCCGCCATCAAATAGACTAAACGTTGCTCCCCCCGTGGCTGTCTTTAAAATGATAAGAACAGCGATAGTCTCTCCCAATGCTCGCCCAAGCCCCAGCATGGACGCAGCGATAGTGCCACTACGGCCAAACGGAATCACCGTCATTCTAATAACTTCCCAGCGGGTGGCACCTAGAGCTTGGGCTGCCTCAATCTGCGAGCGCGGAGTTTGCCGATACACTTCTCGGGTCACCGCAGTAATAATCGGCAAAATCATGACCGCAAGAACAATTCCAGCAGTAAAAATGGTGCCGCCACCTGCTACCGAGATATTTCCGGTCTTAAAGAGGAAAAACCAGTCCAAGTTTTTATTTAAGAACTCGGAAACTGGCTTTAATTCTGGGGCTAACACCAAAATCCCCCACATACCGAACACAATCGAGGGTACAGCGGCCAGAAGGTCAATGAGAACGCTGCAACCTCGCGCCAATCTCTTATCCGCGTAGTGAGTGGTGAATAGAGCAATACCAATAGCGATTGGGACGGCAATAACGAGAGCAAGCAACGAACTCATCACCGTGACAATGAGTAAACTGCGAATACCAAATTGCAGGTTGTTAACATCACCAACCACAAATTCGTCCGAGGTAAAGAAATTCACAGTGTTGGCCTGCAATGAAGGCACGGCCTGAACAAGTAAGAATATTGCAATCGCGACGATGGCAACGATTATCGAAATCCCAGAAGCAGTTGTGAGACCTTTGAAGATCGCATCCGCACGTCTTCCGGTGGATGCTTTCGGCAATGGACCGTTCTCCTTAGGACTGGGCATGTTATCAATAGTGCCGGAGGGGTCCGGGCCAGCGATCACCGACCGCCGACCCATCCCTCGAGCTACATTCGAGCTCGTTACCATCTAGCTATTCTCTCAGGAAATCGAGTTGACCGCAGCGGACAGCTTCGCCTTGAAACTATCTGGGACAGGGATATAACCATTGTCAGCAAGTCCATCCTGACCAGAAGTAATAGCAGTCTGAAGGAATGCCTTCACTGCCTTGCCCACCTCAGGATCTGCGTACTTGGAGCAGACAATCTCGTAGGTGGCAAGAACAATAGGGTAAGCACCCTGCTCAACTGGCTTGTAGAACGAGCTGGTATCCAGAACAAGGTTGTTACCCTCGCCTTTAACCTTGGCGCCGGCGATAGTCTTGCCTACCGACTCGGTGTTGATTGCCACACCGGCACCACCAGCTGAGGTTTTAATCGAAGCGATCTGCAGCTTCTGTGCCTTGGCAAATGCCCACTCGTTGTAGGTGATGGAACCTTCGGTGGCCTTTACCGCAGCAGCAGTTCCATCGTTACCCTTAGAACCCTCGCCAACTCCGCCAGCAAAGGCCTTGCCTGCGCCCTTGGTCCAGGTGCCATCGGAAGCAGCTTGGAGATATTTCTGCACATTATCGGTGGTTCCGGACTCATCGCTGCGGAACTGGACGGTGATCTTGGTGCTTGGTAGCGAAGCAGAAGGGTTAAGGCCCTTGATAGCTGCATCATCCCAAGTCGATACCGCACCGGTAAAAATCTTACCGAGGGTAGGTCCGTCAAGCACGATGTGGTCCACACCTGGGAGGTTATAGCTGATCGCAATAGGACCAAACACGACAGGCAAGTTCAAGGCCTCGCTGCCGCAACGCTCCTGAGCTGCAGCAACCTCACCTTTATCAGCATTTAACGGCGAGTCTGAACCAGCAAAGTCGGTCTGCTTGCCGTTGAACTCGGTAATTCCAGCACCTGAACCATTGGCGTTATAGTCCAAAGACTGTCCGCCGCAGGCTGCCTGGTAAGCGGTCACAAAACGCTTCATGGCATTTGACTGTGCAGTTGATCCACTGGCCTTAAGAGTGGACTTACCGCCGCAGTCAACCTTAGCGGCAGAAGTAGCTGCACCTGAAGTAGATGAGGCAGCTGGGGTGTTGTCATCACTGCCACAGGCGGCTAGGGAAAACAGGGCGATTGCGGAGGCCCCAACGAGGGCACCACTGCGCTTGAGGTTCACTTGATTTTTCTCCAGGAATCTCTACGTCGCGCCCATACTGGGCGGCTCGGCAAGACGGGGTTTTCAAACTCCCGTCGGGCAGCGAGTTGCTGTCCTGGAATCAAACTAGGCGGTAATGGTGGACAGCACTTACCGAAAAGGTGAACGCAAGATGAACACCCGTTAGTAACTGCAAACCGTGCTAAGCACCAGAGGACTTTTTGGCATTTCAACCAAGATAACGTGGTTGATGTGCATAAGCAACATCACTATGGAAATCAGCGAAACCAAGACTTCGATAGGTGCGTACCGCTTTACCATTATCGGCTTCCACGTAGAGCAGCACTTCTGAAATACCACTGCCAAATAGATACTGAAGTCCTGCGAGGGTGAGGACTCGGCCTAATCCAAAACCCTGTGCGTCTGGATCTACCCCAACAATGTAAACCTCACCAAGGGTACCGCGTTCTTCTGCATGGAGCTTGGTCCAATGGAAACCAAGAAGCACCT
>JBOFCS010000117.1:0-18164 GCA_051646185.1 Mycobacteriaceae bacterium | reverse complement strand
GCAATAGGTTCAGTAAGGGCGTAACACAGAGCTAAGGCCCCTATAGCGAACACCGCCCCAGCACCCAGTGCCAACCTACCCTGCACTGTAAAAGCCAAGAGACCCCCCGCCGAAATACCAAGTACACCAATAAGTGCAGCCGATCGCATCAGCGGCGGTCTATCATTTTCAGCACTACTGACCTCCGGTGGTGACATTGCTTCTAACGGTGCCACCGCAAAAACTTGACGGGCCGCCCAGGCCGAAGCTGCAATGCTCGAAACAATGCAAGCCACCAATGCTATGGGTATCGCATAGGACGGAAGTACATATTCCATTCGAGCATCGAAAGTTTGCACCAAAAAAGGCGGTAAGCGACCAATTGCCCATCGGCCCATCGCTATTCCCAGGGGAATGCCAATAGCACCACCAAGCAGGCCCAACAAGGCCGCTTCAGCTAAAAGATCACGCACAATGGGCCCACGACGCGCCCCCAATGCACGTAACATCGCCAAGGTCTGCCTGCGTTCAGCCACAGCCATATTCATCGAATTAAAAACTAGAAATGCCGATACAACCAGGGCAATTAAAGAGACCATCAAGGTAGAATCTCTAGTAATAGAAGTAGCCGCACTTGCTTGTGCAGTACGGAACAGTGGATCAGCTACCACTGCTTGGCCACCCACGCTTTCCCTAAGATTTTTCCTTAATTCAGTGATGCTAACCTGCTCTTCGGCAAGAACATAGATCGAATCCAAGGTTGTTGGTCGTTCCATAATGGACTGTGCGATAGGAAGAAAAGCTAAGACAAAGCGGCCACCGTTTACTGACTCAGCATTGTCCCCGCGAAGAACTGCGGTTACCGGAAAAGTCTTGGTGCCTAAACTAATATATTCACCCACAACAGACTGCATTCCGGGTCCAACCGCAACTCCAGTAAGCATTCCCGCCCCTAACTCCCCTTCTACAGCAGATTGCAGCTGCCCGCCCAAGGCTGTAATGGAAGAATCTACTCCAAAAAGTGAAATACGTTGACCTGCATTATTTATTTGCGAACGAACTAACGGAACCGCCGTTTTCACACCAGGGGTACTGCGCACCGCTGACAATAGATCAGCATTAAATCCGCTATCAGTCACCCCCGTAATTTCAAGATCAGCATTACCAGCTACATTCCGGGCAAGTTTATCCACTGAGCCGGTGAGCGAGCCATAGGTTCCCAGTACCGCAATAAGCAAGGCCCCCGAAACAGCAACAACCCCAATGGAAGCAACTACCCTAGCCTTATGGGTAAGCAAGTCACGAAGATTAAAAAGCCGAATACGACTGAAGAAACCTTTCACTTGCGCACATCCGATTCAATTCGGCCATCCCGCATAGAAATAATTCGATCAGTCGCAGCTGCCGCTTCCAGATCGTGGGTTACCATCACCACCAACCGACCTGAGCCTTCATGGGCGATATCAGAAAGCAGATCAAGTATCTCAGCACCGGTATGCGAATCAAGATTACCGGTGGGTTCATCGGCTAAAATCACCGGAGGATTCATCATCAACGCTCGGGCAATAGCTACCCGTTGCATCTGCCCACCGGAAAGCTCCGATGGGCGATGATCCGCCCGCCCGCCCAATCCTACGTCTTCCAATAACTTCCGTGCTTGTACTTTCGCTGCCGAAATAGGTTTCCCATCAAGAAGCTGTGGTACAGCGACATTTTCCCACGCTGACATAGTGGGAAGGAGGTTAAAAAATTGAAAGATGAAACCTACGGAATGTCGGCGAAAATTCGATTGAGCATCGTCGCCTAATAACGATATCTCTTTGCCTTCAAAAGATATTGACCCAGAAGTTGGGGCATCAAGAGCACCCATTAAATGCAGCAAAGTACTCTTACCGGCCCCGGAAGGACCAACAATCGAGGTAAACTGCCCCGGCGCAAGACTGAAACTGACGCGATCCAAAGCCCGCACCGTTTGTCCACCAACTTTATACTCGCGGACTACATTGTCGAACCTGATTGCATGCAAACTTTCATCGGGCATGTGCCCAGACTAATCGGTAAGCACAACGAAGCAAGAGGCCACGCTCTACCAGTGAGCGCGCGTCTTAACCACTCACCTATCTTGGTCTTGTTTTGCCTTGCGACTAGCCTCGACAACCTCAAAACTGTCGGTAATGAGATCGCCAATCTCCCTCGTTACTTGCTGAACAGCTTCAGCGATAATGACCGCAATTTTCCCGACATGGGCTGCGGTTGATTCTGCAACTTCTTGAAGTGCATCCTTGTGTCTCTCATAGTTTTCTACCATGCCACCATATCCGATCATGAGTTTACCTTGATTGTGAGCAACTGCGTTTAGCTGCTAGGCCACACTCTTTTTCCGCTCGACTCTAACACTGATCTCCGGTTCCGGCCCCATTACAGAATCAGGGAGAGCAAGTCGGAAAATCTTCTTCCAGGTGGAACCGATCTGCTGTAAAAATCCGCCTGAGTTGTAAGGCAGTCCGTATTTCTCACAAATAGCTTTAACTTGCGGGGCAATCTGCGGGTACCGGTTGGCAGGCAAATCAGGAAAAAGGTGATGTTCAATCTGATGCGAAAGATTACCACTCATAATATGAAAGAGTTTGCCACCAGTAATATTTGCCGAACCCAACATTTGCCGTAAATACCACTGAGCTTTAGTTTCCTCGGCAGTTTCTTCTTGGCTAAAAGTTTTTACCCCAGAAGGAAAATGCCCACAAAAGATAATCGAGAAAGTCCAAATATTACGAATTACGTTAGCACTGGCATTGCCTATCAAAGTTGGAATGAACATAGGCCCGCTTAATGCAGGAAATACAAGGTAATCTTTCAGTATTTGACGACCTGCTTTGCGGACCATCCCTGCCACCAATGGCTTTACATCTGACCACTTTCTATTTCCTTCGACAATATTGTCAAATTCAAGATCATGGAGCATCACTCCCCATTCAAAAAGCATCATCAAAGCAAAAGCATATATCGGATTACCCAGGTAATAAGGACGCCACTGCTGCGCGGAATCCATCCGTAGCACCCCATATCCGATATCTCTATCCATACCAACAATATTGGTATACGTATGATGCATATAGTTGTGTGAATGCCGCCACTGATCGGCTGGACAAGCGGTATCCCACTCAAAATCTCTAGAGTTTAACCCTGGTTCACGCATCCAGTCGTATTGACCGTGCATAACGTTATGACCAATTTCCATATTATCAAGAATCTTTGAGATACCCAATGCACCCACTGCTGCCAACCATGCAGGTGGGAAAAAACTGAGATACATCAAAGAGCGTCCAACGACCTCAAACCCTCTTTGTGCTTTAATAACTGAATAAAGGTATTCACGATCCTTTTCACCCAATGAAGCAACAACCTGGGCCCGTAATTCGTCTAACTCTCGCCCCATAGCCTCCACTTGATCAAAGCTAAGGATTATTTCTTTGTTCAACATTTTTCTCCCAATGAGTTGTCATGAAATTAATAATTCGCGCTATAAGTCGAGTTCAATATCACCAATAGGAACTGAAATACATAGCTGAATATGCTTGTTTGGTTCGGGATCAATTTCTCCAGTGAGAATATTCTGAGTACAGCCAGTTTTTTTCACAGAGGTACAAGAAAAACAAATACCCATCCGGCAACCATGCTCGGGAGTAAGACCATTATCTTCAGCTTGTTCCAACAAGGTCTTGCCGTTATTACGTGACTTAAGAGCGCTTCTACTAAAACTCAGCTGACCTGTCGTCGATTTGTTGGATACAATTGGCGCTGAAACAAAGGCCTCAGTGTGTAACTGTTCACTCAAACCACTTTGGGCATACTCGTGTTCGACAGCTTTAAGTAAGCTTGGTGGGCCGCAGAGGTACGTGTTGGCATTACCATTGCCTGCTTGCATAAAAGCCAAATGATCCGCGTTGAAATGTCCTTGTAAATCGCCATCTTCAGCTCTAGTAAAAGCAAAGACTAGACGAATGTTTTTATGCTGCTGCGCTATTTCCTGCAATTGCGCTAGATAGGGAACCGCTGCCCGTGAACGACCATAGTGAACAAAGCTCAGCTGACCTGAATAATTCTCATCAATCAATGTGCGCAGCATGGATATTACTGGGGTAATTCCACTACCACCACTGATCAGCAGAATCTGCTCAGGGCGCTGCTCAGGGAGCTGAAATGTACCGGTAGCTGGAGTTAAGTCAACAACCAGTCCTGGTTGAGCATGCTCATGCAGGTACTGAGACACCACCCCTTGCCGGTGCCTTGCCACTGTCACTTCAATGCGATTATCAGGAGCCCATTGTGAATTTGCCGGTGAATAGCAACGAGTCTGCCTGATTCCATTAATAACGATTCCGAGTTGCACATACTGCCCAGCAGTAAAACCTTTCCACTGCCACCCTGGCCGCAAAGTTATGGTTACTGAATCTGCAGTCATCCGAGTAACTGCTGTTACTTCTGCGCGCATCTGTCGCACTGTCGACATCGGATTAACCAACTCAAGGTAACGATCCACCCCATGCGGTGTCGCCATGGCCTCGCCTAATCTCATGAGTACCGAGCCGGACCGCGATGTTACTGCTTTTACTGAACTGAAAAGTGCCACACAAACCCCTTAATATTCAGTGAACAACTGTGCACTGAATACAGTGTTACAAAAAAACATAAGTTCGTCAACAGGTAAATATTTTGTTATTTAACAGTGCTTATATGAAGCATCTGTAATATTTTCTTATACTCAGGTATACACTGAATACTGTGACGGAATCTAAAAGTCGGACTGCCAAAAAAGAGCAAACACGCCAGGCATTGCTGGACGGAACTTTGGAACTGGCCAATGACAGAAGTTTTGCCAGCCTAAGTCTGCGCGAGGTAACAAGAAATGCAGGCATCGTGCCCACTGCTTTCTACCGACATTTTACTTCCATGGAAGACCTGGGTGTCACCCTCGTGGAAGACAGCATGCGTTTGCTCCGGCAATTACTCAGAGAAGTGCGAAGAAATCCACTAAAAACCCCACCCAACAACTTTGCCGAAGATTCCCTTGTGCTTCTTATCGCTCAAGTACGAGCACACCCAGAAAATTTTCAATTTTTGGTGAAAGAAAAATCTGGTGGGGTAGCTGAGATACGCCGGGCAATCAGTGTTGAATTACGGCTTTTTGCCAGTGAACTCACCACAGATTTGGCACGCATGCCTGGGTTACTGGACTGGGAAATAGCCGACCTGGGCATGGCAGCAGACCTCATCGTTGGGGTAATGATGAATACTGTTGCCAATATCCTCGACATAGACCCCCGGAATAGCCGCGAAGAAACTGAACTAGTCGATCACATCCGTAAACAAATGCGTCTGATAACACTGGGAATGCGGCATTGGCACCCTCCCGAGAAAAAATAATGCACAAGTCTTGCTCGGTAAGGTGTCGAATAACCCATTTATAGGTAAGAATTGTAGTCAGTCCCCTCATCAGGAAGGCAGTTATGACTACGCCCGCCGCTCGCGCCATCGACGTTTCTAAAGTCTACGGATCAGGTGAAACCCAGGTATTTGCATTAAGAGAGGTATCAACAGAGTTTGCCCGCGGAGAATTTACCGCCATCATGGGCCCTTCCGGGTCTGGGAAATCAACACTCATGCACTGCCTCGCCGGACTCGATTCCGCTACTTCCGGCTCGGTTTTCATTGGTGATACCAACTTAACGGCGCTATCGGATAAGCACATGACAACACTGCGCAGGGACCGTATCGGCTTTGTATTTCAAGCATTTAATTTGGTGCCTACACTCACTGCATTGGAAAATATCACCTTACCTATGGATATCGCAGGTAAAAAACCCGATAAGCAGTGGCTCGACTCGGTACTGAGTCGACTAGGCTTGCAAAACCGCTTAGATCATCGGCCTAGTGAATTATCTGGTGGCCAACAACAACGAGTCGCCTGCGCGCGTGCCCTAGCGGGACAACCTGAAATTATTTTTGGCGACGAACCTACCGGTAATCTTGACTCACGGTCCTCAGGGGAGGTCCTACAAATACTTCGATCAGCTGTCGATGAGTTTCATCAAACAGTAGTTATCGTCACCCATGATCCTCGTGCAGCGAGCTACGCCGATCGGGTGGTATTCCTCGCTGATGGTTATATTGTTGATGAATTACGTTCCCCTACTGCTGATTCTGTTCTCGATAAAATGAAAAGCCTGGAATCAGTGAGTAAACCAGCCCAGGACCAGTCATGAAGATATCCACGCAAACTATGCAGCGAATCTCGCTGCGCAATCTTGCTGCACATAAAATTCGTCTTGCGCTTACCGTGCTGTCCGTGGTACTTGGGACTGCCTTTATCGCTGGTTCATTCGTTTTTACTGATACTCTTCAAAAGAGTTTTGATGCTATTTTTGCCGATACCGCAAAAGGCGTTGATGTACGCATTAGTGCCAAAAATGAACAGTCCAGCGGTGTTCCCATTGAACTTGTCACGCAGCTTCAAGCTTTACCCGAAGTACAAACCGTAGCTCCAGCAATTGGTGCACCCATAGTCTTGCTCACTGACGATGGCGAGGTTACCCAAGGCGGAGGAGCACCAAGCATTGGGCAGTCTTACTTACCTCCTGAGCAAAATCTTGGCGACCCCTTAGAATTTTTAGTAGGCTCAGCCCCCAGCAGACAAGGCCAAATCGCTATCAATTCCGGAGCGGCAAAACGATCTGAACTTGCAGTAGGCGATAAAGCTAAAGTACTGACTGCTTCTACCGGATTCCTTAACGTTGATGTGACAGGAATCTATTCTGATGCAACCGATTCTGGCGGATTTATTGGCGTACTCTTTGAGCAGCAACAAGCCTTTGACATCTTCACTGACGGTAACCATGTCGGGTATATTGATGTGGCAGGGAAAAATATCTCTGCCACTGATCTTAAGGAAAACCTCCTTAAACTCTTTCCTGATATTGACGTTAACACCGGAGATGAAGTACGAGCCACAATCCAATCCGAGGTCAAAAAAGCACTCGGCTTCATCAACTACGTACTACTAGCTTTTGGTGCCATCGCCTTAGTATTGGGAACTTTTATTATTTACAACACCTTCAGCATGTTAGTGGCCCAAAGGCTTCGCGAACTTGCCTTATTAAGAGCAATCGGTTCCAGCCGCGCTCAAATTGGCTTTGCGGTGGTTTTTGAAGCGCTCTTTGTTGGCTTACTAGGCAGCATCCTCGGCATCTTTACTGGTGTTGGTTTAACCTACGGACTGCGCGCCTTACTCAATGTATTTGATGTAGGCCTACCAAACGGACCGCTGCAATTACAGCCACGCACCATTATTGTTGCGCTACTGCTGGGAATACTTGTCACCGTCATCAGCGCTTACATACCGGCGCTTCGAGCCGCCCGAGTACCCCCGGTTGCCGCAATGCGTGAAGAATTTGCTTCCACCGGAAATTCACTAGTGAAACGCACCTGGATGGGGGCCGTCGTCTTCGGAATTGGCTTGGTGATTATTTTAGTAGGCGCCTCTGGAACTGGTGGCGATGCCGCGATTTTGGTTGGAGTTGGTGCGGTACTGGTTATTACCGGGGTGCTCATGTGTGCACCTGCCTTATCCCGTCCAATCGTAGCGGGAGCTGGATCTGTTATTACTCGTCCCTTTGGCACAGTAGGTCGATTAGCTCGGACCAATGCGGTGCGAAATCCCAGAAGAACTGCCGCAACTGCATTTGCCCTCACCCTGGGATTGATGCTGGTGACGACAATTGCTGTCATCGGAGCTTCCGCTAAAGCTAGTGTTAATTCTTTGGTAGACAATGGTGTTAGAGCAGATTTCATCTTGAGTGGACCAAGAGGGCTGTGGCTCCCGCTTGGGGTAAATGAAGCCGTTAAAGATCTCCCCGGGATAGCGAACTTAGTGGCCTTCCATACCGTAAACGTCACAATCGACGATGATGAAACCAGTGGAACAGCTACCAATGGACCACTTGATCCAGTATTGAGTCTCGACATCATAAAGGGCTCAGTAGAACTGAGCGATACATCCATCATTGTTTCCGAAAGTTATGCCCAGGAGCATAACTGGGATATCGGGTCCAATGTTGACATTGTTAGTGTTGATGATCAAAAAATCATCCGAACGGTTTCAGGTATATACGTTGACAATGAACTCTTAGGACAATGGCTAGTCAATGAAACCACATACAGTACCGTAACCCCCGCTGCTGCTCGGAACTACGAGTTTCTGCTGGCGAAAGCCCAACCAGGAGCTGATCTTCAGCAATTACGTGATGACTTAGAAGATAGAACTGACAAGTTTTATATTGTGCAAGTTCAAGACCGAGAAGAATTTAAGGGTCAAATAGCTGGCGAAATTGATGGATTACTCTCAGTTATTTACGCCCTGCTTGCCTTGGCGATAGTCATCTCTATTCTTGGCATTATCAATACTCTGGCACTTGCTGTGGTAGAACGCCAAAGAGAGATCGGCATGCTGCGTGCTATTGGAATGCAGCGCAATCAAATACGAAGAATAATCTATCTAGAATCCTTCCTGATTGCCATCTTTGGCGCGCTCACCGGCTTGGCAATGGGACTGTTGTTTGGATCTACCCTAGTACGCACCCTCGCCAACGACGGCCTGAAAACCTTGTCTATACCTTGGGGCCAAGTACTCGTCGTTTTGGTATGTTCAGCCGGAGTTGGAATACTTGCAGCCCTTTGGCCAGCAGTGCGTGCTGCTAAAATTTCTCCATTGGAAGCGATAACTGAAGGTTAAGTCTTATGCCACTACTGGGCAGTGGCTCGCATTACCCCAGCCACTGCCCAGTAGCAAAAAACTTGTCCAAAACTTCAGTTGGTGCAACTAGGTCAAGACCTTGACTCGCTGCCCAGTCATCATTAAAATACGTTCCAGCATAACGATCTCCACCATCACATAGGAGTGTCACAACACTACCTCTGCGGCCTTCCTTAAGCATTTCCCCAATGAGCCCAAAAGCTCCCCACACATTAGTGCCAGTAGAACCACCCACTTTGCGCGCTAACATATCTGAGACAAAACGAGTCGCAGCAATAGAAGAGGCATCAGGGACTTTCACCATGCGGTCCACAACTTGTCCAACAAAAGAAGGTTCAACGCGCGGACGACCAATACCTTCAATTCTCGAACTACCTATACCAGTTTTCTCCGGGTTGCTGTCACTCCAAGCATCAAAAAAGACTGAAGAATCTGGATCAACAACGCATAAACTAGTTGAAAATCGTTGGTAGCGTATATATCTTCCTATAGTAGCTCCGGTACCTCCAGTTCCGGCACCTACCACTATCCATTCCGGAACAGGGTGTTCTTCTCTTTCTAACTGGGTAAAAATTGACTCGGCGATATTATTATTTCCACGCCAATCTGTAGCCCGTTCAGCATGAGTGAATTGATCCATATAGTGCCCACCAGTTTCCAAGGCAAGGCGCGCTGATTCTGCATAAATTTCCGAAGAATTCTCCACAAAATGACATGCGCCGCCCTGTGATTCAATTAACTTAACCTTTGCCGGGCTGGTGGAAGCGGGCATTACCGCAACAAATTGCAAACCAAGCAGCTGCGCAAAATACGCCTCACTCACTGCAGTAGAACCAGAAGAAGCTTCAATCACCGTGGTGTTTTCAGTAATCCAACCATTGCAAATCGCATACAAAAATAACGAGCGAGCCAAGCGATGCTTTAACGATCCGGTGATATGGGTGGTCTCATCCTTAAGGTACAGCTGCACATTCCATTGGGTTGGCAGTGGGTATCTCAACAAATGGGTATCAGCACTGCGCCTGGCATCAGCTTCAATAAGCCGGACAGCATTATCAACCCACTGTCTGGAAGAACGTCGATCGAGGACCTTAGCAGCGCACTCACCCATTAGCGGTCGCCCCGCAGCTTCGCCCTCAGCTCCATCCGTTCACTGCGACGGTGTTCGTCCACAGCTGCAATCCCCTCGTTCACCCGTTTACGCAATGAGGTGAAAACCATCATCGACACCGGCAAAGCAATAACCAGAGCAAAAATAGCCGCAATAAATGGCGGAACTGTCACATCAAAAATTTTTGCCCCAAAAATAATCGCAGTAGTGATAGCCACCACCAGTAGCAACCTGGCACCGCTATACAGGATCACATCCCTGATAAGCCCCCGCTTTGCCGCACGCGAAGACGCATCGGCAGTTTCTGGTTCAACTATTTCACTCACCTGTCCAGGCTACCGAGCAGCAGCTGCATTCGCTAACCTGCTATCGCTAAACCAGGCTAAGCTGTATCAAAAGGAGGTACACCATGATTTACATTCTTGCCGCTATTGGCGCCATTGCCCTGGCTATCCTGCTTTGGCGGGCTTTTGGACCCACTCCAGGAAATAGCCGCTCAAAACCCATTACTGGACCCGATGACGATCCCGAATTTTTATGGCGGATCGGCCGTAATAAACCATAAGCTAGCAGATCAGACTAGGTAAAATCTGCTTGGCGCATATTGAGTCCCGGGAAATCCGCTGCCACAGCAGCGGCCAGTTCTAATAGTGCTGAACGGGTTTTGGGGCGCAACCGATCCAAGTCAATCTCTGCCCCCTCTTCTAGGTGCGGGTCAAAAGGAATTAACCGTACAGCCCGGCACCGACGAGCAAAGTGCTCAACTACTTTTTCGAGATCAACTTTGCCTGAACGCGGGCGAACAGCGTTGATGACCGCAACCGATTTCGCTACCAAATCCCGGTGTCCATGTGCATCAAGCCAATCCAGTGTTGCTGAGGCGCTGCGAGCGCCATCAACTGATCCTGAACTCACCACAACCAGCGCATCTGCTTCAGACAACACACTTGTCATCGCCGAGTGCATGAGACCGGTACCACAGTCAGTGAGAACGATGCTATAAAACCGCTCAAGAATATCCATCGTCCGTGAGTAATCATCAGCACTGAAAGCCTCTGAAACTGCTGGATCACTTTCTGAAGCAAGAACTTCCAATCTACTTGGACCTTGCGAAGTGTAGCTGCGAACATCGCTGTAACGTTCAATACTATCGGAGTCACGCAATAAATGCCGTACGGTAGCTGGGGTCTCCAGCGGGATCTTTTGGCTCAACGTCCCGCGGTCTGGATTTGCATCAACAGCGATTACTCGATCCCCGCGTAATGAAGAAAAAGTGGACCCAAGCGTTGCCGTCACCGTAGTTTTACCCACCCCACCTTTAAGGCTGAGCAACGCAATCTTATAACAACCTGATAATGGCTGATTTACTTGGCTAATCAAATCCAACTGATGGGCATCTTTATTCCCCACCCCAAGATTGATATACCGACCTGATAACTGGTAAACCGCTTTGCGCCAACCTCCAACCGGTGCTGGTTTCACCTGGCGAAGCAACATTGATGTTGATAAATCACGCGATGACGGCGGCGTCATCGGGCGTACCCCGGGAGTATGCCCGGCCTGTTGATACCCCAACTTCGCCGGTTCAGACCCAAAGCCAGGGTTAGCAGCAAAGGACCGCCCCCCATGCAAACTTTGCGGTGGCTGGTGCCGTGGACCATCAAAACTCCGGCTTTCCGGGGCTGCCCTCACCGGAGCAGTGGGAGCCGCCGCAGACTGCGAGGGCCCGGCTGCGGAAAAGCCTGGCTGGGCTGGTGCCGAAGGAGGAGAAACCGGAGGTGCTGAGGCTGACTGCCGCATCCACGCAGGTAAATCCGGCGGACCGGCCTCCGGTTGCGAAGCTTCTTGCTGTCCAAAATCCTCAGGCATCAGACCACCTTGCATTTCGTCTTGTAAACCTTCACCGTGTACGCCATTAACGCGTTCATGGCCTGGTACAATGTCAGACATTATCTGCCCCCTCTTCCCCGTGTTACGGATACATTGCTGAGCCTACGATAGACCACTAACTCAAGCCGGCGTACGAGTGCAGACCGGATACCACAATATTGATAATAAATAGGTTAAACAGCATTGCAGTAAAACCGGCAATATTAATCCACGCGGCCCTGGTATCACGCCACCTGGCAGTTGCTCTGGCATGCAAGTAGGCAGCATAAATCACCCAGGCAATGAATGACACCGTTTCCTTGGGGTCCCAACCCCAGAACCTTCCCCAGGCGGCTTCAGCCCAAATGGCACCACAAATCACTCCAGCCCCAAATACCGGAAAAGCAAAGACAACAGTTTTATAGGCGATACGGTCTAAGGTCTGCGCCCCCGGCATCCGGGTAGTTAACCGGCCAACAAAGCTATTGCCTTCTTCCCCCTGCGGATACCTAATACGCAATAAAAACATCGCACTTGCCGCACCCGAAACTAGAAAAACACCACTCCCAATGCTGATGATCGACACGTGAATTGGCAACCAATAAGAGCGCAATGCTGGCACGACTGGGCCTGCATCGGCATAAAGCTTGGTCCCAGCAACAAACAACAAAATCACAACCGGCAAAAGCACAACCGCCCACAGCGGACGCAACTCCGCGGTCCGTAATACCACTAAAGCCGCAAACACCGACGCCAGAACCGTGAGAGTGACAAACTCATACATATTTCCCCAGGGCAACCGATGAGTAGCTAGACCACGCAAAACCACCGACACCAGATGAACGATAAAACCCACATACACCACGGCTAGACCCATCCGGCCCAAGCGATCTGAAAGTTCACGCTTACCAGGTTCAAGAACACGGCCGGGGGTGTCTTTCGACTCGGCCACTACCGAGCTTGATCTAGCGTTACCGACCAATTCCCGCGCAACGATCGTCCTGGTCCGCACCGAAGCAAACTCCGAGACCAAGAGCAAAAGAGCAAACAGATACAGCAGCACCGCTGTTCGAAAAGCTACATCACTATACAGCGACAAAGTCTCATTAACTGGCATCGATCAGACCTTTCTTTCAGCGGTAGAAGCGGCAGTCTCAGGACCAAGTAAACGGGTAGCTAAAGTCTGGAACTCTGCGCCCCACCCAGCTTGATCAGTTCGAGCAATGCCGCCAAGTTCAGCGTGCGTGCCTATCTCAGTGGCAGTCAATCGCACCCAGATTCTTCGTCTTTTCACCAGTAGCGATACCAGTAACCCGGCGATCATGGCGACAGCAAAAATCAGCACCCAATTTTGAGCTGGGTCATGGGAAACCTGCAGGTTAACAAAGTTAAAAACTTTGTCGAAGCGCACCTGAGTCCCATCAGGCAACGTTGCACTCTCACCAGGCCTCAAGTTTACTCTGGCTTGCTTATTGAGCCGTTTTTGATCAATAAGATCCCGGCTCAGCGAAAACAACGACTGAGGGCTGCCGGTATCAAGGCCGGTATCACCCTGATAGATGTCGATGGCAACCGCAGGATCATCGGCTGCCGGGAAACTCGACGACAACAACGAACCATGAAAAAAAGCGGTGGGCGCAAATAAGCCTTCAATTGCTACCTGATTTTTCCGCCGCTCTTCAGCATCTGGGTACATTCCGCCTGGCGGATCAATGCGTAATGCTCCACTGGAAAGAAAAGTTCTTGCGTCATCAGGTCGCCATTGCAGCGCCTCAGTGCGGGTTGTTCCGTCCGGGAAAGTGACCGTGAACTGTGGCGCATAACCATGCCCTTGCAAGTACACCCGATCCCCCGCAATACGCAACGGATCATTAACTTTTAGTTGATCATCACGCCAAATATCAGCATCGAGGTCATCTCCTGCTTGGTACTGGATATCGGAAGTAAACATTTCAGCTTGACCATTGGGTAAATAGTCGGCAGTAAAATTTTTAACCCTAAGGCATACCGGCTCTAAACCGGTTCCATCAAGCGATAGTCCAGCTGTGAAAGAATCAAAAACCGCAGGTGACGTGGTGCAAAATCCCGGTCCCGCATTGGCAATAACAATGACATTGCCCTCATAACCAAATAACTTGCCTACCGCAATAGCAACAAGCAAACCTACCAAGGAAAAATGAAAAACCAGGTTCCCAGCTTCTCTTAGATAACCCTTTTCCGCTGAGATTTCAGTAACCCCAGTTTCAGTTACCCGAGTCATGGTCCGCCATCGACGCAATGAAGCGTTGATCTCAGTCGCCATAACCGCTGGCTCTTTGTTGACAGCGGCAACACGATGCCGGGGAAGGCGAGATAAATTACGTGGAACAGCAACAGGCTGCGTTCGTAAAGCTTTAAAATGCTCAATTAAGCGAGGAATCAAGCAACCAATGAGGGAAACAAAAAGTAAAACATAAATCGAGGTAAACCAATAGCTCGAGAAAACATCAAATAACTCAAGTCGATCCATCCATGGACCTAGTTGTGGATGCTGAGCAATGTACTGCACAACCTTCTGCGAATTAAGGCTGCGTTGGGGGAGCAAGGCACCCGGCACAGCTGCCAGAGCCAGTAAAAAAAGTAATATTAAAGCGATGCGCATAGAGGTCAGGGAGCGCCAGGTGTTACGCACAAGCGCCACGAGATGCCGAAGTGGGGTAGCGGAATATGTTGTCATATTGGCAATATCACCTCAGTAATCACACTTGTTCGAAGCCAACCGATAAACAGTTCCCACATCCCAGTAAGCAGCGCCAGACCAACTGCGACTAACAACAGCCCCCCGATAATCTGAATTACTCTGCCATGACGGCGGATCCAGCGAACACCCTTTAACGCACTAGCTGAACCGAAGGCCAAGATAATAAAGGGTAATCCCAAACCAAAACAATAGGCACAGATCAGGAGCACTCCCCGAGCGGCAGTAATTCCGTCAGTTCCACTTGCTACGGAAATAACTCCAGCCAAAGTTGGCCCCAGACAAGGTGTCCAACCAAGCCCAAAAACAGCACCCAATAGTGGGGCGCCTACTAGGGTTGAAATACGTCGAGGTTCAAACCGAAACTCCCGTTGCATACTTGGAATGAACCCAATGAAAATCAGACCCATCACTATAGTGATCACTCCACCAATACGTTGCAGCAATTCACGATTAACCATCAAGGTAGTGATAAGACCAAAGACAGAAGCGCTTGTTAGGACAAAAACGACGGTAAAACCGGCAACGAATAATGCAGCTGCCCCGGCTACCCGCCATTTCCCCGTGTGCTGCTCCTGGGTTTCAGTTAAGGTAGCTGCCGGAGCATCTGCGCCCACAATGCCAGCGAGATAGGAAAGATATCCGGGAACTAACGGCACAACACAAGGGGAAGCAAAGGACACTAGCCCGGCCAACATACAGGCACCTAGGGCGAGCACTAGCGGCCCAGAGGCTGCGGTATCACTGAAGGTAGAACCCACATCTGCAAGTAACATTAGAGTTCCTTTGCTACTCGTTCAACAACCGGCTGTAGGTCTTGAACAAGAAGTTCTTTCAAAAAGACTGCCGCCACTCGATGCTGACGATCCAGTACCAGTGTTGAAGGAATGACGCTACTGGGAAATTTTCCGCCAAAGGCAATCAGCGTCCGCATCGCTGGATCATAAATAGAGGGGTAACTGATCTTGCTGTTAATGACAAAGTCTTGGGCCTTATCTTTTTGTGGATCGCGCACGTTGATCCCGAGGAAAGCAACTCCTAGCGCTTGAGTGTTTTTATACACTGCCTCAAGATCGTTCGCCTCGCCTCGACATGGTCCGCACCATTGCCCCCACAGATTAATGACCACCACTTGCCCAGAAAAATCGCTCAGGGCAATACTTTCCCCTTCTTTAAGCAAATTCGGGCCAGAAATTTTTCCAAAACCTTCCCGCTCAGCTGGCGGGTCATAAAAAATTTCGGTTTTACCACCGGGCGAAACAAAATCAAAAGTTCCACCCTGCGCCACCGCATCATCACCTGTGGCACAAGATGTTAGGAAAAACATAGCACAGCCCAAAGCTAAGAAGGTGCGCCATGGAAAAGACTGACTACGCACCAGTGATCCTGGGGTCTGAAGCGCCGGCTGGCTCCGAATACACGATATCGACCAAACTTTCCCCCTCATACACCAAGGAAGTTAACGACGCCAGTCCACATTGACGGCGGCGTGGATCATGCCATAGGCGTTCGCCTTCAAGAAATAATCGCAATGTCCACACCGGCAGTTGATGACTTACACATACTGCCTCATGACCTTCCGCTGCGGCCCTGGCCTTACTCGCAGCGGCAAGCATCCGATGTGCTATTTGAATATATGGTTCCCCCCAAGAAGGCGTAAAGGGATCGCGCAATTTCCACCAATGCCGTGGGCGACTCAGAGCCCCATCTCCCACTGAAACCCGAAGACCTTCAAACTGATTACCCGCTTCGATAAGATTGTCATCAGTAGCAATACTGAGACCATGAGCCTGTGCGATTGGTGCCGCAGTCTCCTGAGCCCGCTGCAATGGGGAAGCCACAACATGGGTAATATCATGACTAGCAAGAACTTTGCCCACTGTTTCGGCTTGACTTTGCCCTACCGACGATAGTCGAAACCCAGGCAAGCGCCCATACAATATTTTCCCTGGATTATAGACCTCACCATGGCGCAGCAGGTGAACAATGGTATTGGTGGGGGTGGTATTCATCGTGTGAGTTCCTTTGCGGCAGCTGCAGCTTTAGCGGCAGCAGGTAAAGCGTCAGCAATACGGGAAAAAGCTTCATCATCGAGTACTGAAGAGACAAACCATGCTTCAAAAGCACTCGGTGGTGGGTAAATACCCTTGGCAAGTAGTGCATGGAAAAACGGGGGGAATCGCCAAGTCTGCGCGGCTTTAGCCTCGGCATAGTTAGTCACCAGCTGATCGGCAAAAAACACTGACACCATGTTACCGGCGTACTGCACCTGATGGGCCACACCTTCTGCGGTTAAAGCAGCACCCAGTAGTGAACCAAGAGTGGTGGCATTGCGATCCAGCGCCTGATACACGCTAGCGTCGGCGGCTTGGAGACTGGCAAGACCAGCGGCCACCGCCACCGGGTTGCCCGATAAGGTTCCCGCCTGATACACCGGACCTACTGGGGCAAGATGATTCATAATGTCCGCCCGCCCACCAAAAGCTGCCGCAGGCAACCCGCCGCTCATCACCTTCCCGAAGGTGTACAAATCTGCTGACACCCCTTCAACACCAAACCACCCTGAACGGCTCACTCGGAAACCGGTCATCACTTCGTCCATAATGAGTAGCGCATCGTGGGCTTGGGTGAGCTTGCGTAGGCCCTCGTTAAAACCAGCTAAAGGAGCAACCACACCCATGTTTCCTGGGGCTGCTTCGGTGATAACGCAGGCAATCTGACCAGGATTATGCACAAAGGATTGTCGGACAGCGGCAAGATCGTTGTACGGGACCACGATGGTATCGGCGGCCTGAGCACCAGTGACACCAGGCGATGTGGGCAACCCTAAAGTGGCCACCCCTGAACCTGCATCGGCAAGCAAAGCATCCACATGTCCGTGATAGCAACCGGAAAATTTAATGATTTTTGTTCGCCCGGTAAACCCTCTGGCAAGCCGGACCGCGCTCATGGTGGCTTCGGTGCCGGAATTGACTAATCGCAGCAACTGCACTGGCTCTACCCTGCTAATGATTTCCTCAGCAAGCACAATTTCCGCCTCGGTGGGGGCGCCGAAGGATAATCCGGTCGCCGCGGCTTTGTGCACCGCCTCCACCACTGCCGGGTGCGCATGCCCGAGGATCATCGGCCCCCAGGAGCAGATCAGGTCTACATATCGTTTTCCATCGGCATCGGTTAACCAGTAACCTGAGGCTTCGGTAATGAACCGTGGGGTGCCGCCAACGGAATTAAAAGCCCGCACCGGCGAGTTCACTCCACCTGGGATAACCGCGGCTGCTCGCTCAAATAATTGCGCCGATCGGGCGGCGTGAGCGGCCACAGGAGAAGAGGTATTGTCCGTTGGATCCACAGTCACAACTCCAGTGTCCCAGTAATGCCAAATTGTGCCACTACAGGGTGTAGTGGCAGCGTGGCCGGGAACGCCGAAAAGTTCTGCTAGTAGAAAAGCTGTCTCACCGGTGGTGGTTTTGGGTGATGCCGTGGTCAATAAGATCTGCCAGGGCATGCCCAATATCAGTGATGCTGGCGCTGGTCACCGTCCGGGGTTCACCAGCAGTGTGCAGGTACCGACCATCGCCGGTGATATCCACCATCGTGAACTCCCCCACCGTCTGCCGCGAACGTTGGCGCTGCTCATAGCGGGATGACCCAGCACTGGT
>JBOFCS010000079.1:0-6306 GCA_051646185.1 Mycobacteriaceae bacterium | reverse complement strand
GGTGTTGTTGGAAGTCAGTACAGTGAGCCTGAAATAGTGCTGTATTCGACAGGAGTAAAATGTCTAACCATCTTCATTTGCCAGTTCAGGGCTCATTTTTGGGCAGTTTGAATGACACGAGTGGCGCCAAGTTTAGCCCGAGTCGGAGGCAAGTTCTTTCGGGCGTGGGGGTAGCTGCAATGGCTGGAGCGGTATCAACTTTGCTTGGTCCAGGTACTTCAGCTGCAGTACCACAAAAAAAGGGCCGAAGAGTAGCGATTTTTGGTGGTGGGCCAGGAGGTATGGCAACAGCTCAGGAGCTTCTTGAGCGAGGTTTTGAGGTGCAATTATTCGAGCGTCACACCCGTCTTGGCGGTAAGATACGAAGTGAGCCAATTCCTGGTACTGCTGGCGGAGGGCGTGAGGGGCTTCCTATTGAACCGGGAGCGCATGCACTTTATGGGGCGTACCGCCATTTTAATCCGATGATGGAGAGAGTGCCAGTCGGTGGTGGGCGAAGTGTGAGCGACAATACTATTGGGTTCGAGCCGCTTCTTTCGCCCTCAAACTTAAATGTCCTCCAGTCGTTTGTTCGTGCATTTGAGCCTGGGCACGGACTATTCCCAGGAGATCCTCGAACAATTAATGGCCTGATCCCAACGCTTCTTCATCAAGATCTGACCCTTGCCGAGGCTCAATGGCTAGCTGAAAATTGATGGCACTACTGAGTAGCGGGGAGCGTAGGCAGCAAGAGGTTCTTGCAAAAGTTTCGGTGCCTGAATTCTGGGGGAGACCAGTGGACAGCTTATCTCCGCAGCTCTTTGCCCTATGCACATTATTGGTAGGACAATTTGGCACTGATTTTCCGAATGTCAGCGCTAAGACGCTCCAGCTTACTACACTTCTGATTACCGGATGGATGGGAACGCAAGACGCAGGTTTCTACCGTGGACGTCTTGCTGGTGCATTTGATGACGCCTCAAATGCTGCCATGAATGCCCCATGGGGAAGGCATTTGGAAAGTCTGGGAGCTCAGATTTCGATGGGTCATAAACTCGTAGGGTTAGATTGTAAAGGTAAAGAGATTGTTGGCGCTCGTGTGCAGGGCCCCGATGGGAAGACCGTCAACGTTGAAGCTGACTGGTATGTTATGGCGATGCCACCAGATAAGGCTGCTCCACTGATGTCGGATTCGATTCTGACAGCAGATCCAAGGCTTGATAATCTGAAAAAATTCTATAATGAGGCCTATGCCTCCGTGCATTTATACTACAATAAGCCCCGACATTCTTTGGTGGAATTTGCATTTGGTGATGCGCGTGGACCGAAGACGAAGCGTTGGTGGTGGGGATGCATTGAATACACGGATCTGTGGAACGTAGATTTTGCTGAAAAATATGGTGACGGAAGCATATCCTGCTATGTCACCTGTGACATGGTATTTCAAGAGCTATGGCCCGGACATTATGGCCGTCGTTTGCAAGATATGACCAGCAAACAGCAACTACTTGATGAAATGACCTATCAGTATGCTGAATCGGGAATTAATCTCACAGATGGCTTGATCAGGTTTGAGATGGGCCCACAGTTTAAGTTTGGTGCTGATGGAAAAATGTACAATGACGAGAGATGCTGGGCTATGCCGGTAGGTGGCCATGACTATCTTCCAGATAATGATGGTCGTGAGATCAGGAACCTACTATGGGGATCTTCGCTTGCTAATACTTCAACCCAAGGCGATGGCTTAGATGGCGCGGTTGAGGGGGGTAGACGGGCAACAAACGCCATATTAGATGCTACCGATGCCAGATCAGAGCATGCATGGGTGGCCAGTGGTGCTCAGTCATCTGTCTTTAGAAGGCTATGGGATGAGGACAATCGTAGATTTGATGCCCAGCAACCCAACATGTTTGATGTGAGTGACCCATATCGAGGTGACTTCTAGGATGGTTCATAGGCTTGCTTGCTTATGCTGCGAGTGGGAGGAGGGGCAAGTCGATAGGTGGATGTCAAGATTGTTGGTCAGATTTTACGGTTAATTTGACGTGGTGTGACCACCCAGCTTAGGGCTTTACTAAAGGTTAGATATAAGACGAATCTTAGTGGCAGCGGTTAGAGTTCTCTGTGCAGCAATTGGGTTACTTTGCTTAGTCAAGTTTTCATCAGAAATTCTGAAAGGTGTTGTGTATGTATAAGTTAGTGGTTTTGTATCCGCATCCTGTTGATCCGGTTGCTTTTCGTGAGTATTATGAGTCGGTTCATCTTCCGATGGCTGCTAAGCTGCCGGGTCTCCTGACAATGCGTCATAGTGTGGGTGTTGTTGGGGCGCAGGATGCTGGTCCGTTTTTTGCGGTGTGGGAGGGTGAGTTTTCTTCAGTTGAGGCGATGGGGGAAGCTATGGCGTCGGAGCAAGGGCAGGCTTTGGTTGCTGATCTTCCGAATTATGCTAGTGGGGGTGCGCAGATTATTCATTATGCTCCCGTGCCGACTGAAGTGTAAGAGTTAATATGTTGTGTTCCTGAATTATTCACTGGTTGTATTGTTCTCGAATTTTTTGGGAAGTGTAAGCAGGTGCGTTGCCTTTCAGTATTTATCTGGAAGGCAACGCACTTATCATTTTGTTGGTTATTTTCTGTAAGTGATTAAGGATGTTTTGTTATGGAAGAACTGGTAGAAGATGAATCTGCGATATTATTTTCTCTGGATTCATCTGGTGTAGCACGTATGGTTCTTAATCGTCCTGATGTTTCCAATGCCATTAATGCTGATATGGCACAACAAATTAAGAAAGCAGTCGAGGAGATAGATCGTAATGAATCAGTCCGTTGTTTAGTTATTTCCTCTTCTGGTTCTCGTTTTTGTGCCGGCGGTGATATTTCTGAAATAGCGAATGCGGATAATAGGTCTCAGTACTTAACGGAACTTGTAGCGCCTCTGCATTGCGCTTTGGGTACGTTATCTCAGTTAAGTGTTCCAGTGGTTGCACTAGTTCAAGGTGTCACTGCGGGTGCCGGGCTAGGGCTTGTTCTTGCTGCTGATCTTGTCATTAGTGCTGAGTCGGCAAAGTTTTTATCAGCGTACGCAGGGGTGGGCTTTAGCCCAGATTGTGGAGTATCAGCCTTACTTCCTAAAGTTGTGGGGTTACGCCGAGCATTAGAATTAATGATGACCGAGCGTGTGCTTTCTTCGGCGGAAGCATGCGAATGGGGTTTGGTATCTCAGGTAGTTCCTGACAAAGAGCTATCAGCATGCAGCGATGAGTTGATCGGACGGTTGTTACAGGCGTCATTTCCGGGTCTTGGTCACACCCGTAGGCTATTGAGAGCCCATACTGAGCGTGGATATTTTGAACACCTTCACGATGAAAGGCTTACTCTTATGCAAACTGCTAACTCAAGTGAAGCAAGTGTAAGAATTTCCCGGTTTATGGTGAAAAATAAAATGCTTTGAACTATACAGTAATGCAACCATCAAACGATCGCTCGGTAGTGTAGGCGCACCCCCGCACTGGCGCTTTATTGTATCTTAGATCACATTTTGTTAACCTCGTATTCTGTTATCCATAAGGAATAGAGGTGTACTTTGTCGTTAAACCGGCACTCAATGTATGAAAACATTCTCCACTGTGCTGATGTGCGATCGCTACAAAGTGGACTTAAGCGGGATGCACCGATCATTCAGGCTCCTTATGCAACTAGTAAAGTAGCAACAAGGCTTCTTGCTTGTGCAAAACCAATTCTTGAAGAGGTAGAGAAGGACATAAATGGCATGGATCTTGCTATAGTACTAGCAGATTCGCGTTCAAAACTAGTGGATATTCGAGTTGGTCATAAAACTTTTCAAAACAATATGGAACGAATTGGGGTTATCCCAGGACGTATTTTTGATGAACCTCATGTTGGTACCAATTCCATAGGTACCACTTTGGAAGCCGGAACTAACGTTACAGTTCGAGGGGGTGAACACTATATTGAAGATCTTCAACCTTTTCATTGTTATGGTGGTCTGATCGTTAACCCTTTAACGCGGAGGGTGGAGGGTGTTCTCGATATTACGTGTTTAGATTCATCAGATAGTCATAGTGATGCGCTAAAACTTTTTTTATCAACCACAGTAAAAAAAGTTGAGCATAGAATTTTTATGCAGGGAAAAGCTGCCCAGATAGATGTTTTTCAAGTTTTTCACCAAGCTATTTTAAGGTTTAAAACGGCGCCAGTCATAGCCACAAATGGCGAGATATTTATGGCTAATAACCAAGCTGCAAGTCTCTTAGGTCCTACGGACTACAGCAATATTATGAAACTTACTCATGCACCTGACCTAGCGGGGTATCACACTCAGATTACTTTAGCTTCAGGCTATGAAGTGGAAGTCGTTATTGAGCCGTTAACTCAGGGTGTACTGGTTGTGCTCGGCAAGATGAAGATCGCCAGAAATTTACCCGTTAAGCCTATGAAAATGAAGAATTTAACTATTGCGATCTGCGGGGAACCAGGTTCCGGTCTGACATATCAGGCTAATCTTATGTTAAACAATGAAGAAGCTCATTGGCTGGATACAAGCGATGCAACTCTTCTTGGTGAGCAGAAATGGCTAACTCAGCTACGTACTCACCTAGCTGTGGGCCCCGTCGTCATCGAAGCTCTGCATCTCGCTTCACAGGTGCTAGTTAGGCAGATAAGAAAAATTCTTGAAAATTCAAATCATACAGCTATTTTCACTTCACTACCGTTTGATCAGCTTGAGGGCGAGCATGCAGAGCTTATTGCTACCTGTATGGAAAAAATTATGCTTAAAGCACTGAAGGAAAGAGCTCATGAAATCCCCAACTTAGTATCAAAGATGCTCACTAGTATGAGCTCAACTAATATAAAGTTTACTCCACAAGCGATGAAAATTTTAGTAGATCATAGTTGGCAAGGAAATATTCGTGAACTTCATAGTTTAGTTCAGTATATTTGTGCTCAGCGATCTTCAGGTGACATTACCCCTTCAGATCTGCCGAATTCATATCAAATTCAGCGAAAAGCTATGACACTCAGCCCAATTGAAAGATCTGAGCGAGACGCGATTGAGTTAATGCTGATAACAACACGGGGTAACAAATCCGAGGCTGCATACCAGTTGGGCATTAGCCGTACCACCCTCTATCGGGCCATTCAGCGTTACGGAATAGTTCTAGCGCCTAAACCGTAAGTACTGGCCCTAGCTTAGGTGTAGAGCCAATTGTTGCAGAAGGATTTGTCCAGAACTGGAACAGTCCAGGTGTGCTCTAAACTGAGATAGTCATTAACGTAATCACTCGGTTATTTTAACGCTTAATCTGGCATTAAAATAACTGTAGGCATAGTACGTTGACGAAGGATGTTTCATGACTGTTTCTCAAGGCCGCTCAGCGCTTTTCATTAATGGTGAGTGGGTTCCAAGTGTTGGCGGAGCTCCTATTACCATGATCAACCCCAGCACTGAAGAATCCTTGGGTGAAGCCCAAGTCGCCAGTATTCAAGATGTAGATACCGCCATCGCTTCTGCAAGTAAAGCACAGATTGGTTGGGCAGGTTTAAGTTACGCAGAGCGTGCATCGAAATTAGTTAAGCTTGCTGAAGCTTTGGAACGACGTGCTGAAGAAATGGCAGTAACGGTTTCGGCTCAAAATGGCATGCCCATTGCCGTGTCCGCTGGATTGGAAGCGGGGTTCCCCCCGTTGCTGCTACGGTACTACGCTGGGCTTATTGCAGATAAACCTCAGTCAACTCGTAGGGTAGGGTTACTTGGGGGTGACATTGATGTGGTGAAAAAGCCGATGGGTGTTGTTGCGGTGATTGTGCCATGGAACTTCCCTCAGACGCTCGCGATGATGAAAATCGCTCCAGCGCTTGCCGCCGGAAATACCGTGGTCATGAAACCATCACCAGAAACAATTTTCGACTCACATCTATTAGCCGAAGCAGTTATTGAGGCAGATCTTCCTACCGGAGTTATTAATATTATTCCTGGCGACGGTGGCATTGGGCAATATTTAATTAGCCACCCGGGTATTAATCGGGTAGCTTTCACTGGATCGACAGAAACGGGTCGTCTTATTGCCCAGGAATGTGGACGTCTTTTACGCCCGGTGTCGTTAGAACTTGGCGGGAAGTCTGCTGCAATAATTTTAGATGATGCAGATTTAACTAATTCCGTGGAAAGTTTATTCAAAGCGACATTATTGAATAATGGCCAGACATGTTTTTTGGGAACACGCATACTTGCGCCACATAGTCGTTATGCAGAAGTTGTTGAACTATTAGGAAATTTGGCTGATAGTGCAACGATAGGTAATGCGGT
>JBOFCS010000070.1:0-10795 GCA_051646185.1 Mycobacteriaceae bacterium | reverse complement strand
CGATCAATCAAACCTCGCTCTAATGCCCCATGCACATCTTCATCGGTAGCAGCGGGCATAAATTGGCCAGACGCAACATCGTTCTCCAGATCAGCAAGCCCAGCGAGCATGACAGCCAGATCTTCCTCTGACAACAGCCCTGCCATATGCAAAACCTTGGCATGGGCCTTGGATGCCCGAATATCATAGGGAGCTAGTACCCAATCAAAATGTGTCGACTTGCTCAGTGCCGCCATGGCTTCAGCGGGTCCACCGCTAAACCGCCCACCCCACAACGCACCTGTTACCGTAATCCCACTCTTGACTGAACTCACAGACCTAGATCTCTTTTCGCTGAGATTTTCGACGAAAGACCGTGCAGCTGAACAAATCCCTTAGCTGAGGATTGATCAAAGGTATCACCTTCGTCATAGGTTGCAAGGTTGAAATCGTACAACGACTCCGGGCTTCTGCGACCATTGACAATAACTGAACCGGCATGAAGCACTAATCGGATATCTCCGGAAACATGTTGCTGGGTATGGTCGATGAAGGTATCCAACGCCGCTTTGAGCGGGGAGAACCATAAACCATCATAGGCAAGCTCGGCCCATTTTTGATCAGTATGCCGCTTGTAACGCCCCAATTCGCGCTCCAGCGTTAGGTGTTCGAGCTCTTCATGGGCGCGAATGAGTACCATAGCCCCCGGAGCCTCGTAAATCTCACGGCTTTTAATCCCCACCAGCCGGTCTTCCACAACGTCCAGACGTCCCACCCCTTGCGCCCCTGCTCGAGCGTTAAGCTCCACTATTGCTTCAAGCACAGATACCGCACGACCATCGATAGCAACTGGGCGCCCCTTCTCAAAGCTCAGAATAAGCTCATCAGGTGCATTAAAATTCACTGTGGGATCTTCGGTGTAGTCATAGACGTCTTTGGTCGGAGCATTCCACAAATCTTCAAGAAATCCAGTCTCGACCGCTCGACCCCAGACATTCTGATCCACTGAGAATGGAGACTTTTTGGTGACATTAATCGGAATTGCATTCTCTTCAGCGAAAGCAATAGCTCTTTCCCTGGTCCAAGCATAATCGCGAACTGGTGCTAACACCTCAAGCTCAGGCGCCAAAGTATTAAATCCGACCTCAAAACGAACCTGATCATTACCTTTACCAGTGCAGCCGTGTGCAACAACAGTTCCACCATGAGCCCGAGCAGCATCCACAAGGTGCTTAACAATTAATGGTCGGCTGATCGCCGAAACCAATGGGTAACGATCCATGTACAGTGCGTTTGCTGCGATTGTCGGTAAACAGTAATCTTCAGCAAATTCATCACGCGCATCTACTACAACAGCCTCAACGGCACCACAATCGATAGCTCGTTGCCTTACCGCCTGCATATCTTCACCGCCTTGACCTAAGTCAATGGCAACGGCAACTACTTCCTTGCCAGTCTCCTTACCAATCCAGCTGATTGCCACGGAAGTGTCCAGACCGCCTGAGTAGGCAAGAATGACGCGATCGGCCATGAGTTGTGCTCTCCTTAACGTTGTTCTACATGAACTTGATTTAGACTAGTTGTTCGATCAATTGAGCAAGTTGCGCACCGGTCAACGGTTCCCGAGCAATAACCAAAATTGTGTCGTCCCCGGCAATTGTGCCCACTACTTCCGCCAAAGTGGCACGGTCAAGTGCGCTGGCAAGATAGTGAGCAGCGCCAGGTGGAGTTCGCAGTACCGCAAGATTACCGCTCGAGTCCGTTGATACCAACAATTCGGCCAATAGCCTCGACAACCGGTCAGTACCTCCAAATACCCCTCGAACCGGACTTCCATCCTCGGGTACCACGTAAACACCGGCACCTCCATCAGCCGCTCGTAACTTCACAGCACCAAGTTCATCAAGATCCCGAGAAAGTGTGGCCTGAGTCACTTCAATACCTTCCGACGCGAGCAAGGCCGATAGCTCAGTCTGACTACGAACCGGATGAGCAGATAAAATTGCCACAATTCTCGATTGCCGACCAGCACGAGTAGAGGCAACCTCTGGCGCTGATCCTGAATGTACGCTCACGTCCATCACGTCCCGCTACTGGAGTGTTCCAGCAACCACACTAACAATGCTTTTTGTACATGCAAGCGGTTTTCCGCTTCATCCCACACTAAACTTTGCCGTCCATCAATAACTTCGTCCGTAATTTCTTCACCACGATGAGCCGGAAGGCAATGCAGAACAACAGCTTCTGAATCTGCCTGGGAAAGCAGATCTGCATTTACCTGAAAAGGACGAAAAGGGCGGACTCGATCCAAGCCATCGTTTTCTTGACCCATGGAAGTCCAAGTATCAGTCACCACAACATCGGCCCCAATAACCGCCTGAGCTGGATCATTTCGCACACAAATTTTGGCATTAGTCAGCTCTGCTCGCTGCTGAGCTGAAGCCAAAAAACGCACATCTGGCTCAAAGCCAACCGGAGCGGCAATCGTCACATGTATACCGGCTGTAGCCCCACCTAGCATCAATGAATGCGCCATATTATTAGCGCCATCACCCAAATACACCAGCTTGAGCCCGGTAAGTGACCCTTTACTTTCCTTTAAGGTCTGCAAATCAGCCAAAACCTGACAGGGGTGAAACTCGTCTGAGAGCGCGTTAATGATCGGCACCGTGGCCCCACTTGCCATGGCAGTCAACCGTTCCTGTGCAAAAGTCCGCCACACCACGGCATCTACATACCGGGAAAGCACTCTTCCGGTATCTTCCAGCGTCTCTTCCCGACCAAGCTGAGTGGTGCGGCCATCGACCACAACCGCATGCCCGCCAAGCTGTGCAATACCCATTTCAAAAGAGAATCTCGTCCGCGTTGAATTCTTTTCAAAAATAACACCAACACCACGCGGACCTGCCAAAGTTTTACGTGAAAATGGTTGCTTTTTAAGCTCATCAGCTAAATCAAGAACCTCTGCCTGCTCCTGCGGACTGAGGTCGTCATCGCGCAGAAAATGCCGTGTCATAGTTGCTCCTGGGTCTGTGCGGTATCGAGGATTGTAGGCAAGGCATCAAGGAAAGATTGCGCTTGCTGCTCAGTGAGATTCAGCGGTGGAGCCAAACGGAGAACGTTATCTTGTGCAGCATTAATTAAAAATCCAGCTTCACGAGCTGCAACTTCAACCTCAGCGGCGATCGCTGTGGTTAAAACAACCCCAATCAACAAACCCGCACCCCGCACATAAGCAATCAGTGGGTGCTCCAAATTTTCTATACCATTAATTATGGTTTTCCCCAGCGAATCCGCTTGTCCAACAAGATTTTCAGCGTCAATTGTATGCAAAACCGCAAGTGCAGCTGCCGCGCAAACTGGATTCCCGCCAAAGGTCGTGCCATGCTTACCCGGACCCAGCAACTGAGCTGCAGCACCAGTGGCAATGCACGCACCAATCGGCATCCCTCCACCAAGACCTTTGGCCAGCGTCATTACATCAGGGACAATTCCCTGTGCCTGATGCGCATAAAACCAGCCCGTACGCCCAATTCCGGTTTGTACCTCATCCAGAATTAATAGCGCACCATGCCGTGCTGTTATTTCCCGGGCGGCAACTAAGTAATGAGGAGGCGGAACAACAACTCCACCTTCACCCATGATCGGCTCAAGAAAAACAGCCGCTGTACGTTCATCAACCGCAGCTTCCAGCGCAGCGATATCGCCGTAAGGAACATGTTCTACCCCCGCGGGCATCGGTTCAAAAGGGGCCCGTTTTGCCGGTTGCCCAGTTAACGCCAATGCGCCCATCGTCCGCCCGTGGAAAGAATTTTCGGCAGCTATTATTTTGACTCGGCCAGTGGCCCTAGCGATCTTAAAAGCAGCCTCATTTGCTTCAGTGCCAGAATTACAGAAAAACACCTTCCCTGGTGCACCAAAATGGGCAAGGAGTTGCTCTGCAAGTTCAATCGTTGGCTCACACATATATAAATTTGAGATATGCCCCAATGTTGCCAACTGGGTCGACACTGCCTCAATAATTGCTGGATGTGCATGCCCTAGAAGATTTACCGCAATTCCAGCAAGTAAATCTAGATACTCGCGTCCCTGTTCATCAGTAACTACGGCGCCGCGGCCTGAAGTTAAGACAATTTTAGGAACTCCGTAGTTGTTCATCATCGATGAACTCCACCGCTGAGCCAGTCCAGGTATGTCAGAAAGTCTCGTTTCCTCTGAGGTTAAATCGTTCTGCGTCACTGCCCTTCACCTCCTGTCACCATAGTTCCAATTCCTTCTTGAGTAAACAATTCCAATAACACTGAATGTGCCACCCTGCCATCAATAACATGGGCCCTCGACACCCCGTTATTCACCGCTCGAAGACAGGCTTCCATCTTTGGCACCATTCCGGAATCTAATTTTGGCAGCAATTGCGCAAGCTCTACTGAATCAATTTGATTTGCAAGAGAATTCCGATCCGGCCAATTTGTGTACAGACCTTCCACATCAGTGAGAATTACCAATTTTTCGGCGCTCAATGCCTGAGCAAGAGCAGCAGCAGCAGTGTCGGCATTGATATTGTGAACCACTCCACGAGCATCAGGGGCTATTGTGGAAACAACAGGGATTCTTCCAGCAGCTATGAGATCCTGAACCGAACCAGCATTAACTGTAGCGACATCACCAACAAGACCAATATCTGTAGCTACCCCCTCAACCAGAACGGTACGCCGTTCTGCGGTAAATAAATTGGCGTCCTCCCCCGATATTCCTACCGCGTATGAACCATGGGCATTGATCAAGCCAACAAGTTCTCGTCCAACCTGCCCAAAAAGAACCATCCGAACTACATCCATAACTTCCGGTGTCGTCACCCGGAAACCACCCTTAAATTCCCCTTCCATGCCAAGACGTTTGAGCATAGTGTTAATTTGCGGCCCGCCACCATGTACCACAACCGGACGCACTCCACAGGTACGCAAAAAAACCATATCTTGTGCAAAGGCCTTTTTCAGGTCGTCATCAATCATGGCATTCCCGCCATATTTGACAACTACAATTTTGTCCCGCAACTGCTGCAACCATGGCAATGCTTCTGCAAGAACCCACGCCTTATCGAGTGCACTAATTCCAGAATGAGAGCCAGATTTGGCCACCTCCAGATTTTCTGTCATGAGCTGTACGCCGAATTCTCTTCAACATAAGCATGTGACAAATCTGTTGTCTTAATCGTTGCCGAATAGTCGCCTACGCCAAGGCTAATTGTTAAAGCAATATCCGCACCAGACAAGTCAACCTCACGTGCCCCAGGTGCCCCAACACCATTAATGCATACCGGATTTCCATTAAATGCCACCGAAATACGATCAGGGTCAAGCTCAATCGGAGCTATACCGATGGCAGCAAGCACTCTGCCCCAGTTAGGGTCAGACCCAAACAGGGCTGTTTTTACCAAACTGTCTCTGGCTACTGTCCTTGCGGCAATCAACGCTTCGTCCTCTGACACTGCGCCACTGACCATAATGGCAACCCGTTTGGTCACCCCTTCTGCATCGGCCATCATCTGATCAGCAAGGTCATTACACACCGCTGCCACAGCACTATTTAACTCTTCTTGAGTCGGAGTCACTTCGCTGGCACCTGAAGCCATCAGCAGAACCGTATCGTTTGTCGACGTGGCACCGTCGACATCAAGCCGGTCAAAACTGTACTTGGTTGCATTACGCAGGGCAATGTCTAACTGCTCAGCAGTAGCAACCGCATCTGTGGTAATCACACAAAGCATCGTCGCCAATGCTGGCGCCAGCATACCTGCCCCTTTGGCCATGCCACCCACATTCCATTTATTTTTATGATGCAGCGCAACCTGTTTGGGTACAGTATCGGTAGTCATAATGGCGTAGGCTGCATCAGTTCCACCGGAAATACCACCGGCTAACTCATGCACAATTTCCCGAACCCCAGTAAGAAGTTTCTCCATCGGAAGTCGATCACCGATCAGCCCAGTTGAACAAACCGCAACTTCACCCGCCCCAGTTTCGGTGCCCCAATTACTCAAAGCAGAAGCGACTTCCTCAGCTGTTTTATGGGTGTCCTGAAAACCTGGGGACCCAGTACAGGCATTAGCCCCACCAGAATTCAAAATAACAGCTCGCAACCGCCCTGCACTAAGCACTTGCTGACTCCATAACACCGGAGCAGCTTTAACTTTATTCGTCGTAAATACACCAGCTGCGGCATAATCCGGGCCTTCATTAAATACCAAAGCAAGATCAGGATTCCCTGAAGCTTTAATTCCGGCTGCGATACCCGCCGCACGGAAACCGGCTGCAGCCGTTACGCCTTGGGTATGGACCAGGTGCGTTTCTGTAATTTCACTGTAATCTTTACTGTTGCTGTCAGTCATGGTGCCAGTCCTACGCTCGAAAGCCCATCGGTTTCATTCCAACCTAAGGCAAGGTTCATAGATTGAATGGCACCACCAGCAGTACCTTTCGTGAGGTTATCAATTGCCGCAATCACAACAAGTTGACCGGAGTCCGTATCAACTGTCAGACCAATCTGTACTGCATTGGACCCAAGGACTGCACTCGTTTGTGGGTACTGTCCAGCAGGGAGAAGGTGTACAAATGGCTCGGTGGCATAAGCTGTTTCATACACTGCCCGGATCTCATGCTCAGTTGCCGAAGTAGCCACAGTGCAGGTAGCTAAGATTCCCCTGGACATCGGAATGAGTACCGGAGTGAACGATACAGATACTGCTTTTCCTACTACTGCGGAAAGATTTTGCACCATTTCCGGAGTATGCCGATGAGCACCACCAACACCGTAAGCACGAGCCGAACCGATTATCTCCGAACCGAGAAGATCTACCCGAAGCGATTTACCGGCACCGGAAGCACCGGTAACAGCAACAACAGTTACATCATTATCAACCAAGCCAGATGCCACTGCTGGAGCTAATGCCAGGCAGGCTGCCGTAGGAAAACAGCCGGGGACTGCTATTCTGTTAGCTTTACTTAAAAGCTCACGCGCTCCAGGCAATTCCGGCAAACCATAAGGCCAGCTTCCGGCATGCTCTCCCCCATAATACCGCTCCCAAGCCGCTGAATCGGTGAGCCTAAAGTCCGCCCCGCAGTCGATGATTAATGCGGAATCTCCTAATGCCTTTCCGATTGCGGCCGAATTGCCGTGCGGCAGAGCAAGAAAAACGATGTCATGCTCGCCAAGAAGCTCAGCTGTTGTCTCCTGCAAAATTCGATCAGCCAGCGGAAGAAGGTGCTGCTGATGCTCACCAACAGTTGCGCCAGCATTACTTCCGGCAGTCAGTGCCCCAATTTCCAGAGCTCCAGACTGCACGGCGGGGTGCCCAAGAAGCAAGCGCAGAATTTCTCCTCCGGCATACCCACTGGCACCGGCTACGGCAACTTTTTTTACTGCCTGCATCATAGACATTATTATGCACTATTATGTAAATTCATGCATCATTAGGTTGACGCAAAGCTGAAATTAACGTAAAACCGCACCAAAACGCTCGAATGCTACCGCAACCGCCGCATCACGAGCAGCGCTTGCATCATCTTCGGTCAGGGTACGATCACTGGCTCGAAACCGCAAAGCAAAAGCCAGAGATTTTTTACCTTCACCAACCTGCGGGCCAGTAAAAACATCAAAAAGACGAATATCCTCAAGTAGCTCCCCAGCCCCAACACGCAAGGCTAACTCAATACCCGCCGCTGCCACCGTTTCATTCACTACAACAGCAACATCTTGCAATACAGCCGGAAAAGGCGATACCAATGGCGCAGGCAAGTTTTCCACCAGTGGTAACAAATCCAGGTTCACTTCAACAGCACAGGTACGTTCCGGGAGGCCCTGACGCTCCAATACCGCTGGATGCAACTCCCCGGCATGTCCAATAACAACATCGTCAACAAGAAGTTCCGCGCACCGACCTGGATGCCAAGGAAGATACTGAGCAGATCGAAATTCCAGCTCAACACCGGCCGCCCTGGCGATAATACGAGCTGCCTCAAAAGCATCTGAGGCTTCAGCAACTCGTCCCGCACCCCAACTACCGGCAGGGTCACGGAACCCAGTTAGCACCACACATACATGCACAGGTTGCGCGGGAACAGATGCTACTAACTCAGCTACCTGAGCATCCGAAGGACGGCGGTCCACCGGCAAGGCTGCAACTGCCTTCGTCTGAGCATTAGGCTGGACAACTTGAGCAATTCCGAATAACGATATATCCCGTTGACCACGAGAAATATTGCGAGACAACACTTCCAATAAAGCTGGTAACAATGTTGTGCCTAGCTCTGGGCGGTCCGCCTCAAGGGGATTAAGCACCTTGGTCGTGTTTCGACGAGCATCCCGAGCGTCTAGGCCCCAAAGATCAAATACTGCGGTTGGCAAAAAAGGAGTCGGCAAAATTTCCACGTACCCGTTGAGCGCCAATGACTTACCAACCCTCCTACGGCGACGCTGAGCCATGGTTAACCCACGCCCAGCCGGGGCAGCCGGTACTATTGAAGGAATCTTCTCTAGCCCCTCAAGACGCAATACTTCTTCCACCAGATCCGCAGCTTGAGCAAGATCAGGCCGCCAACTTGGCGGACTAACAACAAGTTGCTCAGTACCTTCTGAACTAATCACGATGTTTGTGACGCACCCAACTTGGCTCAACCGATACTGAGCTGTACCTTCCAGATAGCGCACCCCAGCCACCCGATCAGGTAAATCAGCATCCATCGTTATGGGATTTACTACAGGGACTACTCCCTCATCGGTTAACGCCGGTTCAACAACACCTCCGGCAATCTCCATCAGTAGCTCTGCCGCCCGATCAAGAGCAGCCACTGCAATAGCAGGATCGACTGATCGCTCAAATCTTTTACTTGCTTCGCTGGAAAGCTTATGCCGCCGTGCAGTTTTGAAGATACTCAGCGGGTCCCAGGTTGCCGCCTCAAGCAATACCTCAGTTGTAGCGCCACCCACTTCAGTACTTGCCCCACCCATCACCCCTGCAAGAGAAATCACACCTGAATCATCGGAAATAACAACATCATCGCTATGCAGTACCCGTTCTACCCCATCAAGCGTGGTAAGGGTTTCACCATTCAAAGCCCGCCGGACAACCAAAGGGCCCTGTACCTTTTCTGCATCAAAAGCATGTAATGGCTGCCCTAGTTCTAGCAGAACATAGTTAGTAACATCCACTGCCGGCGAGATAGGGCGTATCCCAGCCAGGAGCAGTCGGCGTTGCATCCACCACGGCGACCGAGCCTGAGAATCAATGCCAGTGACTTTACGCAGCGCAAAGCGGGTAACGGAAGATTCAGGCTTGATATCAATTTCCCATGCGGCAGATTTGCTTTCGCACCCAGAAACTATAGCTGGATCCACAAATGGTAAATCAAACCCGCAAGCCAACTCCCGAGTCAAACCCCGAACTGAAAAGCAGTACCCTCGGTCTGGGGTAATGTTTAACTCAATGACACTCTCGTTAAGCCCCAGTACCTCGATGGCATCCGCGCCTGGCTCAGCGGTACCGGCGGCTAATACTAAAATTCCCGAATGATCTTTGCCTAAGCCAAGTTCAGAAACAGAACAAATCATTCCATCTGAAGTCTGGCCATAAGTTTTACGCGGAGAAATCACAAAATCTCCGGGCAAAACAGCCCCAGGCAAAGCTGCTACCACCAGGTCATCTACTGCGAAGTTCTGTGCACCACAGACAATCTCGCGGGGGGTTTCCTCCCCCACATCAATCTGACAAAGCCTAACCGGCTTCTTGAAACCTTCGAGCTGCTCAATTTCCACAACTCGCCCAACTTTTAGTGGACCAGCCACGTTCGCCAGTGATGTTAATTCTTCAACCTCAAGCCCAACACGCACAAAACCTGCATCAAGCTCCTCAGCACTAACCTGCCACTGCGGAGCAGCCTTATGAAGAACTTCACTTAGCCAGGACTGTGGAACTCTCACGTCTTCTCAGCTCTTTTCAACAATATTTGTAGTAATCGGGAAATAAATAACTTTGTCGCAAACTTAGGCCTGGGCCCCAAATGGCAAACTAAAACGCACATCACCTTCAACAATGTCCCGCATGTCTGAAATGCCGTTACGGAACTGCAAAGTACGCTCAAGACCCATCCCAAAAGCAAATCCAGAATAGATATCAGGATCAATACCACTGGCCTTCAATACATTTGGATTAACCATCCCACAACCACCCCATTCCACCCAACCAGCTCCACCCTTTTTGCCAGGGAACCACACGTCCACCTCTGCAGAAGGTTCGGTGAAAGGAAAATAATTAGGCCGCATCCGAGTACGCGTTTGCGAACCAAAGAGAGCCTGAGCAAAAGCGTCAAGAATACCCCTCAGATTGGCCATGGTTAAGCCCTTGTCCACAGCGAGTCCCTCAACTTGCGAAAATACTGGAGTGTGCGTGGCATCAAGTTCATCGGTCCGGAAAGTCCGACCGGGACAAACCACATAGATAGGTACCTGACGACTCAACATACTGCGTACCTGTACCGGGGAAGTATGGGTACGCAGTACCTGGCGAGAACCCTCTGGAGCAATGTGAAAAGTATCTTGCATGGTGCGAGCAGGATGATCCGGTAAGAAATTAAGCGCATCAAAGTTGAAGTGCTCAGTCTCCACTTCCGGCCCTTCAGCCACTTCCCAGCCCATTGCCACAAATACGTCTTCGATTTGCTCTGAAATAATGGAGATCGGATGCCTGGCACCTAGTGGTTGCCGAGTCGAGGGAAGCGTCACATCAATTGACTCAGCTACAAGTACCGCAGCATCCCGCTTG